>JAVVSB010000040.1:0-14234 GCA_036654415.1 Mucinivorans sp. | reverse complement strand
CTGCGAACTACCCTGGAGAGTTGCCCCAGCCACCATTCTACCACCCAACCGATACTCTACCCCCAAGCGCACGTCGTATTCAACCCCTTGTGAAGCACCCGAGCGTCCATAAGAGCCACCACCAGCAAAATTCTCTTTTTCGTAAAATCCTTCACGGTTCACCGAGCGAAAACCGACCCTGCCTGAGGCCCGTACCCGCCAACTCTTGAAAGGAATCTCCAAGGTAACCCACGCAGAGGCCCGAGTGGTGCGTAAGCGATAGTCATAACCAAACCTCTCCCCAACCACCACATGTCGATTGGGCTGGAGCAGATTGTTCTGAGTGAGTTCCCTCATATCCTCGTCCTGCTCCAAAAAATGGTCCACATCGAGCCAATATTGCCCCCCAAACAGCTCCTCAACCTCCTTGTAATTACGCACAGTGGTCCACGAAGCCTCGAGGCCACCATCAAGCGATAAGCTTCTGATTTTAGTGTGCAGGGAGCTTTGAAACTTAAGCTGTCCGTGTTGGCTGACCCTAGCCTGCGAAATATAGTGCGCCCGCGGAGTGTCGTAATAGTTACAATCATAAAGCTTCTGGAAGTTGATTTGACTCACACTTTGGTCGCTTTTCCAAAGTTCGGTGAGCTCCTCACGCGAGGATTCGCTGAGCTCGAAAGAGGGCATATTACGGTAGTAATCGGGATATGGATTCGGAGCACTCTGCCAATCTAGCGAGAGCTCACGTCGCTGGCCAAAGAGGCCAAAAACGGTGGTTACAAGTGAGGTATGCTTTGAAATCTGCCACTGATGAACCAAAGTGGCCATTGGCTGAGAAACAGCACTCGTACGAGCACCACGTACCTTGCCACCTTGCCAACCCCACAAAGGGTTGTAGAGATTATTACCCACCAAGGTGTAAGCCTCGGCCGTGGAAGCCCCCTGTCGCTGCCTGATAGTGGGGGCATAAAAGAGCGAAAGCTCCAGGCTGTGAGAACGGCCAAGAGTTTTACCCACAGAACAAAAAAAAGTGTAGGTATCGCCACGAACACCCTCGATATTGAGTGATTGCCCCCAGCGACGTGAAGCCTCTATTGAGAAACTCCACCCATGTGGAGCCTGGGGTAAATTAAAGAGCACAGTGGCACGATAGGGGTAGGTTCGATTACTAAGACTTGCCGCCACACGCCCCTGCTTTTGCTGCTCGCAGGAGAGAGTCCAAAGCGAGGCTCCCCCACCAACACGAGTCGCGCCCCACCCTAGCCCTCGATAAAGAGTGGCCACACGTTGCGATGAGCTCATACCACCCATTACACTCCAATTGGGGGACAGAGTCATCTCATCATCCAGTACGATACCATTCCAACGAAAATCACTCCAAGAGCCATCATACCCTCGATTACGATAGCGTACAAAGCCTAAATTAAAATCAGAGGCCTGTGAAAAATAGTCGCGATAAGCCCCCAAAAGCTCCCATCCATTTTGCTCAAAATCAAGACTATCCACCTGACTGTTAGCCATTAGCGGAACAACAGAGAACCATATAAGCAGTAGTAATTTACGCATATCTATACCAAAGTTAAAAAGTTTTATACGGAAATAAAAATCCTGGCACCCATTTTGCATAATTTTATTTCCAAAAAACACAACTAAACATTAAACAATTTTACAACCATGGGACAACAAACAAAAACAGTAACGAAACTCGGTGTTTTGACCCTTGCCATCATGAATGTGGCAGCAGTAGTTTCACTTCGCGGCTTGCCAGCCGAGGCCACATACGGACTCTCCTCGGCCTTCTATTATCTTTTTGCAGCAGTAGTATTTTTGATTCCAACGGCTATGGTGGCAGCCGAGCTAGCCTCTATGTTCGCCACTAAAGAGGGCGGGATATTTCGTTGGGTGGGCGAAGCCTTTGGCAAACGTGTGGGCTTTTTGGCCATCTTTCTACAATGGGTAGAGAGCACAATATGGTTTCCAACGGTACTCACCTTTGGAGCTGTGTCACTAGCCTTTATCGGCACAAACTCAGTAAGCGATGTAGCCCTATCGTCCAACAAAATCTTCACGCTAATTGTGGTACTAGCCATATACTGGGGGGCCACATTTATCTCGCTCAAGGGGATGGATTGGGTCGGTAAGGTCTCAAAAATAGGGGCTTTAGTGGGGACCGTAATTCCTGCAGGGTTACTTATTCTCTTTGGGGCCATCTATATCACCACTGGCGGGCACAACTACATGGACATGTCTCAAAGCTTCTTCCCCGACCTGACTAAATTAGACAACTTAGTGCTGGCCTCGGGCATATTCCTCTTCTATGCAGGCATGGAGATGATGGGGGTACACGTGATGCAGGTGGACAATCCGACAAAGAATTATCCAAAGGCTATTTTGATGGGCTCGCTGGCCACGGTAACTATCTTTGTTCTGGGTACATTCGCTCTGGGCTTTGTGATTCCAGCCGATAAAATCAACCTCACACAATCGCTACTGGTGGGTTTTGATAACTATTTTACCTATCTCAAGATAAGTTGGGCAGGCCCTGTAATGGCTGTGGCACTGAGCTTTGGAGTACTGGCTGGAGTGCTGACGTGGGTTGCTGGCCCCTCGAGAGGTCTCTTTACCGTAGGTAAGGCAGGTTATCTGCCACCATTCTTCCAAAAGACAAACAAGGCTGGCGTACAACGCAACATACTCTACGTGCAGGGCGGATTGGTAACCATACTTGGGTTACTCTTTGTGGTAATGCCTTCGGTACAATCGTTCTATCAAATACTCTCACAATTAACCATTCTACTATACTTGATAATGTATCTTCTGATGTTTGCCGCAGCCATCTATCTGCGCTATTCGATGCCTAAGGCTGCACGCCCATTCTCAATTGGCAGTGGTAACAACATTCTGATTTGGATAGTGGGTGGCGTGGGATTCTGCGGGTCGCTGCTGGCCTTTGTGCTGAGCTTAATTATGCCAACAATGTTCGAGGGACAGATTTCAAACGTCACTTGGTTTGGGGTACTTATCGGAGGCACCTTGCTAATGGTGCTCATCCCATTTGTAGTCTACGCCATGCGCAAACCTTCATGGAAAGACCCTGCCTCTGATTTTGCTCCATTCCATTGGGAAAAAGATATACAAAAAAAATAGAGAACAAAGATGAAACACACTATTCAGAAAAGTTCGTTAGAACCTCTTTTACAAGAGGCTCACGACAAATTCAAAAGCCTTAGCGCAGGAGCTAATGCAAATTACATCCCCTTTTTGGCCAATATCAACAGTGACCTATTTGGCATTGCTTTGGTGTTGCCCACGGGCGAGATATACCAGGCTGGAGATACCGACTACGTGTTCGGAGTGGAGAGTATTAGCAAAGTACACACAGCTATTCTGGCCATGAAACAGAGTTCTGACGAGAAGATATTACGTAAAATAGGGGCCGATGCCACAGGACTACCCTTTAATTCGATAATGGCGATTTTACTCGAAAAAGAGCACCCCTCGACACCACTGGTCAATGCGGGAGCCATAGCAGCAGTGTCGATGGTGGAGCCACAGGGTGACAGCCTAAAGAAATGGAAAGCCATAACCGACAATATGGCTCAACTAAGCGGCTCTCCACTGGTATTACTCGAGGAGCTATATGAGTCGGAGTCTCAAACCAACTACAACAATCGCAGTATTGCGTGGTTGTTAAAAAACTACGACAGAATCTACGACGACCCAACTCTGTCGCTGGAGTTGTACACGCGCCAATGTTCGATGGGCACCACCACCAAACAGTTAGCCATTGTAGGGGCAACCATTGCTGGCGGAGGCCGAAACCCAATAACCAACCAGCAAGTTTTTCCAGAGGCTTATGCCCAAAGGATAATGTCACTTATGGCCACAGTAGGCTTTTATGAACATACTGGCGACTGGATGTACACCAGTGGGATACCCGCAAAAACGGGGGTGGGGGGCGGTGTGATGGGCTCAATGCCCATCGGTGGGTTTGGTATAGCCGCCTTCTCTCCCCCTTTGGACAAGGCGGGAAACTCAGTCAGAGCCCAGGGGGCCATAAAGTACATAGTCCAAAATTTTGGGGTTAGTATTTTTAGAGGTGACACCGTGGAATTTGTCTAAATTTTGGTACGGTGGTGACAATACAAAAAGCCTTAAGCTGTACGCCTAAGGCTTTTTTAAAAGAAGGTAAAATTTAACCTTAATTATTTGGCTATATTGGAGAAGCCGTTTTAATTTGGTCGCGTTGCTGTGAGCGTTAATTCCAATGGCTAGGCTACCACCTTACCTACTGCAATCCGCACTGTACACCATCATATCATGATACAGTAAGCGTTACATACCATAGCAGCGGTTATCACCACAACCAGAAGCAGCGACTTTTTAATCTCCGCACTCTCTTTTACCATACATTATTAGACTCCTCTTCCATCCGTTCGGTTGTGACTGCAGAGGCGGCAATGCCGTGTTCAGCCTTGAGTTCAACCACCTCTACCGTAGGTGCTTGGTATACCTGTTCTGCAGGTAAGTTTGTGGTAACGTCTGTTTTCATAATGTTTTAAATTTGTATATTACATATTTAACGGTGTAAAGTTAAAGATAGTTATGTAGAACAACAATTTTTTTTGCTCCTAAAAATTTTTGCTTCTACCTTTGCAGCCACTTAAATTTAGTTACTATGTGGAAATATTACGCCTTGCTCTCAGCCCTATTTGCCGCCATAACAGCCATATTGGCCAAAGTGGGACTCCGCGAAGTTAACTCCAATACTGCCACAGCAATCCGCACGGTTGTGATTCTTATTATCACTTGGAGTATCGTCTTTATCAGCCACCAAAGCGCAACCATAAAAGAGATAAATGGAAGAAGCTGGCTGTTTCTTATCTTCTCGGGAGTGGCCACTGGCCTATCGTGGTTATTCTATTTCAAAGCCCTACAAACAGGCGATGCCTCGAGAGTAGCCCCCGTTGATAAACTCAGTGTGGTGCTGGTAATTCTCTTCTCGTTTATCTTCCTCAAGGAGCCAATTAGTGCAAAAGTTATAATCGGAGGAATCTTTATCTGCCTAGGGTCGATGATTATAATCTTGCACTAAGAAGCTGTTTCAATCTCTTTCCAGCATTTTATTACCACCCTTTTTGTACTCTTTTTCCGCTGATTTTTGAGCTGTAGTCCACTACTATCTCGGCAAATCATCGAAAAAATAGCCTCAAAAATAGCAGTAAGAAAATTTTGAAAACAAATTAAAACAGCCTCTAAAACATATCTTTTGGATATATCAACGTGAAAAAGAATAAAAAAGGCTACCTTTGTCAAATATTATCACCATGGACATACAATCAGCCATCACCAAGGAGAGGCTATTTTTTGCAGAACACAAAACCCAGACATACGATTTTAGAATCGCGGCTCTGAAAAAACTGGCCACGACAATCCGTCTGTACGAGCCACAAATAACCCAAGCCTTATGGAATGACCTACGTAAAGCAGAAGCCGAAAGCTATGCCACAGAGATAGGACTTGTGCTCAAAGAGATAACTGGAGTCGTAGCCAAATTGCGAAGGTGGATGAGGCCCAAGCACTACCATACACCGCTAATGCTGATGGGTTCAAAAAGCAAAACTATCTACCAACCATATGGAGTAGTGTTGATAATTGCGCCATGGAACTACCCTTTTCAGCTGCTCTTCTCGCCACTCATTGGAGCCATAGCCGCAGGTAACTGCGCAATGGTAAAACCATCGCCCACGGCCGCCCATACCAGTGAGGTAATAAAAACAATAATCCAAGCTGCTTTCGACTCTGTCCACGTGGCCATGGCTGACATTTCAACAGAAAAGATGGAGGAACTTTTGGCCGAAAAGTTTGACTATATTTTCTACACTGGCGGAGCCTCTTATGGAAAGCACGTGATGCAATGTGCCGCAAAAAACCTCACACCCATAACCCTGGAGCTGGGTGGTAAGAGCCCATGTATTGTGGATAGCGACGCCAACCTTGAGATGGCTGCAAGGCGCATTGTATGGGGTAAATTCATAAACGCAGGACAGACCTGCGTGGCCCCAGACTACCTTTTAGTGCACGAGGGTATCAAAAAAGAGCTACTTAGACTCTTGGCCAAAGAGATAAATAGGCAGTGGGGGGCAGAACCAAAATTGAGTCCAGACTATCCACGCATTATCTCACGAACACACTGCCAGCGGCTAGCCAAACTACTAAGTAACGGCAACATTGCCATTGGAGGGCAAGTGGACTTGGAACAGAACTATATAGCCCCCACTGTACTAACGGAGGTGGATATGAAGTCGGAACTGATGGAACAGGAAATTTTTGGCCCCATAATGCCAATTGTGGAGTTCTCAGAAATTGACTCGGCAATCGACTTTATCAATGAGCGGCCCCACCCTTTAGCCATCTACTGTTTTACCAAAAACAGGGCCACAAGTGGCCTCGTGATAGCCAACACGCGCTCGGGAGGAGTCTGTATAAACGATGTGGTGGTGCAGGTGGCCAATACTAACCTACCCTTTGGCGGAGTGGGTGACAGCGGCATTGGCAACTACCATGGCCTAAATAGCTTCCTCACCTTTAGCCACCAAAGAGCCGTGGTACGCACAACGACACTATTTAATTTGGGTGTGAAATTCGCACCCTATAAATCAAAAATCAACATTTTGAAAAAATTTATGTAATATAGCCGTTGAATGCTCGTTTTACATACGATTTTTATTAAACACTAAACTTTTTTAATGACTTTTAAAGAACTAAACATTATAGAGCCAATCTTGGCGGCACTCACTGATGAGGGTTACACTAACCCAACCCCAATACAAGAACAGGCAATCCCTGTAATAATTGATGGACACGATATTTTGGGCTGCGCCCAAACTGGAACAGGCAAAACTGCCGCCTTTTCGATACCAATCATTCAAAAATTTCATAACGTCAACGCCCACAAGCGCCGACGAGACATCAAAGCACTTGTGCTTACACCAACGCGCGAGCTGGCCATACAAATCGAAGAGAGTTTTACCAGTTATGGTAAAAACACCTCAATAAAGACATGTGTTATATTTGGCGGGGTGGGGCAAAAACCTCAGACCGATGCCCTAACACGTGGCGTGGATGTACTGATTGCCACCCCAGGTAGACTACTAGACTTAATCGGTCAGGGGTTCGTGAACCTAAAAACTGTAGAATTCTTTGTACTGGACGAGGCCGACCGTATGTTAGATATGGGTTTTATACATGACATCAAACGTATTTTACCACTGCTGCCCAAAACTCGCCAGACCCTGCTCTTCTCGGCCACCATGCCCAAAGAGATTGCCACACTGGCCGATTCGATGCTAAACAAACCCGTTAAGGTGGCCGTAACGCCAGTAAGTTCGACAGTGGATATGATTACCCAATCTATCTACTTTGTGCAACGCAAAGACAAGGTATCGTTGCTTATTGACCTTATTCGTTCCGAACAGATGGAGTCGGTGTTGGTCTTCTCGCGAACCAAACACGGAGCAGATAAGATAGCCAAGGCATTAGTAAAAAACAACATTCAGGCCGAAGCTATCCACGGTAATAAGTCACAAAACGCCAGAGTTAGGGCCTTGAGTAATTTTAAGAACCGCACCATTAGAGTATTAATTGCCACCGACATTGCCGCACGAGGGATTGATATTGACAGCCTATCGCATGTGGTAAATTTCGACCTACCAGAAGTACCAGAAACCTATGTGCACCGCATTGGAAGAACGGGGCGTGCAGGGAGCAGTGGCGTGGCCATAGCCTTTTGCGATGCCGAAGAAATGCAACAATTACGCGATATTCAAAAACTCATAGGTTTCCAAATAGATGTTGTCCACGGACATGGATATGAGAGCCTAGAGGCGGTCAAGGAGATGCTAGTTGCCCAAGCAGCTACGCAGACCAAAGCAAAAGCAAAACAAGGCTACCGAGGTAGTAAGTCCAATGGAGACTACTTCCGACGCGAAAATCGCGCAAAGAGAAGCAACTAAAAACATTTATGGCTGAACGGGGCAAACCTATTCAGCCATAAATGTTTTAAAACGTAATGCGCACCACCTTTTTACTCCGCTCTGTGACTTTGTAACGGTCATCGATACGTCTCCCCACCAGCCAAACAATAGCCTCGCCTGAGAGCAGTACACCTTGATTTTCTTTATCCACCATCGAGACCTTGGCATCTATGAGGTAATCGCTCACCTTCTTGAAACCATGCATACCAATGGGCACAAAGCTATCACCCTGTTGCCAGCGACGCAACTCTAACGGAAATTGAAGAGAATCAGCAGAAAGCAAAGCCACATTAGCTTCGGTATGTAGGGTATCAAAATCATCAATGGTAAGCCACTCCACGCGTTCATCGTCCATGTTGATAGTCTCTCCAACAAAGGCTTTGGCTTCACGTGGGCCGACCACCACCCGGCCACGGTCAATCAAAGCCATATAACGAGGAGCAAAAAAACGTTTTCCAGTGGGGCTCTGCGTTCGGGTCGAGGCAACCAAATCGGCAATCACCTCGGGCGAGAAGCCATAGGGGTAGAGAAGTTCAAAAAGCAAGAAGTCAGTCGACCCTTCCTGGGCCAAAAGCTCCAAATCAATAGCACCATCGCAGCAGACACGACCACGAATCTGCTCCACCTGGGCATCAATAAAACTCTGTGCCGCCTCCCATCGTTCTATGTTGTCCGACATGGTCCGCCTAAAATCTACACTTGAGGAGTTCATACGTGGTAAAATATCCAGACGAATACGGTTACGTAGATACCCCTGCCAATCATTGGAGCTGTCGTTCAAGTACTCTAATTCATTGTCCACAGCCCACGTATTGACATCATCACGCCCCGCAAAGAGTAGAGGACGAATAATCCGTCCACCGACACGGTTAATGCCTGTAATGCCCCTTAGGCCCGTCCCTCGCATCATGTTAATAAAGATAGTCTCAACCGAATCATCGGCATGATGAGCAAGGGCAACCTTCTGAAAACCTCTCTCTGTACAAATTTGCTCGAAAAAATCATATCGCAGACGGCGCGCGGCCATTTGTGTTGACTCACCTGTAATTTCCATTTCAGCCTTGGTATTAAAACGCGCCACAAAGCATTGCAACCCCAATTTGGCACAAACACGCTCCACAAGAGCGGTTTCACGGTCACCCTCTTGGGCACGCAGTCCGAAATTACAATGCGCCACAGCCAAGTTGTTGCTCTGGTGATAAAGACTCCACATCAAATGGAGCATGGTCATCGAATCCACTCCACCACTAACGGCCATCAGCACCGACTCACCTGGAGCTATCATACCACGCGCGGCCACATTTTGAGCAAAACGCTCCTCAAGACAAATTTTCGTCATATTAATCCTAATTTACTTAAAAAAACAGCCGCCACCGCAATGGGCGACACATACTTTATTATGAATAAAAAAACAGGGAAAAACCTCACAGAATAACGCCCATCACTAGTAAAAACAGCCCTCAAAGCCCTTCTCCCAAAAAACCACCCAGTAAAAATAGCCGTTAACAAACCGCCCAAAGTTAACAAATAATTGGAGGAAAGCATATCTAAAAAATCAAAAAAGTTGATTCCAAAGAGTCGAAGCGCACTACCCTCAACTTGAGAAAGGGCGCTGAGTACCGAAAGCAAGAAGACACCGCCACCTATGGTAAACAAAGCACGGGTACGAGTGAGTCTGTATTTTTCCATAAAAACAGCCGTTAACATCTCGAAAATGGAGACAGCTGAGGTTATGGCAGCAATAAAGAGAAGGGCAAAAAAGAGTACCCCAATAAAATTACCAAATGGCATCTGAGCAAAGACCGAAGGCAGAGCTAAAAAGACCAAAGAGGGCCCCTCGGATGGACTCAATCCATAAGTAAAGACAGCGGGAAAAATGGCCACGCCAGAAATAATAGCAACCAAGGTGTCGATGATGGTAACCTTAATTTTACTGCGCAACATATTCTCCTGTTTATGCACATAAGAGCTATAAGTTATCATCACCCCCATACCTATACTGAGCGTAAAGAAGACCTGCCCAACTGCATCGAGCACCGTTTGAGTTGTAATTTTACTAAAATCAGGTTCAAAAAGGAAACTCATACCCTGCGTAAAACCTGACAAGGTCATGGAGTTAACACACAGAGCCACCAAAATAATCAACAACAGGGGCATCAATATCTTGCTCGACTGTTCTATCCCCTTCTCTACACCTCGAGCCACAATGGCCATGGTGATGGCAATAAAAGAGGCCGAAAAGAGCAGCGGCCACCAACCGCTGTTGACAAAAATATGAAAATCAGAGACTACAGTTGTGGGGTCAAAGCCAGTGATGGCATGGCCTAAAAAGCGGATAGTCCACCCTCCAATTACAGAATAAAAACCCAAGATAGTAAAACCAGCCACCACCGACAGGTAACCCAAGCGATACCACTTCGTCTTAGGGCTGAGTACCTTAAAAGAGTCGACACACCCACGCCCCGAAGCACGGCCAATACAAAACTCGGCCAGGATGAGAGGCAAGCCCACTAGAACAACTAGCACAAGATATAGAATAAGAAAGGCCGCCCCTCCATTCATGCCAGCAAGATAAGGGAAACGCCATATATTACCCAGCCCAACAGCCGAGCCTGCAACGGCCATCATCACTCCAAAACTACTAGTAAAAGCCCCACGTGAGTTATCTCTTTTCATCATCATAAAACAGATTAAGGGTACAAAAATACTATTTTTTTATATTGTGTTGGAAACTTTTATATTATTTTTTAATTTAACATACCATAATATAATCAAGTAATATATTTACATACAATACATTAAGCTTAATTTAACATTGTTGGCCATCGTATAAAATAATTTGCATGAAAGATTTTACAAAAAATAAATCTGCACATTTGTAAATCGAAAACAATAATACAATAAACTATGCTGTCTTTCATTGGAAAATTAATTAACCAGATGCGGCAAGAGAGTTCTATTCCAATCGAAGAGCTCTCCTCAAGAACCGGTATTTCGTCAGAGAAACTCCAACAAATCGAGAGTGGAGTCTCAACTCCTTCAATAGGAGTACTCATAAAAATCTCGCGCGCTTTAGGTTCACGCCTTGGCACACTGCTTGACGGACAAGAGACTTTCGGAGCCGTGGTCACACGAGCCAGCCAAGCCATACCCAGCAAAAACTTTGCCACACAAGCCCCTGGAGAGCATATGGATTTCTACTCTCTGGCGCAGGGCAAAAATGACAGACACATGGAGCCACTAATTGTGGAGGTAAAATGTACAGAACAGAGCTCAGAGGTGCGTTCAGAGCACGAGGGTGAGGAGTTCCTATATGTACTTGAGGGGCAAATAGAGGTACATTACGGGGCTGAGGTCCATCTACTTGGACGTGGCGACAGCATCTACTACGACAGCATAGTGCCTCACTATATACTCAACAAAAGTACAGCCCCCAGCTCGCGAGTGCTGGCTGTGGTTTATACACCATACTAAGCCATGACAGAGAGAACCCTACATCAGTGGCTCGAATATTGGGCCTCCAAGCAGGCAGACCACGACTTCATGGTCTACCCCGACCGTAACTTACGTATATCGTACTACGAATTCAACGATAGAGTGGAGTGTATGGCCAAGGGGTTACTCCATATCGGGGTTACCCACGGCTCGAAGGTGGGTGTATGGGCCAAAAATATACCCGACTGGCTAACCATGATGTTCGCCTGCTCCAAAGTTGGGGCGGTGTTGGTGACGGTCAACACCAACTACAAAAGCACAGAGGTAGAGTACGTGATGCGTGATGCCGACATACACACAATGTGTCTGATGAATGGTTACCGCGATTCGGACTACGTGGCCATCATAAACGAGATAGTGCCTGAGCTACGTAGCTCGCAGCGTGGCCACCTAAGGTGCGAAAAGCTGCCCAAACTACGCAATGTAGTATATATGGGGCCCGAAAAATTCAGAGGGATGTACACCACGGCTGAGCTCATTACCCTGGGTGGTATGATTTCGCCCGAGGAGCTCTCGGCAGCAAAGGCCTCGACCTCGTGCCACGACGTTATAAATATGCAGTACACAAGCGGTACAACAGGCTTTCCAAAGGGGGTAATGCTTACCCACCACAACATAGTCAACAACGGAGTGAGTATAGGAGACTGTATGAACTACACGCCAAATGACAGGTTGCTATTGTGCGTGCCACTATTCCACTGCTTTGGGTGTGTATTGGGGGTATGCGCTGTTATAACCCATGGGGTGGCTATGGTGGTGATAGAGGATTTCGACCCATTGAGGGTACTGGCCGGTGTTCAAAAAGAGTGTTGCACCTCGATATATGGCGTGCCAACAATGTTTGTTGCCGAGCTACACCACCCTATGTTCGATATGTTCGATTTGAGTTCGCTCCGCACTGGGATTATGGCTGGTGCCCCATGCCCCATTGAATACATGAATCAGGTGATTGAGAAGATGAATTGCCGTGAGATAATAATAGTTTACGGTCTGACCGAGACCTCGCCAGGCATGACAGCCACCCGTACTACCGACTCCACAAAAATTCGTTGTACCACCGTGGGGCGTGCACTGCCCAATGTGGAGGTCGTGGTCAAGAATCCCGAAACGGGCGAAATTTGCCCCGTGGAGCAACAGGGCGAGATGTGCTGCCGCGGCTACAACGTTATGAAGGGCTACTACAACAATTCTGAGGCCACGGCCGCAGCCATAGACTCCGAAGGATTCCTACATTCGGGGGACCTGGGTGTGATGGACAGCCATGGCTATTTTCGTATTACGGGACGGATAAAAGAGATGATAATACGCGGAGGCGAAAATATATACCCACGTGAGATTGAAAATTTCCTGCTGACTATGCCTGGCGTTTTGGATGTGCAGGTGGCAGGGATTCCAAGTGCCAAATATGGCGAGCAAGTAGCTGCCTACGTGCGGACAACGGATGGAGTTACACTCTGCGAGGGGGATGTGTTGGCCTTCTGCAAGGGGCGCATAGCACGCTACAAAACCCCGAAGTTTGTATTCTTTGTGGATGAGTATCCGCTCACGGCTAGTGGCAAAATTCAAAAATACCTACTCAAAGATATAGGGCTAAAGCTGCTTGAGGAGCAAGACGTTAAAGTAGATTAAGGCAGAACAGGGTCGACACAATGAGAATGTGCCGACCCTGTCGTTATGAGGCCCCATAACCTAATTTTGAGTTATGGTCACTTTGGTGGTAACTCGTTTGCCACTACTATCTTTAATAAAGAGGGTTACCTCTCCAGTGCGCTGAGCTCCAGTTAAGTTAGGCTCGATGGTGACGCTAAGGCGGTCGTCTGTCTCTCTTTGAATGGTACACCATGTACTAATGGTCATGTAAGAGTCATACCACCAATCAGCAATATTGACAGAACCATATTGCGTGCCACCAGCTGAGGTAAAGGTAAAACTATTAGGAGTGGCTATTAGTCCAGTTCCAGCAAGTTGATTGACCAAAAAGGTGTAGTAGGAGATATAATCGGATGCGGCCACAGAAAGAGTGACCTCTTGCGTGCGTGGCTGGTTGCTTAAATTAGGTTCAAACTCTATTCGATTATTAGCTGAAATTTTCAGGAATTCATATTTACCCTGAGCAGCAGGCGGATAGGCTACATCCGCATTCTCAATACCAAGCAACTTGGATATGGAGTAAGGGCCCCCTGCAGAGGGAATATCAACGTGTAGATAAGAAACTGGTTGGATAAGCGTGGCAGTAGTGCGCTCACCAGTTGTTTTACGGGTGAGGGTAAGGGTGCAACTGCGAGTAAAAGCTGTGGTATTAGGCTCGGCAAGAAGCCCATATACAGTACTCCTTCCGACCGGAGGTAGCCTTTGAGCTTCGACAGTACACCATGTCTGGTCAGAGGTCAACTCCATCTCGCTGGCATCAATGTTTTTCAGCAGAACATAAACACGGCCAGAGCAAGTACTAGATGCGCTATTAGAAGACATCAAATATATCTTTGTATCCATACTAAATGACCGTTGTGGGTCCTTATCGCCTAAATGGCACCCCCAAAGAGACATCAATAGTGTGGAGAAGAACAAGGTTTTAATTATTGCTTTCATAATTTTAGGATAGTTAATCTTGGGTGATAAATAATTTGGTATAGACACGATTAGCATCGATGGTTGTAAAAATGGTTATCTCGCCCGAGCGTGGAGCACCTGTTGTATTGGGTTTAGTGGTGATGGAGAGGCTGT
>JAVVSB010000039.1:0-15656 GCA_036654415.1 Mucinivorans sp. | reverse complement strand
TGACCATTAAACGAATGTTGCTGTTTTTCACGCACCATTTTGACCATTAAGCCGTTTTTTCTTAAAAAACTACCTTAGAATCATTTCTCTGTGATTTCTATGTAAAATAGCTCCTCTACAGACATATTAAAGTATTTTGCTATTTTCATCGCTAATAGTGTTGAAGGCACGAATACTTCATTTTCGATTGTGTTAATAGTTTTACGAGTAACTCCAATTTCTGCGGCGACTTCTTCCTGCGTGACTCGCTTGATGGCACGCTGAATTTTAATATTATTCTTTAATTTATAGTTCTTCATTTATTTTCTCTATTGCATATGAGCCAAGAAACTAATGCTGTCATTGATACGATAAAGAATATAAGGTAACATATGAACGCTGCAGGTATTTTAGGAAATATTGATGTTAAAATAATAGCTATCCCCATAATTATTATAAATACAACAAATGCGAATCTAAAACTCTTAGATTGATTTGCCGTAAAATATTCATCATTGAGGGTTTGTTTTAATTCTAGGTCTGAACTAATCTTCCTTAATACAAGAGCGAGTCTTATGACAAATATTTGAAATAATATTACTCCAGTGAATAATATAGGTGTGTTTACGTAGACTTGATAGAATTTATCAACTTCTAAAAAGTTCATCAAATAATTTGCCATAATTGGGCAGTAAAAGAATACATAACTAATAGTCAACCATTTCATTGCGTTGTACCTTGCTTTGTCAAGACCTTCAATTTCACATGTTTGCATAATGTTTAATATTTTAAATATTAATAACCCAAGTTACTCTTTTAGTAACCTATAGGTTACAAATGTATATATAATAATTATAGTATCAAAATCATTTATTACATTTTTTCAATTCAAGTAAGCCATCCCCTTTATATCGCACACTTTTACGACAATGTACTGGTCGTTCTCAAAAGAATCTAAGGAGAAGTGTCTCTGATTATATATAATTGTGCACGAAAAGCCTTGATTTGAGCATTAAAGAAGCTTCCACACCGACTATGTTGGTTGATAGATGTCAGTAGTTGAGTATCGTTGGATATTCGGTGTTGATTACTGAACAGAAACTATTTGGACTCCATTATTTGGAGTAACAAAATAGCAGAATTGAATAGGCACCATACTAAAACATAATAGTCGTAAAGTATTATTACTTTACGACTATTATGTTTGATGTATTTGAATCAAACTTTATCGGTTGCGTACTATTGGGCGTATAACAAAGTTAAAGGAATAGTCGCCGTATGGTATGCGGTACTCTGGGCGTGGAACCGAGCCCCAGCTATCTTCGCAACCTAATCCACTTTGGCGGGCATCGATATGGATGTTTGTCAAGTCGCGTGGAGTAAGCTCACCTGAGTGGGCGTGTGCTGACTTGTCGGTGCCGCTGTCCAAATCTGAGGTTAGGAACGGCAGTGCCGAGGCTTCGAACGCCTTGTCGGAGCGGAACTCCAGACCATTACCCGCAGGCGATAGGATTTTCATCCAGCGTATGTCGGTTTTATTGCCGCTCTCCTGAGGACGGATATAACCGTAATACTGTTCGGCAACAGCCTGAGTGTAGTGGCCTATTTTTGCCGCCCATTTGCGGTCGACATAGCTTTCAACAGGGCCACGGCCGTAGTAGTCCATACTATTATATATACCTGGCATGGTTAGCTCCATCCCAAAGCGGAACAAATATGGTTTTTTTGAGGCCGCTGGGTTGGTCTTAAGGTTCTGTTTTACCCCTATTTCGCCACGAGGATTGAGTGTGTAAATAATTGTCAGCTCAGCTTGCAGAGTTGGTAACTCAAATTTAGTGGTCACCACCATATTGGCCCCTTCGTTCTTAACCGACACTTCAGTTGTTTTCATCTGAGGGTTTAGCCATGCGCGTTGTGAATTGTTGAGCCCTGCTCCGAAGTCATTGTCTGTACCAGCGCGCCAAAACGATGGACGAAGCGAGAAGCCCTGTTCCATCATCGACTTTCCATCCACCACATAGTCTGTTAGCAGACCAGTTGCACGGCTAAAATAGGCGTAGAAGTTTTCGCCTTCAACCATCACAGCACGCGTATTTGGACGGATGGCTAACTGCCCCTCTGTCTGGTTAACTTGGGCTGTAAAGGCTGTAAAAGGTTGAATCGTAAGTTGTTCATAGGCTGCCACATGGCCTGCTGGCAGAATGCCATCAGCCTTTTTAAGGGTGTACTCTACGTTGAGCAACATCTCCGATGTGCATTTTTGTCCCTTGGCTGAACAATTGTCGCATGGTAAAGTGTAGTTAAGCGTAACTAGGTTTCGGCCTTGAGGGGCCACCTTAAGGTCAGTCACCACACCACTCTCTATGGCCTTGCCGTTATGGGTGAGTTTCCAATTAAGGTTATAATTTGAAAGGTCGATAAAGAAATTCTCGTTAAAAATCTCGATTTCTCCCTTAGCTAAATCTACAGGGGTAGTCCAAATGCTCTGTTGTACATAACCTGCTTCGTACATATGTGGATTGGGCTTGCGGTCGGGGCTTACCAGGCCGTTGGAGCAGAAGTTGTTGTCATCTACAGTGTAACGGCCGTAATCGCCACCGTAGGTGTAAATCATTTTACCGTTACGATAGTCGCGCAATGACTGGTCAACGAAGTCCCAAATGAATCCACCTTGAAGATTTGGGTATTTGCGAATCAAATCCCAATACTCTTTGAAGCCTCCGAGCGAGTTTCCCATGGCATGGGCATATTCGCATTGAATCACTGGGCGACCCTTAACTTGTTCTTCGCGTTCTCCTTTACCCAATTTCTCAAATGGGCCAAAGTATTCGTACATTGGACAGAATATATCGCTGTAGTCGTTACCGTTTCCATCCCATAGTGCGCGTTCGTACTGCACAGGACGTGACGGGTCAAACTCTTTCATAGCTTTATATGTGGCGCGGAAGTTGGCCCCATCGCCACTTTCGTTACCCATCGACCAGAAGATAATTGATGGGTGGTTTTTGTCGCGCTCTTGCATGCGTGAGGTTCGCTCAAGGTGTGCAAGGTCGAAACGGAGGTCTGAGCCCAGATTTTCGGCTCCGTAACCCATTCCGTGAGCCTCGATGTTGGCCTCGTCCACCACGTATATACCATACTTATCGCACAACTCATACCATTCCGAACAGTTGGGGTAGTGAGATGTGCGTACAGCGTTGAAGTTGAATTTTTTAAGCAACTCAATATCCTGAATCATTCTCTCGTGTGAGACATGGTATCCTCCGTCAGGGTCCATTTCGTGACGGTCAACCCCTTTAAATAGGGCAGGCTTGCCATTGATGAGCACTTGTGCGTTCTTGATTTCAATTTTGCGGAATCCCACGTTTTGTGGTATAACTTCCATCAATTGATTATTGTTGTCGTAGACCGATGTTATGAGTCGGTACAAATTAGGCGTTTCGGCTGTCCATTTGAGTGGGTTTTTTATATCCATCGATGCCTCTATCAAGTCAGTCTTACCTGTTTTAGCTGTTGTTTGTGCAATAATTTTGTCGCCATGCATCAGCACAAACTTGGCCCAACTACCGCCATCGCCACGCATTGAGCCATCAATAGTGAGTGTGGCATTTTTATATTGGCTGTCGAGGTTGGTCTTAATAAATAAATCTTCCATATGGACCTGAGTGCGGGCATAGAGGTATATGCCACGAGCCACACCCGAGAGGCGGAAAAAGTCTTGGTCTTCGAGCCACGACCCGTCCGACCAGCGAAACACCTGGAAGGCAATCTTATTTTCGCCCTCTTTTAGGTATTTTGTTATGTTGAACTCGGCATCTAACTTGCTATCCTCCGAATAACCTACAAAAGTGCCATTAATCCATAAATAAAGGTTTGATGTCACAGAACCAAAGTGGATAAAAATTTCCTTTCCTTTCCATTCGGGGCGCAGATAGATACTGCGTACATACGAGCCAACATTGTTTTCCACCGTTGGTACACCTGTGTTGTCGGTGTCATAAAATTTGAAGTTGTTTTCGCCAGGGGCTCCCGAGCTGGAGCTTGTGGCCACAGTGCTACTTTTGGGTGCAGCCTTGCCCTGCGAGGGCGAATCATTGGGTTTGGTGCGCACCACAGAACTCCAGGCGTACCCAGGGTTGATATATACTGGGTCTCCGTAGCCATTCATCTGCCAAATACCTGGCACCATCATGTCGTCCCACCCCTTGGTGTTATAATCTGTTTTAAAAAAATCAGTAGGGCGGTCTGTGGCATCCTTTACCCAAAAGAATTTCCATTTGCCATTAAGACTCATGAAGTTGTCAGAGCTCTCTTTTTCTGCCCTTAGTGCTTGCTGCTCATTGGGGTATGCGAAATAGGCTGAGTGCATATCAGCTCGATTGATTTGGTTAATCTTGGTGTCTTGCCATTCAGTAAAAGTCTGAGCAAACGATGGGCCACACAGCAGGAGTGTGGCTGCAATTAAAATTCGTTTCATAGCGTAGTTTTAATGGTTAATCAAAGAAGTTCTTTTGCAAATGTAACCATTTTATGTCTAAAAACAATATAAAAGTTGTACCTTTGTCGAAAATTACTAACCCTTATTGTGTCATGATAAAGCGACTCTTATCTTTACTCCTCTCTCTTTTTGTCACTGTGGCTGTAGCTATGTCTCAGACCCTGACCCCAGCTCAGGTCACTAAACTCAAGTCTTTGAGTCCAACACAGGTCACACAGTTGCAAAATAGTGTCAACCAAACGACCAACACCACTCAAACAAAAAAGAATAGTGTAGATTCCAAACGTGATGCCGAGGTAGACCCTGAGGCAAAAGAAAAAGATAAGGAGTTAATATCTCAGAAAGAAGATTTGATAGAATCTGGCATAAAGATATTTGGCCACGATATTTTTCGTAAGCAAAATCTGACTTTTGCCCCTTCGCTTAATTTACCAACGCCATCTAACTATATTTTGGCTGCTGGTGATGAACTTAATATCAATATATGGGGTGCAGCCGAGGAAAATTACAAGGTTGTAGTCTCGCCCGATGGCAATATCCAAATTCCCAATGTGGGTCTGATTCAATTGAGCGGGGTCTCGATAAAGATGGCTGAGGGGCGAATCAAAGCTCACCTGATGCAAAAGGTCGAGGGGCTTCGTGATGGTTCGGTCTTTATCAATGTCTCTTTGGGTAATATCCGCTCCATTAAAGTTAATATTGTGGGTGAGGCTCAAGCTCCAGGTACCTATACATTGCCTTCGTTGGCCACACTATTTAATGCCTTGTATGTGGCTGGTGGTGTTAATAATATCGGTTCTTTGCGTAACATCAAACTCTATCGTCGTGGTGCCTTGGTGGCTTCGTTGGACGTTTATGACTATCTGCTCGATGGTAAACAAGATGTTGATATGCGTCTGGAGGACGATGATATGATTATGATTGAGCCTTATGCCAATATGGTAACTGTTGTTGGTGGCGTTAAGCGACCAATGACCTATGAGATGTTAAAGAACGAAACCCTTGCGACCTTAATTTCCTACTCTGGTGGTTTTCGAGGTGACTCATATAATGCTACTTTGTCGTTGGCCCGTAGTGCAACGGGGCGTGTTATGGAGATGTTTACCATCGACCAAAAGGATTATCCTACGTTTGCCCTTTGCGACAGAGACTCCATCACCGTGGGTGATATCTTACCTGTCTATTCCAACAAGATAGGAATCTATGGTGCTGTGTGGCGCCCAGGTAATTTTGAGCTCTCGCCAGCTATCACAACTTTAAAACAACTTATTGCCAAAGCCGAAGGGGTACGTACCGATGCCTATATGGGACGCGCACAGATAGCCAGACTTCGTTCCGACATGACCATGGAGAATATACCTGTTAATCTAGGTGATTTACTCACTGGGCGTTGCGAAGATATTACTTTGGTCAACGGCGACAGTTGTATCATCTTTTCTTACAATGACCTTAAAGAGCAATCAACGCTCAGAATTTCAGGGGCTGTCAATGCGCCTGGTACTATTCCTTATATGGATAACATCACCCTGGCCGACATCATCGTCATGGGACGCGGCTTTACCGAGGCTGCTTCAACGGCCCGTGTTGAGGTTGCTCGTCGTATCAAAAATCCTGAATCTACAGTGTCCACCGACCTTTTGGCCGAAAATTTTACTTTTAACATCGGTGCCGATTTAAGTTTGTCACCTGAGTCCGAGCAATTTAAATTGGAACCTTTCGATGAAGTTTTTGTTCGCACTTCACCAGGCTATTCCGTTCAGTCAGCTGTTAGTGTGCGTGGTGAGGTGCTCTTTGAGGGCGAATATGTCATCTCGCGTAGCGGTGAAAAATTGGTTGATTTGATAGCCAAGGCTGGTGGTTTTACACCCACTGCCAATATCGAGGGGGCTTCGTTGATGCGTCAAAAAACGCCTGCTGATTTTGTACGCGATGAATCACTCCAGCAGATGAAAGCCAGTGCACAAAGTGTTGGAGATACCATTGCTGTTACACTTGGACGTATGGGCTCCTATTACGCTGTTGGCATCAATATTCTAGATGCCATCGACAACCCCGAGGGGACATCTAATATTGTGTTAACCCCAGGCGATATACTTAGCATACCTGAGTTTTCCAATACCGTTAAAATAAGTGGCGCGGTTAACTATCCCAATACAGTCTCTTACGTGGAGAAGTATAAGATACGAGATTATATTGCTCAGGCAGGGGGCTATAACTTAAGGGCCAGACGTAATCCATTTATAATTTTTCAGAATGGTAGTGTCTCTACTAAGTTAACCTCTAAGGTGCGTCCTGGTAGCGAGATTGTAGTTATTCAAAAACCACCTCGCGAGCCTATGAATGCTAGTGCATGGATAAGCATGGGAACTTCGATTGTCTCAATGGCCGCCATGGTTACCTCACTTATTCGATAGGTTAATGTATAGGTTAGCCCTTGCTCTTTTTGATGGCCTTATCTGGTTTGCCGCCACTTGTTTGGGTAATCGTAAGGCTCAACAGCTCAGAGCTGGTCGACGAGGGCTCTTGAAGCGTATAGAGTGCAGTGGAGTGGCCGAACCTTTTCATGGTAGGTGCTATTGGGTGCATTGTGCTTCTTTGGGAGAATTCGAGCAGGGGAGACCACTGATTGAGGCCATTAAGGCTGCCGAGCCCACCTCGCGTGTGGTGCTTACGTTTTTTTCCCCTTCGGGTTATGAGTTGCAAAGGGGATACCCTCAGGCTGATTATGTCTTCTATCTACCATCTGATACAAAATCAAATGCTCAGCGTTTTGTGGCTGCCTTGCAAGCTGATGTGGCAATATTCGTAAAGTATGAATATTGGTATAACTACCTCCATGAGCTCCGAAGTAGTGGCGCAAAAAGCTATGTGGTGAGTGCTATTTTTAGGCCAAATATGGTCTTCTTCAAACCTTGGGGGGGCTTTTTTCGTCAGATGCTCTTGCTTATCGACTGCTTTTTTGTTCAAAATAGCGCGTCCAAGGAGCTCCTTTCTACCATAAAGATAAAGAGTAATGTTGTTGTCTCGGGCGATACCCGTTTTGATAGGGTAGTCTCTATTGTCCATTCAGCCCCTTGCTCAGAGCATGTGGCTCGTTTTACTGAGTCTCATTTTACGATGATTTGTGGTAGTACTTGGGGCGAAGATGAGCGTCTACTAGTGGAGTTAATGAAACTCTATCCTGAGGTTCGTTTTGTGGTTGCTCCGCATGAAATCCATGAAGGCGATATAGATAGGCTCATAACACAGAGCTCGCGACGAGCTATGCGTTACACTCAGTTAGAACAAGGCGTAATCTTTGATGACGAGGCTTCATTGTTGGTGGTAGATTGTGTTGGTTTGCTATCTGGGCTTTATCAGTATGGTTCTGTTGCCTATATTGGGGGTGGCTTTGGTGTAGGCATACATAATATTTTGGAGGCTGCCACATGGGGAATGCCAGTTATCTTTGGCCCCAAATACTCTAAATTTTCTGAGGCTGTGGAGCTTATTCGTCGTGGAGGAGCATTCTCTATTGCCAACATCGAGCAGTTACAGGCTGTCTTTGTCCAACTTCAAGAGAACATGGCCATAGCTGGAGAGCAATGTAGCGATTATGTTCAAAGTCAAACAGGGGCCACTCAAATCATTCTCAACTCTATTACTGCGCGATAATAATTGATGAAAAAGGGTGTTCAAGCCCACTCCACGAAGCGATTGAGGCCGTAATACGACCCACGCGTATGGGAGCTTCAACGTAGATTGGAATATGATTTTTATCGTCCGAAACCCAAAGGTAAAATTCCGCCCCATTCTTAAATGTATCATCGTTTGAGGTGGCAAATTGACAGATAAACTTGAGTGTATTTACCTGCCCCATGTTTAGCAATTTGCGTTTCTCTTTACCCACCAAACGATAGGATATTGTGCGTATGGTATCCTCGAGGACAAGTTGCACCAGGTGGTCGTTTTTTTGTCCTAAATTAAAATCACGGCATCGCATATTAAAAAACAGAGCCAGGGCATCGAAACTACACTCTCCGAGTTTCATAGTCTTGGTATAGGTTGCTGCCCTCTTTATATTGTGCCCCAAGGTGTGCACCTGCATGTTGTCCCACATATAATCGAATGATGTATTATATAGGTATCCACCCTCTTTTAACCGCGAGACGGCCTTGATTGGGCGTAGAGTGGATTGGTCGAGCCATGTGTCGTAAATATCCTCCATCTCAAAGAACATATTGTAAAAAGGACGTGTTTGCCCTACGGCATTGATATGGAATACTGGCAACCCGTCTTTGGTCTCAGCCGTGGTAGTAAAGGTAATGTCGGCCACATCAGTTTTGAAGATTGCTGCGCTGTAAGTTACTGAATAGGTCAGACTCTCGCCAGCTGCAAAAGCCAAATCTGCTTTGGCAATTGTGCGTCCGCAGTCGTCTTGTGCAATGGTTGGAATGCAATACGCAATTAAGATATATGTAAAAAGTCGTCTCATCATGTCTTGTTTTAAGCAGAGGCAAAGGTAATAAAAAATGGATGATATCAGTGCATCTTAGTGTGGAAGATTATTTTTTGAGTAGATTTGGTTGCCGAATATTTTTATCTACCTTTGTCATACATATAAACTCAATTAAGCAATGAAAACAGTAAATCTATTATCAGCACTGCTATTTATATCCATCGTTTGTGGTTCTTGTCAGGACAATAATTACAATCTAAAAAAGGATATAGATATGAACATTTCGGTGGGTGGTAGTCAAATGCAGGTTCCAGTTGGAACCTTAGAACCTATTACCTTGGGCCGTTTTATTAAGACCAGTGATGTGCTACTGCTGGAGAACGGGAAATATCTTTTCCGTAAATCCGATAAAATGGTGGCCGATGTGCCACCCATTCCAGTGGTTGAGATACCTGCTGTATCCCCTGTTTTTGAACCGCAGAAGATAGAGTTTACCATGGATAATTTACCCAAAGGGGTTATGGCGTTTCCGCCCATCACCATCACTGGCGACTTTAAGGCTGTCCTACCACCCGATGGTGCACAAATGGATATCTCGCAGAGTATCCCCGCCGAGGTTATCTCTATCTCTTCGGCCGAACTCATGAGCCCAGTGCCACTCTCCATTTCGATAGCCATCGCAGGTTTACCTGCCTCAATTAATGAGGCTTGGTTCGAGAATTTTTCAATTCAGTTTCCAAGCTATATTGTCTTTACAGCTGGACAGGGGGTGGATGCCAATAACAAACTCACTCTCAATAAAAGTTTTAACCCATCTGGCTTTACTCTAACTTTAATGGTTAGTGGTGTGGAGTTAGAACCTGGGGCTTTAAGCGGTGGAATGTTAAAGATTAGTGATAAAGTGACCCTTGGCGGCACATTGGCTTTGCGGAATGTAACCGTAGACCCCACGCAGGTGAGGCAACTTTCGCTCACGACTAAGGCCTTGCTTAGTTCTATGACTTTTGGGTCCATTACAGGAACTTTTAATCAGAAGATTCAGGTTGACCCTTTCGAGATAGCCTTTAATGATTTGCCTGACTTCTTGACCGACAAAGGTGTGGTGCTCGATTTGCATACAGTCTCGCTCGACATTGTGGCCAATAATCCAATCAACGTTGGTGTTGATGCCCAGATGAACATCGTACCAAAAGATGCCACTGGCGCCGTGATTACGCAGGGTGTTGTAGAACAAAACGTTTATATTAGCCCTTCCACGACCTCGCGTATATGGATTTCCAACAATCAAGAGGCGATGCCCCAAAACTATACCTTTTACGAAAATAGCCGTCTTCCATGGCTTTTTCGTCAGGTTCCACACTCTATGAGTATGGATGTTGTAGCCTCGACCGACACCCGTGACCAAACCCAGGTGGATATGATACGTAATTATAAAATAGATTTAGACTATACCATTAAAGCTCCCTTGCAATTTGGTAAGGATATGTGTATTGCCTACAACGATACCTTTGGAGATGTACAAAAGTCGCTTAAGGATTTTATTAATTACCTTTCGGAACTTGACCTTATGGTCTCGGCTGTGAATACCATACCTATGGATATCTCGCTTAGTGCCATTCCTATGGATGCAGCAGGCAAAACCTTAAGTGGCATTATTATTAGTGTGGAGGGCAAAATTTTGAGTAGTGCCTCTTCTACGGTAAAGGTTGTGCTGAAAGAGAATGTCAAGGGAGAGCTCAAAAAACTTGATAAGTTGGCCATGAATATGACCGCCAATGGGGCCACAGTAGGGGCCTATCTTGAGGAGAGTCAAGATTTGCGTTTGGAGCTCAAAGCTCGTATCCCTGGTGGATTAAATATTGATTTAAACAAAAAATAAGTTAGGATGAAAAAAATATACAAAATTTATATCTCTGCTCTTTTGGTTGTGGTGGGTAGTACAAACCTATGTTGGTCGCAAAGTGCGTTACGTTCGAGTTATTTCTTGGATGGAATGTTGACCAATCACCACTTCAATCCAGCTATTCAGGGCGAGTATGGCTATGTTGGTATTCCCATTATCGGTAGCTTTAATATAGGGTTAAATTCAAATGTTGGTCTGGCAAACTTTCTTTTTCCAACCAATACTGGTCTCACCACCTTTTTAAGTAGTTCGGTTAGTGGGGCAGATTTTTTGTCAGCCTTGGACTCCAAAAATAGGATTGCTGCCGATATTCAGACCTCTATTCTTGCAGGTGGTTTTTGGGCTTGGGGTGGATACAATACGGTGGATGTCAATTTTAAATCTTTCACCAATGCCAATATTCCCTACGAAATGTTTGACTTCTTAAAGTCAGGGATGTCTAGTGCGCAGGGTAACACCTATAAAATGGAGAATATTATGGCCTCCACCAACAACTATATTGACATTGCCTTTGGTCATTCGCGTAAAATAGGTGACAAGTGGACCGTTGGGGTCAAGGTGAAATTTGTTTTGGGTATGGCTAATGTTCAGGCTAATATCAATAGACTTGACGCCACACTTACGGGTGACAAATGGCTCATTGATATGCAGGGACAGTTGGATGTTTCGGCCCCTGGGGCTGTTTTTAAGACGAATGATAAGGGTGATGTATCGTCAGTGGATTTGATGAAAAAGCCATTTGGAGAAGGGCTTGGTTACGGAGCTGCCATAGATTTGGGTGCTACTTTCAAGCCTTCAGAACGTTTTACTATTTCGCTTGCCGTTATAGACCTTGGCTTTATAAGTTGGGGTAAATCCTATCGTGCTTCGAACCACGACCAACAATTTCTCTTCGATGGTTTTTCTAATATTGCCGTAGGTCCCGATGGAACAGGTCTTCCGCTTGATAAGCAGTTAACCAGTCTTAAAGATGATTTATCTAATCTTATTAAGTTCAAGCCCACAGATGGTGCCATAAGTAACACACGTATGTTACGCACAACTATTAACCTGGGTGTAGAGTATAACTTAGTTCCTGAGAAGTTCTCTTTTGGCCTCTTGGCTACGGCTCGCTTTGCTGAACATCACACTGTGTTCCAAGGGCTTCTTTCAGCCAATTATCGTCCTGCTAAGTGGTTCGAGATGGCTCTTTCGGCTGGGATGTCCAGTAATACATCCTTCTCTTGGGGTGGGGTGATAAATTTTTGCCCCCGTTTTATCAACTTCTTTGTTGGAGCAGACTTTGTCACCATGCGTCTTGCGCCTCAGATGGTTCCACTGCACAACACTAATATGCTCATAAGCGTTGGGCTTAATGTCCCTTTGGCTCGTAACCGTGAGGTCCGTAAAAATGCTAGTACATGGACACAGTGGTTACCTAAATAAGATTTGACTACAAACAAAACGAGCGACACTTGCAAAAGTGTCGCTCGTTTTGTTTGATTGAGATTTAGAATAATTTGTCAACCTCGTCAGCCAAAGCATCTCCACGGGCAGCAAGCTTCTCTTTGACAGCTTTTTTAACAACATTGAATGCTTCTTCAATGTTGTAGCCAATAGTGACACGTAGTTCTGTATTCCCATTTTTCAGCTTTTTGTAGATTTCAACAAATGGGATGGTACGACCCATGTTTTGTTGAATGGTTGTTTTTGCTGCGCTAACTGTGCTTATTAGTGTTGATGCTTCATCAGCTCCCAACTCTTCTGAACTCACTTGAGAGTCGATAATTTGGGCAATATCGGCCTCAATTTGACCCGCAATATCAAGTTTGGCCAAGTTGGTAGCCTGCATTTTAGCAGCACTAAAGCTTCCGCCAACGGCTGTTTGGCTGGCTACAATGTAGAGTGGGCTACCGTTTTTGTCTACCTCTATTTGGGCTTTGTAGGATTTGTCCAACTGCTTTTCGATAGATAGAGCCCCTGCACTGGCCATAAAACCATCTTTTGTAAGTTGTTTAGCTTCTTTACGAGCATCCTTTAACTCGCGTTGTTTATACCTGTCTTGTAGAATTTTATCCTTGGCCGATATAATCCTGTTTTGTGCTTTTAACTCTTTTTTAGAATCCTGAGCAAAGGATGGGTTCAGCGCGCCAGATACAAGTAGGCATAAACCAATAGCAAATAGTTTTTTCATTTCCTTATTCTTTATGTGGTTAAAATTATGATACAATATTACTGAATTTTTTTTGATTCAACAAATATTTCATTGTTTCGTGTTTATCTGGTCAGTCTCACTATTTATTTTTATACCTTTGTCGCAGTATAATGGTAAATTATTGATACTATGACAGCTATTTTTCCAGGTTCTTTTGACCCCTTTACCCTTGGTCATCATGATGTTGTACGGCGCGGTGCGCTCCTTTTTGATGAGGTTATTGTTGGTGTGGGTTACAATAAACAAAAAAATGGTTTTCTGACAGTTGATGCACGTGTACGCCTGATAGAGCAAATTTTTAAAGCTCAGAGTCGGGTGCGTGTTGTGGCTTTTGAGGGGTTAACGGTGGATTACTGTCGTGAAAATGGTATAAAATTTATTTTGCGTTCAGTACGTAATACTGCTGATTTGGAGTATGAACGTACCATAGCCGATGTCAATCGCCGATTGGAACCCTCTATCGAGAGCGTGCTCCTGATTTCATCGCCAGAATACGCAGCCGTTAGTTCATCCATTGTGCGCGAACTTTATTATCACGGAGCTCCTGTGGCTCAATTCCTATCTGATGGAGTTAACCTTGAGGATTTTAAGTAGTGTAAAAGACCTATTTATGTCTTAGTTTAAAGTTTGGCCCCAAATAAACCCTACGTACATACTCGTCCGAGGCCAATTCTTCGGCTGAACCTGTTCGTATAACCTTGCCTTCGACCAAAATATAGGTACGGTCGGTGATGCTTAGTGTCTCGTGTACATTGTGGTCTGTGATTATGACGCCAATATTGAGCTCTTTGAGTGAACTCACAATAGATTGTATCTCGGCCACAGCAATGGGGTCTACCCCAGCAAATGGCTCGTCCAGAAGTATAAATTTAGGGTTGATTGAGACTGCTCGTGCAATTTCAGTTCGGCGACGTTCGCCCCCCGAGAGTTGTTGTCCCATACTTTTGCGTACCCTCTCCAATGAAAATTCTTTGATTAGGTACTCTAATCGTTCTTTTTGATACTCCTTGGTATAGGATGTCATCTGAAGCACTGCGCGGATGTTGTCCTCGACCGATAAGCGTCTAAATACTGATGCTTCCTGAGCCAAATAACCAACCCCAAGTTGGGCACGTCGATAAACTGGGTCGTTTGTTATATCTTTATCATCCAAGAATATATGTCCTGCGTTTGGACGTATCAACCCCACTGTCATATAAAAAGTAGTGGTTTTGCCTGCTCCGTTTGGCCCCAAAAGCCCTACAATCTCACCCTGGTTAACGTCAATAGAAACTTCATTGACAACGGTGCGTGATTTATATTTTTTTACAAGGTCTTGAGTCCAAAGTCGCATTAGAGGTAGGTTAAGATTTAAGAATACCGTGTTTTTTGAATGCCTTTTCAAGTTTGTCGAAGGCAAAATCAATCTGCTCTTTGGTGTGGGTTGCCATAAATGAGAAACGAATTAATGTATTATCCGAAGCCACAGCTGGTGAAATAACGGGATTCACAAAAATTCCCTGCTCCAGCAGCTCTGTGGTTATACGGAAAGTCTTTTCGTTGTCGCGAATAAATAGCGGAATAATTGGTGTGCAGGTGTGTCCCACTTCGCACCCCATAGCCTTAAAACCATTGAGCGCATAGTGTGTCAAATCCCATAGGCGAGCAATACGTTCTGGCTCGCTCTCCATAATATCCAGAGCTGCCCCCACGGCAGCCGTTGCTCCTGGGGTTAGGCTGGCACTGAACATATATGGGCGCGAATTGTGACGTAAAAAGTTGATAACCTCTGCATCTCCAGCGATAAAGCCCCCCATTGCAGCAAACGATTTACTGAATGTCCCCATAATTAATGCCACATCATCGGTCACTCCACACGAATTACATATTCCGCGGCCATGGTCTCCAAAGACCCCAAGGCTGTGAGCCTCGTCCACAAAGACATCGGCATCATATTTTTTTGCCAACGCAACAATCTCTTTTAGTGGAGCCACATCACCCTCCATCGAGAAAACACCATCCACAACAATCAATTTTACCTTGTCGGTCTCAATGCACGAGAGTGCTTTCTCCAACGAGGCCATATTGTTATGTTTGAATTTCAGTGTTGTGGAGTAGCTTAAACGTCGACCTTCGATAATTGAAGCGTGGTCAAGTTCGTCTTGGATAATATAATCTTCTCGTCCCGTTAGGCAGGAAATGGTTCCTAGGTTAACCCCAAAACCAGTAGAGTAGAGGATAGCCTCCTGCTTACCCACTAAGCTGGCCAAACGTTTCTCGAGTTGGTTGTGAATGTCTAGTGTTCCGTTCAAGAAAGGAGAACCCGCACATCCAGTACCGTATTTCACGGTGGCCGCTATGGCTGCTTCTTTTACTTTTGGGTGGTTTGTTAGTCCTAAATAGCTATTGCTACCAAACATTAGAACCTTTTTGCCATGGATAATTACCTCTGTGTCTTGGTCGCTTGCTATGGGACGAAAAAATGGGTAGACACCCTTTGCTTTAAGTTCTTGAGGAACTGTAAAGGCAGAAAGTTTTTCTTTTAATAAACTCATTTACGGTAGATTAGTCTGATTTTAATTGACAAAGGTAGTGATTTTTTTGTAAAATGTAATACTCTAATAAAAACTTTTGTTTCCCCCATAAATAATAAGTGTGAAAAAAG
>JAVVSB010000038.1:0-15699 GCA_036654415.1 Mucinivorans sp. | reverse complement strand
GGGTATAAATCGTATTCCAGGCTACCTAGATGCTTACTGCCGCGACCATAGTTTTGTGCTCATCTACCCTCTTAAGGTCGAGAATTCGGACAACAGATATCTCACTTAGAAGGAGTAGCGCGCAAAGGCCGACAGACAAAACCAATTGTGGGCTCCAGGCACATTGTTCCTTATGGCTCCACCAGGCAAGGTATAGGCTGTATTAAGGTGGAAATACCAATGGCGGGAATGAAAATACTTGAGTGTTAAGTTGAGTTCAGCACCGTAGAACTTGGAACTAAGTTCCGTGAGTGCTGGATTCCCTCCGATATTATTGGCTTGCGGGGCGTAGAACAGCCACACTTGCCCCACCAATTGTAAGCGACGTACGGGATTGTAGATAAGCTGAAGCCGATGGCTCATCTCGTTGCTATTCTGCACTATCTTGTACATATTAGACCCCTGAACCCACTGTTCACCATTGCCTCCAGTGTAGAGTGCATCCCAACGATTATAGGAGTCCGATTTAGGATTATCACCACCGAAGTAGGCAAAACGATAACTCAAAGAGAGCCTCTGCTGAAAATTCCACCCCAACTCACCATAAAAAGCCCAAGCACTCATGTTGAAATTAGAGTTACGCTGCCAAGCCACCTCGGTCTTGAAAAAGAACCCGCTGCCAGTGAGCGGTGCATTCTTGAATACCCTGATATTGTAAAGTTGGAGCCCTTGACGCGAACGGGTGGTCCCGTCAGCAAGATAGTACTTGAAACGCGATGAAGGTACGTGGAGAAACGAAGCTCCCACTAAAAGTCTATCTTTATTACCCAATTCAACATTAAGCCCCGAAATTACAGTCTCGCTGCTGAGCGTGGGCAATTCATTGGCCTGAAGGTTGAATACTTGAATAAAAAGTCTATCCCACATAAAGCTGGCCTGAAACACCTTCTTGGCTGCCCAACGTGGATTGAGTTGCAGGGCTGCACGGTTGTCGCCATTCATTGAGGTATTGATGAGGATAAAACCATCGCCCAAAATAAATTGCTTACGCCCATAGAGAGCATTATAGCGATACACATGACCCGACGAGGTACGCCCACCACCAATAAAACCAAGGTAAGCCTGTTCCCAATCACCATAAAAACGCGATTTATCGGTAAAAAGTTCAGTTCCAGTAGAAAAAGAGGCCAAATAGTTAAAGCCACCATAAATATGAAAATTGGCGCGAGGAATAATATTGGTAATGCCATAGATACCAACCGAAGCAAAGCCCTCGACCCAGGCTGTATAACCCAGCCCCACAGGATGGTGAGCCAATGGATTCCCTTGAGTGAGCGTCTCGGGACGGGAAAACCAAGCGTTGGAATTGCTATATATCATTTCAGATGCAGCAGCTTTCAGGGTCAGATAAGTACGCTGACTATTGTAAAGCAAGGGAAAACTCTTTACAGAGGTGAATAGACTCTCTCGTTTGGGGCCCTCTACATCCGTGGCGCGTAACTTAGCAACCACCATTAAATTGATGCCCCCCTGACTCGAATTCTCAATCTCGAGTATAACACTCTCCACAAATGGGAGTATAGAAATCTGCCCCACATAGTAGTCAGCCATAAAACTGTTGTACTGAGTTTGCGGATAGAGTCTGAAGGCCGCCTCTATCTTTTGTTTCAAGTTTTGAGCAGCCAAAGCCTCGTCTGGTAGACCTCTGATGCGAAATGTGATAGAGTTAATGTACTGCCCCTCATAAATTGACAGAGCATTGTTGCTCTGCCCCCGCGCACCCAATAAGGTGGTAAGGAGCACAGCAAGTATTACAATGGTTATATGGAAGGACTTCATAACGGATTAGAAATCGGTCCAGCCACCGTCGGTGGCCATTACAGTGCCTGTAATGGCTGAAGCTTCGTCGCTCAGTAGATAAAGAATGTTAGAGGCTTGCTCCCAAGGTTCCGAACCACGGTGGGATGAATCACAATATTTTAATAGACTCATGGTCTTGATGGCCCCCATGCCGAAACCCTCACCCGAGGCCTTAGAAGCTTTGACAAACTCGGTGGCACGTGCAACCATTGGGGTCAGCGTCTCAGCCATATTCACCGAATTAATCCGAATACCATAAGGGGCATAGTCGATGGCCGCATTACGAACCAAACCATTGACGGCAAACTTACTAGCCACATAGGCTGGATTACCAGATAACCCAATCATACCTGCGATGGACCCCACCACCACAATAGAGCCACCACTATTTTGCATTAGAAATTGGTTGAGCGTGGAACGCATAGCTTTGAAAGTGCCAGCGGCATTGGTGGCAAAGACATTATCCCAATATTCGTCCGTGGCCTGAGTGATAATGGCAGGCATCAACTTTCGCTGACTCTCATCCCACTTAAATGGAGTACCAGAGAAGGCCCCATCCATCACACCAGCATTTAAACAGGCGTAATCAATGCGCCCAAAAGCTTCAACCCCCTGAGCAATGGCTCCGTCACAATCCTCTGAGTTCTGGATGTTGCCATAGACAAATATAGCTCGGCCAAAGCCCTTGCCCGACAGAGCATTGAGCGAGTCGACAGTAAGGCGTCCCTCCTTTTCAAGCCAATCCATAACCACTACATTGGCACCCTCTTTCACAGCACGCAGAGCCGTCCACTTACCTATGCCTCGGGCTCCACCAGTAATAAAAATAACCTTGTCCAAGAAGCGACCAGCAATAAAATAGTCGGCCTTGAGGCGTATTACATCGCGTTTCAAAGGCTCCGTCTGAGCCACAGAGACAAAAGTGGTAAGCATGGCCAAGGCTCCAAAAAATAATTTTTTCATGATAAAATGTTTTTACCACTGCTAGAGCAAACTTGGTGCCAAAAAAGGCGAACCCTCGAAAGAAGATTCGCCTTTTACCATAGCCAAAAAAGCTATTTATTCTTTTGTATCACTTTTTTGAGCTCCTCTTTTTGCTCCTTACTCAAATTATCATAAGTATACATAGCTATACCCTTGGCTCCATTGTCTAACCCAGCTTGCACAGCCTGAGTTATGGTTGGCCCCTTAGGGTTTCCAAAATCTGGAATATAGAGCCCCAAGTACAACTCCCCATTTGGATTCATCGTCTGTCGACATTCACGCACGCACTGAGCAATCCAATCAACACCACCATAATAAAAACCATGGTATATCATAGGAAAGGCCCTATCCAATGGCCAACGGCCCCAATCTTGCCGCACCATCTGTTTAGACATAGCGGGGGTGGGAAAAGGTGAAGCACTGAGCTCCTTGCCAGCACTATGCACAATGGTGGAGAGAGAATCGACAAACTGATTGAGAACCTGGCAGCGAAAATCGAGCCACAACGTATCCTGGGTCGGGTCGGCAAGGTCACGTGGGTCGTAACCATATTTCTTGGTAAACTGTGCTATCATCTCGGGGTGATAACCATAGTCCCACTTTGGATAGACTTTGTCCTGAATTATGCCATAAGACCCCCACAGAGCCTCAGGTAGAATGGCATCCACATAGCGGCAATAATCCATCGAGATACCTTGCAACCCCTTGGTCTTGGCCACATCGGCCACACCATCAGCGATAGCTCTACGAGCCTCAGCGATGGCGGGATTCAAAAATTTATAGTAACCCACATAAGCCATCGAGTCGCGCATACTCTCGCCCTTTTGGTTGTAATCTAGCCACTCGGGATGGGACGCTGCTATACCACCATTATTCATAATCCAAAGCCAAGCATGCACATCAACACCATATTTTTGAGCTATGGGGATAACCTTCTCCAAGGATTCGCGCCCAGCACTCATAATAATACCAGTAAGACCGACATCGGTAATCTCTTGAAAAAATTCATCCCAATTACGTGTGTCGGAATAACCAACCCAGGTCCAATATTTATTCTGGGCTGAAGCCGTGCTGTTCAGCAATAACAGCACAGCGATGATTGTAAAAATTTGTTTCATTGTTCAAAGTTAGAAAAAAAATTCGTATTTTTGAACTTTAAACACAAATATTCCCATTTAGATGAAAAAATTTCTCCTCTTTTTATTAACAGGGTTTTTGACTGCCTCATGCACGCCATCGCCCAAGCAGTTGTTATCACAACCCTCATTGCGTACCACTCAGGTGATATGTTCATCGTGGAGTTTCCACCAAATTGGCAAAGACGAGTGGATGAAAGCCTCGGTGCCTGGCGTGGTGCACACCGATTTATTCAACAACGGCAAGATTGAAAACCCTTTTAGCTCAACCAACGAACTCTCTTTACAGTGGATTGAGGCCGAAGAGTGGGAATATCAAACGACCTTCACCCCGTCTCAAGAGTTCCTTAGCAACGATATTCAAGAGCTGGTTTTCAAAGGGCTGGACACCTACGCCGATGTATATGTTAATGATTCATTGGTTTTGAGTGCCGATAATATGTTCCTGGAGTGGCGCATTCCGCTCACAAACCTGAAAGAAGGAACCAACAGTCTACGTGTGCTGTTCCATTCGGCCTACAAAACAGCCGAACCTCTAGCTAAAGCTTATCCCGTAAAACTACCTGCCGACAATGACAAGGGGGAACCATGGAAAACAAGCGTTTTTACCCGCAAAGCCCCCTACTCCTTCGGATGGGATTGGGGCCCACGTTTTGCCACCGTTGGCATCTGGCGCCCAGTTGAGCTACAGAGTTGGACCACAGCACGTATAGACAATATACAATATATCCAAACCTCACAAAGCCAAGAAAAAGCCACCTTGGATGCTAATATCACACTACTGGCGGCAAAAGACTCCAGAGTGATAATCACACTTTGTGACAGCCTTGGACAGCAATATGCCAGACAAGAGGTGGAACTTAAAAAAGATAGCCTCAACCGCTTCACCCTACCAGTGGTGATAGAAAATCCTAAACTATGGTGGCCAAATGGTTCAGGTGAGCCCAACCTCTATAATTTCAACGCCATTATCAGCAAAGATATAGAAAAGCTGGACCAAAAAACCGACAACATCGGCATCCGTACCGTACGCTGGGTTCAAGAAAAAGATTCGGTGGGAGATGGTGTAAGTTTCTATGTAGAGGTCAACGGAGTGCCCATTTTCAGCAAAGGGGCCAACTATATTCCGCAGGATGTATTCCTACCACGGGTGGCCAAAGCTAAATACGAAGAGTTAATTAATACCACCGTTAAAAGTAATATGAATATGTTACGCGTATGGGGAGGGGGCATCTATGAAGAGGATTTGTTCTATGACCTATGTGACAAAAACGGGATTATGGTTTGGCAGGATTTCATCTTCGGCTGTTCGTTATACCCATGGGATAAACCATTTTTCGAAAATGTAGAAAAAGAGGCCATCTACAATGTGCGCCGTCTGAGGAACCACCCATCAATTGTAATTTGGTGTGGCAACAACGAGATTACAGAACTATGGCACCACTGGGGCTACCAAAAAGTTTATGGATGGAGCCAAGAGGAGCAAGATATGATTTTTAAAGGTATGGAAGATTTGTTCTATAAACTACTTCCAAATGTGCTCTCAACAGAGGATTCAACACGTTACTACCACCCAAGTTCGCCACTCTATGGCCGTGGTAACCCAAAGAGCCAAATAATGGGTGATGTACACTATTGGGGAGTATTCCACGATGAGGAGCCTTTCTCGGTCTATAAAGACAAGCCCGGACGATACTCCAACGAGTATGGTTTTGAATCGCTGGCCTGCTACGACACCTATCGTGAATACTTTAAACCCGAGGAGATGAAGTTATACTCCCAGGCAATGATAGTGCACCAAAAGAACCCCAAGGGATACCGCGTGATGGAGGAGTATATGGTACGTGACTTGCCACTACTCAAAGATAATTTCCGCACATATGTTTACCTTACTCAACTACTTCAGGCCGAAGGTATTAAAATTGCCATGGAGGGACATCGTTCAAAACGTCCTTGGACAATGGGGTCGCTCTACTGGCAGTTAAATGATTGTTGGCCAGTAGCTTCATGGAGTTCAATGGACTCAGAGATGCGTTGGAAAGCACTACAATTCTACGCCAAGCGCAGCTTTGCACCAACCATTTTGAGTTTTGAAAAGATAGACTCCACATCAACACTAAAACTATGGGGCATAACCGACAAACTTACCGACCAAAAGGGGAATTACACACTGACCTTGATGGACTTTAGTGGCAAACAACTATGGCAGGAAAATGCAGACTATTCCATCGCAGCCAACACCTCAAAGGAGCTTATGCACACCACCGAAAAGGAGATGCTACTGGGAGTTGACCCAGCTCAAGTTTATCTGGTGGCACAAAGCGAAGATGGGATGCGCGCCATATACTACTTTACTCCACTGAAGGATTTGAAGCTACCAAAGACCGAGTTTGAAGTTAGTTACAAACAAAAAGGGACCACAGTGGTGGCTAAACTTAGGGCCAAAAATTTCTTGAAATCAGTCCTATTTGAGGCAGATGCACTTCAAAAAAATCCATCGGATGGCTATTTTGACATGTTACCTGGTGAGACTAAAGAGGTGACATTGGAATTCAAAGAGGAGATGCCACTCAAAGATTTAGGCATCTTTGTTACAACGCTCAACCCATTTTTGGGCAGAATATCAGAAAAACCAATAACTCAAAACGTTAAATAACTATGTATAGAAATAGAATAGGGCAACTACTGCTCAGTACACTCCTATTATTGGGAGTGGCAGTGGCTCAGGCTCAAACTCGAGTGGCATGCGTGGGAAACTCGGTAACTTATGGAGCTGGCCTGGCTGACCGCGACAAAGATGCTTACCCCTCGGTATTAGGGCGACTGTTGGGTATAAATTATACTGTTGAAAATTTTGGACGTAACGGGGCTACCCTACTCAGCCACGGCCACAACCCCTATATCAAGACCGAACAATATGCCCAGGCCTTGAAATTTAAGCCCGATATTGTGGTGATTCACCTTGGACTCAACGACACAGACCCCAGGAACTGGCCACTATATAAAGACGAATTCCGCCCCGATTATGCAGCACTAATTGAAAGTTTCCGCCAGGCAAACCCCAAAGCACGTGTAATTATTGCTCGTATGAGCCCCATTGCTCATCGACATGCTCGCTTTAAGGCTGGTACACGAGAGTGGTATCGCCAAATTCAGACTGCCATAGAGCAGGTGGCCAAGACCAACCATGTAGAACTCATTGATTTCCAGGATGTACTCTACTCTCATCCCGAATTACTACCCGACGCCATCCACCCAAATATTGAAGGGGCTCAGATGTTGGCCAACAGGGTCTATTCATCCATCACTGGGGACTTTGGTGGAGTGGCCCTAAACGACTACTACACCGACAATATGGTACTTCAGCGCGGCGGTAAAATATGCGGGAGAGCCAACGCAGGACAGACTATAAAAGTAAAACTGGGTAAAGCTACCACTCAGACCAAGGCAGACCTAAACGGACAGTGGCAGGTGGAGGTTCCAGTAAAAGAGTACGCCAAAAATCTAAGCCTCATCATCTCGTCAGACAAAAAAACCATCGCTATGAATGGCGTATGTGTGGGTGAGGTGTGGATACTAAGTGGGCAGAGCAATATGAGCCTGGGGATAAACCAGACAGCAAAACCCGAACAGGCCATACCCAACGAGGATATTCACCTTTTTAAGTGTATTCCTACTTTTGAAAATCAAGATTCGCTATCAGAAAAGAAGCTCAACGAACTAAACCACCTGCAATATATAAACTCCACTGGTTGGCAAAAGGCCACCAAGGAAGAGGTTAATGAATTCTCGGCCGTAGGCTACTACTTCGGTCAAGCTTTAGCAGACAGCCTCAAGGGGGTCTCTATTGGACTTATCCAGACCTCACTGGGTGGAGCTACAGCCGAATCTTTTGTCGATAGGCAGAGCCTTGAGGATAACCCTTGGTTGTGCGATTTGCTCTACAACCCACGCTCAAATCCCATGATTATGGAGTGGTGCCGTGGAATAATTGCTCAGAACCTTAAGGGGGCAACCAACCCTTTACAACGCCATTTCTACGAACCAGCCTACTTATGGGAGGCAAGAATGGCTCAACTAAGGAGTTACTCCTTTAAAGGAGTACTCTGGTACCAAGGCGAAAGCAATGCCGAAAACGTGGAGCTACATGAACGCATTTTTACGACATTGGTAAGTGCATGGCGTAAGAATTTTAACTATCCTGAAATGCCATTTTACTTTGTCCAACTCTCCTCGCTTAACCGCCCAAGTTGGGCCGAATTTAGAGATTCTCAGCGTAAGTTATCCTCAGAAATAGAAAATTGCGAAATGGTGGTCAGCCACGACTGGGGCAACGACACTGATGTTCACCCCCGCAATAAACGCCCCATTGGAGAGCGGTTAGCTGCCACAGCTTTAGCACACGACTACGGCTTCAAAATAGAATACCACAGCCCCGAAATAGTGAATGCAAAGTACCAAAATGGGACCATAACCGTACAGTTGTCTCAAGAAATCCACACAGCTAACTCTCAAGAAGCAGCTGTTTTTGAAGTAGCCTCAGAGGACGAAGCGTTTATTTTAGCTACAAAAGTCTCCATCTACGGGAATAAAATTTCGATTGAGAGCCCTGTCAAAAATCCTTGCTACCTTCGTTATGCATGGCAACCCATTGCCAAGGGTAATGTGGTGAACCAAAATGGATTACCAATGTCAACAACATTGATAAAGGTAGAGTAAGATTATGGAAGCCCCTCGCCAAAACAGCCACATTGAGCATGAGCAGGAAAGCCCAATAAAGCAATCAATACTCATTAGAGTTAAATGGCTTTATATTATCTTTCTCTGCCTTGCCATTGCAGTACTAGTAAAACTCGTACTATTCCAGTTTGGCGAAAAAAACGCTACTCTCAAAGACAAATCGGAGCTATACAGCTTTCGTAATGATATCATTGAGGCCGCACGAGGAGATATCCTCTCGGACGACTACCGCGCCATGGCCACCTCGGTGGTCAACTACGACCTACGTATGGACCTTGGGGCTAATGGACTAACAGACACTCTATTCAATAATAACGTAGCCGAATTAGCTACCGATTTAGCCGATTTTTTTAAGGACAAGAGTGCCGCTGATTACCTAAAAGGGCTACGCGAGGCTCGTAAAAAGAAATCGGGATATTATAGGATTGCTCCACGTAAAGTTAACTACTTAGAACTTGGAAAGTTGATGAGTTTTCCACTACTGGGACTCAACGCTAACAAAGGTGGTTTTATAGCCATTGAACAGGGGCGACGTCAAAACCCATATGGAGCCTTGGCAGCCCGTACCATAGGTTTTGTCAATAGCCAGGGTGTTAAAGTAGGACTTGAGGGCTCTTTCGATGACCAGTTACGTGGTAAAAATGGCATGACAGTAAAACAAAAAATCTCAGGTGATTTTTGGATTCCAGTGGCCAACGTCAACAACATAGACCCCGTGAACGGCTATGATGTGGTAACAACCATCAATATTGAAATTCAGAACATCGTTCAGAGGGCACTCTATCAGCAATTACGCGATGCACACGCTGACTGGGGTACAGCCATAGTAATGGAGACACAAAGTGGTGACATAAAGGCTATAGCCAACGGTACACGTTTGGCCGATGGGCAGGTGGTTGAGGATTACAATTACGCCGTTGGAATGAGTCTAGAACCAGGTTCGACCTTTAAACTGGTAGGACTAATGGCTCTGTTGGATGATGCCAAAGCTCCAATCAATATGATGGTGGATACCGAAGGTGGACGCGTGCAAATTGGGTCGGCTAAAGTGGTAGACTCACGCAGCGGAGGGTACGGAACGTTGACCCTTCAGGGTGTTTTTGAACACTCCTCAAATGTAGGTATGGCAAAATGTATCAACCACTACTATGCATCAAACCCATCACGTTTTGTGGATTATGTATGCAAATTGGGGCTCAATAAAGAGTTAGGACTCGATATACCAGGCGAGGCCAGACCGCTTATAAAACACCCCAAACTAAAAAATGGATGGGACGGAATGACCCTCACGATGATGAGTTACGGCTATGCCCTGCGTATCACCCCCATGCAAACCCTAACTATCTACAACGCAGTGGCCAATGGGGGAATGATTTTGCGTCCACGCTTTGTGAGCGAGTTACAACAGTTGGGACAAACCATAAAAACTTATAAAAATGACACCCTTATCAGCAATATCTGTTCACCTAAGACACTGGAACTATTACAAGAATCGATGGTTGGCGTGGTAGAGCGCGGTACAGCTGGACTGCTCAAAAACAAGGAGTATACAGTGGCAGCCAAGACTGGAACAGCTCAAATAGCCATAGGTAAACATGGATACACAGCAGCTGGCGGAGGTCGACACTATCTGGCCTCGTTGGTTGGTTATTTCCCCGCCAAGAACCCGCGCTACACTGTATTGGTGGCCATTAAGACTTTCCATCGCGACGGCGACGGTCACCCCTATTATGGTGGTGCACTCTCGGGACCTCCATTCAAAACTATTATAAATGAGATTCATAAGCGCGAAAATGAGTTCCGCACCCGCACTGACAACACAATCCCCATCGTGGGGACACCACGTTCAGTTTTGACAGCCCTTGGTGGCTCGAGCCAAGAGCTAGCCCTACTCATGCGCGAGATGAAAATAAAATCAGCTCTCCCCATAGGGAATATGTCATTAATTGACAGCGGAGTATGTTGTTCATTTGTACCAAAAAGCGACAGTATTGCCACCTCGGTAGTTGGGATGTCGTTACGCGAGGCCGTACCGATGCTCGAACGAAACGGTTTTAAAGTCCTTATACATGGCAAGGGACGTATTGTTGTACAGAACTATATTTTGGACTCACTACGCGGACAAAAGTTTGTAAAATTGATACTTGAGTAAATATGAAAAAATTACCTGTTTTTGACTCTCGAAAAATCACCCCAGAGGCAATGTTTGTGGCTATCCGTGGGACACTTACCGATGGGCATAACTATATTGGTAAGGCCATCGAACTGGGGGCCACAACCATAGTGTGTGAAGAACTACCAAAAATTCAACAATCTGGTGTGGAATACATTAAGGTTGAAAATAGTGCCCTTGCATTAGCCTATTACGCTGCAGAATACTACAATAACCCATCCTCAAAATTACGTTTGGTGGGGGTTACAGGTACAAATGGCAAGACCACAACGGCAACACTACTCTATGAACTTTTTACCCATTTGGGCTATAAAGTAGGGCTGATGTCGACAGTGGAGAATCGTGTGGCTGGTCGCGTGAGTCCATCGCATCACACCACACCCGACCCAGTGGAGATTAATGCTCTACTTGAACAGATGGTAAGTGTTGGATGTGAATACTGCTTTATGGAGGTTAGCTCGCATGGATTGGCACAATATCGCACCAACTACCTCCATTTCCAGGGGGCAATCTTCACCAACATAACTCACGACCATCTGGACTACCACCACACCTTTGCCGAATACCTTAAGGTTAAAAAGAGCTTTTTTGACAACCTTGTAGAGGGGAGTTTTGCTCTAACCAATGTGGACGACAAAAATGGGCTGGTGATGTTGCAAAACACCAAGGCACGTAAACGGACCTACTCCCTGCAATCGATGTCCGACTACCACTGCCGCGTCCAAGAGGCTCTATTGGACGGAATGCAGATAGAGATTAACTCCCAACAATTATGGGTGCAATTTATAGGCCGATTCAATGCCTATAATCTAACGGCCATATATGGTGCAGCGATGGAGCTGGGGGCACCCTCTCAAGAGGTACTACGGATATTATCGGAACTACGACCCGTAGTAGGCCGATTTGAATGTATCCACTCTGATGATGGACGCTTAGCCATTGTGGATTATGCCCACACACCAGATGCACTAGAAAATGTACTCACCACCATCAACGAGCTCAAAGGCAGAGCACAAATTATAACCGTAGTTGGTTGCGGAGGTGACCGCGATGCCACCAAAAGGCCTGTGATGGCTGCCATTGCAGCCAAATTATCTGACCGACTTGTACTCACCAGCGACAACCCACGTAACGAGGAGCCAAATTCTATTTTGAACCAAATGGCCGCAGGACTCGATACAATGGCCATGCGTCACACCCTGATAATCGAAAATCGCACTCAAGCCATACGCACCGCTGCGGCCTTGGCTGGGAAAGGTGATATTATTTTATTGGCTGGCAAGGGACACGAAACATATCAGGAAATCAACGGAGTACGCCACCACTTCGACGACAAAGAACAGATACGAGAAGCCTTTAAGTCAAATTTGATTTGATTTCAAAGAAAAAAATTGTTATTTTTGCCAAATTTTATACCACATATATTATGAGTTTCGTCGACGAAAAAATTGCTGCCGAAGGGCTTACCTTCGATGATGTACTATTAATTCCCGCCTACTCCGAGGTTTTGCCTCGCGAGGTCTCTACTGCCACTATCTTCTCACGTAATGTAAAACTCAACACCCCTATTGTCTCAGCCGCCATGGACACCGTAACGGAGTCAGAAGTTGCCATTGCCATTGCACGTCAAGGAGGCATAGGTGTGATACATAAAAATATGCCTATCGCGGCTCAAGCAGCTCAAGTACGAAAAGTAAAGCGTGCCGAGAACGGCATGATTTACGACCCCATCACCATTGGCAAAGAGGGTACGGTAGGAGACGCTTTGGCACTGATGAAAGAGAATAAGATAGGTGGTATTCCTGTAGTAACGGACGATGGTACACTAATTGGGATAGTAACCAACCGTGACCTTCGTTTTCAGACAGATTTTTCAAAACCTATTGCGCAGGTTATGACCCACCAGGGTCTAGTGACAACGATGAATCCAGATTTAAATCATGCAGCTGAAATACTACAAATAAACAAAATAGAGAAATTACCAGTGGTGGACAAGGCTGGTAAATTGGTGGGGCTACTCACCTATCGCGACATCACCAAGGTGAGTGACAACCCCTTGGCGGCCAAAGATAAAAAAGGTCGGCTGCGTGTAGCTGCTGGCGTGGGTGTTACCTCCGACACCATGGAGCGTGTCAAGGCTCTGGCCGAAGCAGATGTGGATGCAATCATTATCGACACAGCCCATGGACACTCTCGTGGAGTGATTAAGATGTTAAAGGCTGTCAAGGCTGCCTATCCTCAAATCGATATTGTGGTAGGTAATATCGCCACGGCCGAGGCTGCAAAAATGTTGGCTCAGGCTGGGGCCGACGGGGTGAAGGTTGGTATTGGGCCTGGTTCAATCTGTACCACACGTATTATTGCTGGGGTGGGCGTGCCTCAGCTTTCGGCCATCTACGATGTATCGAAAGCTCTTAAGGGAACAGGTATACCAGTCATAGCCGATGGTGGAATTAGATATTCTGGTGATATAGTCAAGGCTATTGCCGCTGGAGCAGACAGTGTGATGGCTGGAGGAATGTTTGCTGGGGTAGAAGAGTCGCCTGGCGAGACCATCATCTACAACGGCCGTAAGTTTAAATCATACCGTGGTATGGGGTCCTTGGAGGCTATGCAAAAGGGGTCTAAAGACAGATATTTTCAAGACGCAGAGGATGATATTAAGAAGCTCGTACCAGAAGGGATTGCAGCTCGTGTTCCCTACAAAGGGAGTTTGGCTGAGGTGGTCTACCAGATGCTTGGCGGGCTTAAGGCTGGCATGGGATATTGTGGAGCCGCCTCCATCGAAGCCCTGAAAGATGCCCGTTTTATACGCATCACAGGCTCGGGTATGCAAGAGAGTCATCCCCACGATGTGACCATCACACGCGAGGCTCCTAATTATTCGCGCCAAGATTAATTTCACAAAAAAGAGGGGAGCTAAACTCTCCTCTTTTTTATAAACCCTTCTATCATGCAATACTACGGTACACGAAACAAAACGCAACTTTACTCCATGCAGCAAGCAGCCACACTGGGGCTAGCTCCTTGCGGAGGGCTATTTATGCCAGAGCACATACCCACAGTCGACATGGAGGTGGTTATGCAAAAAGCTAACATTTCGTTTGCCGAGATGGCACTCTACCTCTCGAGTCTCTTTTTTGGAGACTCTCTATCGGAGAACACACTACGAAAGGTGAGCTACGGGGCTTTTGACTTTCAAATTAAGCTAAGCAATACTGGGGCACTGGAGCTCTTTCATGGGCCAACCATGGCCTTTAAAGATTTTGGGGCTCGGTTTATGGGGCGTATACTCAACCAAATTAAGACCCGTGACATGGTTATACTGACGGCTACTTCAGGCGATACAGGGTCGGCAGTAGCTAGCGGTTTTTATGGCATGGATGGCATCAAAGTGGTGGTGCTATACCCCAAGGGACGCGTAAGCGATTTTCAGGAGCGACAAATGACCACACTGGGGAGCAATATTAAGGCTTTGAGGGTGGATGGTAGTTTTGATGATTGCCAAGCTATGGTTAAAGAAATTTTCGCTGACTCGCAATACTGCTCTATGAATGGTATCACATCAGCCAACTCCATTAGCATTCTTAGATGGATACCACAAAGTTTCTACTACTTCTACGGTTACTATCTATGGAAAAACCAAGGGGGACAAGTATCTCCCGTGATTGCTGTACCCAGTGGTAATTTCGGGAATATAACCGCAGGGCTGATGGCTCACAAAATGGGGTTGCCAGTTAAGCAATTTATTGCCGCCACCAACGCCAACGATACTATACCACAATTAATGGAAAAAGGCTACTACACACCTCAAGCGTCAGTGACTACCCTTTCCAACGCCATGGACGTTGGGGCTCCAAGCAACTATGAACGATTGATGGATTTGTACAATGGAGACATAGAGGCAATACGTAAGATATTAACGGCTGTAAGTTATACCGACGAACAGACCATAGAGAGCATTCGTGAGTTACAAGCCACACAAAACTACATAAGCGACCCACACAGTGCAATAGGCCAACGCGCACTAAAGGAGTACGGCCAAGATGGATTTTACATTGCAACGGCTCACCCATGTAAGTTTGCAAGTGTAATTAAACAGGCACTATCACTAGAAGCACCACATCCAGCTACCATGGAGCGCTACTTCCAACACCACAAAGAGTACACAAATATAATACCCACCAGTGGTGCCCTAAAAGAGTTTTTACGAGACAACCTGTAACAATACTCGATCCACTCGATATTAGACACAGGTTCGTTAGTATACATCATGGTCGTGTAGTTTATTGAAATCATGTTTAAATACAGGAGGGTATTTTTTGCCTTTTGAGACCTCGTAAAAGTATTTTTTTACAGCCTCCATTGCGCGATGTTCTGAATGTAACATCATATGGCACCGCCAGCAGAGGCATTCCAAAGTGTCGTTGACTAACTGTATTTCACTTTTAGATGCGGTTCCATCTATCATCTTTGGAACAATCGAGAGCGTGATGTCGTAGTCGTGATTGTGCAACTGCAATATTCCCTCTGTCTGACCACACCGATTACATTTTGTTGGTTCAGAAATCAACCCTAATTTTTTTGCTTTATTGGTAAGACCTAAACTACGTAGGCGTTCTTCTCCCGACCATTTTTTGTATGTTCTCATCTTTTTACAAATGTTATATTTCCGTGTTTAGAAACTATTGTGAATTTTTCTTTTAAGTACTTTGGAAGACTATGCACTGTGCAAAACGCAGTCGTTTTGGTCTTGTCAATATTCAGACACAACTCTTCTCGCTTACTCCATAATGCAGTATAAATTACATTAACACTATATTCATT
>JAVVSB010000037.1:0-16850 GCA_036654415.1 Mucinivorans sp. | reverse complement strand
TTGGTTTTGACTACTATTTTAACCACTTGGTCAAGCAAGAGTAACAAAACAGCGATGAGTACCAAATGTACAGGTTTGATTTTGATGTCGACGTTCATCGTTTATTTTTATTCTGGTCGTTGAACTAATGTTACCATGTTACCTTGTGAAAAAGCTTTCTTGGCAACATTCTTCACCATTTCGGGTGTCAAGGCCTCAACAATTTTAAGGTAATTTGTGCAGTAGTCCTCTTTGTACATTTCCCACTGGTTAAGGTACCCCATCCAAGTGCCGTTACTTTGCAGATTTTCGGCATATTTTTTGGCGAAAAACTCTTTGGCTTTGTTTGTGTTTTCTAGTGAAGGGCCTTCTGTCGAGAGGTCATTAATCTCTTTGTAGATTATCGGTAATAGAACATCAATCTTGCTGCTATCGGTGTCGAAACCTATTTTGCACATATAACGACCATAAGGTGTACGTATTGGGCTTATTGATATGCCCACACCATAGGTGCCGCCCTGTTCTTCGCGTACACTCTTGGTGTAGCGGATATCCAGGATGTATTTAATGGCTGCCAGGGCCACTGTTTCGGCTTGCGTGTAGTCTATTTTACCTGAATAAACCACATTTGCCGTCACCTTAGGGTTCTCTTGTTTTACTTTGCACTCTTCGCTCTTTGTGCCACTGATTGGTAGCTCGAAGTTGGTCCCCATTTTGGATATTTTTTTGGAACTTGGCAGCGAACCTAAATATTTTTCAACCAATGGTCTTAGAGCCTGTTCGTCGAAGTTCCCCACAAAGGTGAAAACCATACCATTGGCGTTGCTCAATAGCATAGTATAGGCTTTTTGCATAGCCTTGATGGTTATCTTGTCTAACTCCGCTATCTCGAGTTTCATTGTACGTTTAGAGTCTTTGTAGAGTATATCTTGGAGCTTTTCCGAGAATAGATAGTCGGGGTCTTTCTTGAGGTTTGGAATCATCGTGCGCATATTATTTTTTACAATCTCAAGGTCTTTGGCATCGAAACGTGGATGTACCATATATAAGTAGGTCAATTCCAGCATGGTTTGTATATCTTTTGGGGCACAACTACCGCTAAAACCTTGAGTTGTGGTGCCGAAATATGGCGATACGCCAGCTATTTTGCCCGTTAATATTTTGCCCAATTCGGTGGATGTAAACTTACTTAGTCCTGCATAGTTTTCAAAAGAAGAATATGTATCAATAGAGAAGAGTTCGCTCTGGTCTGTGATTAGTGATGTGCCGCCCCACTGTTGTGAGTTCATTATCACTTGGTCGGCCTGTAGCTCGGTCTTTTTTAGTACCACGCGTACCCCGTTGGCCAGTGTCCACACTGTGCTACCAAATTGCCCCTTGTCGGTGGCTGTAATTTTGCTTCCCTTTAGGGAGTCCGATATCAATGGCTCGTTGTTTACCTGGTCAACGTAGATATCTATTTTCGAGTTCTTAACCTTTGCAATCACATCCATCACCTCTCCTTGAGTTGGTTCTGTTATCCCATCTTTTTTTGGTGATGAGAGGAGAATGGCGCAGTTACGGTCGCTTACCAACTTGGCTGCCATGGCATTAACTTCGGCCAGAGTGGTGTTCTCGACCATATTTTTGGTTATCTCCAAACGGGTCTGTTCCGATGGGTAGGGGGTGTTGTCGGTGAAGTTATCCATATATTCTTGGATAAATTGTCCGTTGCGTTTGTCGTTACGATTTTTGTAGGCACTTTCGGCACCAGTTATTATGTTGAGTTTTGCACGTTCCAATTCCGAACTTACAAAACCACCACGTTGCATACGGACCAGTTCTGTGTAGATGGCCTCCAATCCACGTAGGGCTTCGCCGTCTTTGTTATTAGCACCCACAAAGAAGGCATCAAAAGGGGCTATAAAGTTAAAGTACGAAGCACCAGCTCCAAGGAATGGGGCGTTCTCTTGTTTACTAATCTCGTCGAGCCTTTGTCCCAACATCATATTAATAAGGGCTGTTACTACGTCCTGTTTTTGAGCCAACATACAGTTCTTATATTTAGCCTCCAGTGGTTTGTGACGGAAAATTATCTGGGTAGTTGTTGCGCTAAGTTCTGGGTCTGAACTGATATTAATCAGTGGTTCATCGTTGTCAGCAATCACTACCTCATCTTTAGGGGTCTTCACTGTGGCTGCCTTTATGTCGGCCATAGTGGCCTTAAGTTTCATCTCCATAGTGTCTGCCGAGAAGTCACCTACAATTACAAAAGCCTGCATATCTGGACGATACCATTTTTTGTAGAAGCTACGTAAATCGTCGTATGCGAAGTTCTTTATGACCTCTTCGTTACCGATAACGTTACGTTTTGAGTAGATTGAGTTGTTGAATAACGTGGGAAATTGTTTTTCTACGATACGTCTGTCGGCCGAGTTTCCACCGCGCCACTCCTCGCGAATTACGCCACGCTCATCGTCAATATCTTTTTCGTTTAGGTCCAAGAAACCAGCCCAGTCGTGTAGGATGAGCAGTGTGGAGTCGATGATACCTTCTCGTATGATGGGTACATTTGTAATCATGTAAGTTGTCATCTCCTGACCAGTACCTGCGTTTAGGTTCTCCCCAAAACGGACCCCTATTGATTGTAGGTAGTCAATCATGGCATTGCCGTGAAAGTTTTTTGAACCATTAAAGGCCATGTGCTCCAAGAAGTGAGCCAAACCGTTTTGATTGTCGGCCTCCTGAATCGCACCTACGTTGTAGACGATGTGGAAGTTGGCTCGTTTGGGGTCTTTTTTGTTGGCGCGGATATAATATTTTATCCCACTATCCAGTGTGCCAGTGCGTACTAGTGAGTCGTTAGGCACAGCTTGCATAAGGTCAATCTGTTGAGCCTGTGCTGCAATGCTCACCATTATTAGCACCGCTAGCGATAAGATTTTTTTCATTGTTTCTATCATTTTATTAGGTTTATCTTCTACATATTCCAGAATGTCGGCTGGTTGACACTCCAGGGCGTGGCATATGGACTCAAGGGTCGAAAAGCGAATAGCCTTGGCCTTACCAGTTTTTAGTATCGAGAGGTTTGCGGTTGTGATGTCCACTTTCTCGGCCAGTTCGGTGAGCGATATTTTTCGCCGTGCCATCATCACATCTAAATTTACTACTATCATACCGTAAGCTCTTGTTCTTGTTTTAGTATATTGCCGATTTTCAGTACTTGGGCCATAATAAGTAGTACTATAACGGTTACTATTTCACCCAGGCAGTCTATTATGGCCATCATCCAATCTGTTTTGTGCTGCTCCGCTATGGGGCTTACCTCCAACATCACGTAGCATAGCAACACCACCCCGCCATAGGTAATGGCAAAGCGTTGTGTGGCCAGAATCAGACGGTCGTTGAAAATGTCTTTGTCTTTTATGGAATGGGCAATTAAAATTAGGTAACGGATAAAGACAATGGCAAAATAGACCATTATCACCATAAATATAACGCTCAATATCTGGAAGGCCACCATAGCCATCCCATCCAATATCGAGATTGTTTTTTGTTGGGCCATGTCCAATCCGTTGATGAATCCCATCACCCCCGAGCTTACCACGCTAACCACTATAACAACCATAAGAGCATAGTATAACAAGCTTATCCGCTTTAATATAATGTCTATATTTTTCATGGAACGATAAAAAATTACTGTTTAACGATATGCAAAGGTGATATATTTTTCTGAAAAAACAAAAGAATCTACAAAAATTATTTAACTTTGTCAAAAAGTGAATAAAAACGGGTGGATTTCGTTATCTACATAAAATACATTAAAGATGTTTAGTTCTCATACATACGCCTCCAGGCGTGAGGCTCTACGCTTGGCAGTGGGCGAGGGGCTTATTTTGATTTTTGGTAATGGTGATTCGTCTAAAAATTACCTATCCAACACATATTTTTTCCGTCAGGATAGTAATTTTCTCTACTATTTTGGTCTTTCTCATCCAGATTATGTGGGTGTGATGGATGTTGATAGTGGTGAGGATATGATTTTTGCCGATGATGTCACCATAGATGATGTGATATGGATGGGCTCTCAGCCCACGGTCTGTGAACTGGCCTCAGAAGTTGGAGTTCGTCAGAGTTTTTCCTCTGCCGAGGTGTATACTGTGGTTAATCGAGCCATCGCCTCGGGTCGTAAGATACATTTTTTGCCCCCTTATCGTTCAGAACGGACTTTGGCCTTGGCCACTCTTTTGGGTATCAAGACTAGCCGTGTGGCCGATTATGTGAGTTGGGATTTGGTGCGTGCAGTGGTGGCACAACGCGAGATAAAGAGTGAACAGGAGGTTGCCCAAATTGAGATAGCTCAAGCTACGGGTTACCTGATGCATACCACAGCCATGAAAATGTGTGGTCAGGGGGTTACCGAGCGCGAGATTGCTGGTGCGATAGAAGGTATTGCCTTGCAACACGGCAGTGGAACCTCTTTTATGTCCATTGTTACTATCAATGGACAGACTTTGCATAACCACGGCTATGACAATACCCTTAAAGATGGGCGTATGTTGTTGGTGGATGCTGGTGCCGAGACAGTGATGAACTACTGTTCGGACTCTACCCGTACCATGCCAGTGAGTGGGAAATTCACCCAAAAGCAGCGCGAGATTTACCAAATTGTGCTCTCGGCCAACCTGCGTGCCAAGGAGATTGCCCGTGCAGGGGTAACCTATAAAAGCGTACATCTTGAGGCTTTAAAGGTTATGGCTGAGGGGCTGCTGGCCTTGGGACTTATAAAAGGTAGTGCCGAACAAGCTGTACTTTCGGGGGCTGTGGCTATGTTTATGCCTCATGGCTTGGGCCACCAGATGGGGCTCGATGTTCACGACATGGAGGACTTGGGCGAACGTTTGGTGGGCTACGATGCCACTACTGAACGTAGTTCAGAATTTGGCCTTGGGGCCTTGCGTATGGGTAAGACTTTGCATGCGGGCCATGTCATAACGGTGGAACCTGGCATCTATTTTGTACCTGATTTGATTTCAAAATGGAAGGCTGAAAATATCTGCTCTGATATTATTAATTTTGCCAATATCGAGGGCTATCTTGACTTTGGTGGCATACGCCTCGAGGACGACATACTTATTACCGAGGGTGGCAATCGTCTCTTGGGTGAACAACACATACCTCTCTCTGTGGCTCAGGTCGAGGATTATATGGCAAAATAATGACAGATTGGAAGGAACGTCTGGGGATGGTCTACTCCACAGACAAAGATTTTGAGTACAAAGTAGCTTCTAAAAGCTCCTCTGAGAGTTTGCCTGTGGCCAAGCAACACTTGCGTGTGGCCCTTGATAAGCGTAATCGGGGAGGTAAACAGGTGACTTTGGTGGCTGATTTTGTGGGTTCTGACGATGATTTGCAGGCTTTGGGCCGGTTGCTTAAGACCAAGTGTGGAGTGGGGGGCTCGGCCAAGGATGGTGAGATTATTATTCAAGGCGATCATCGCGATAGGGTGGTGGCTCTTTTAATAGATATGGGCTACAAGGCTCGTAAAATTTAATATTCTGCTAATGAATCGTAAAATAATACGGGTATTAGTGGCCTGTCTCTCTTTGTTGTATATTGAGCAGAGCCATGCGCAGTTCTATTATCAGGGACGTGGGTCGGCATCTGAGCTGTGGATGCAGATTCAGACTCCCAAATATAAGCTGCTCTATCCTGATTATTTTGCCCCCACAGCTATTCGTATGGCTGGCTTTTTGGACTCTTTGCAACCTTATATTTCTCAGGGAATTATCCAGCGGCGCAATTGTGTACCTATTATTATGCGTCCACAAAACCAATATTCCAATGGTTTTGTGGTGTGGGCTCCCAAGCGCGAAGAGATGGTGCCCACGGCTCCTATTGACAATACTGCCACTCCGTGGCTCAAGCAGCTTATGGTGCATGAATGGCGTCATGTGGCTCAGATGTCCACCATGCGCACGGGGTTAACTAAGGTGGCTTCATGGCTTTTGGGTGAGGCTGGCATTACGGTTGGGCTGTTGGCTGTCTCCAAGTGGGCTCTTGAGGGTGACGCCACCAATGCTGAAACACAGATGGCCGAATATGGACGTGGACTTCAGCCCGATTTTACTATCGAATATCGAGCTATGGCTTATTCTCATCCTCGCTTTTACTATCGTCCCATAGACACTTGGGTGAGCAGCTCTTTTAAGGACCATGTGCCCGATATCTATAAATATGGTTATCAGGTTTTGACTGCTGCCGAAACTTATTGTAGTCCCACGGTTTGGGGCGAGGTGATGGACTACTCGGCCAAGTGGCCTATACTTATTGTTCCCGACAATGTCTATCTGCGTAGACACTATGGCACTACTTTCCGTCGCATCACTCGTCGAGCCTTTGCCGAGTTGGACTCTCTGTGGCGGCCACATTCAGTCTTGCCAAACGATTTTCAGACCATCACAACACATGAACGGAGTTATACTACATACTCTTATCCTCAGGCAACATCTTCGGGGGGTATACTTTCGCTCAAGAGTGATTACGACACTCCTGCTCGCTTTGTTATCATCGACTCTTTAGCTCATGAGCACACGATGCACTATGTGGGGGCGGTCAGCTCGCGTCCTATTATTAGTAATGACAAACTTTATTGGACTGAATACAAACCTCATCTTATTTATGAGCAGAAGAATTTTTCGATTATTCGTAGTTATGACCTCTCCACGGGGCAAAAAGCGAAATTTCTAAATTGGCAGTCCAACTACTTAGTCACGCCACTTGATGGTGGTTTTGCCACTGTGGCCAACGACTCTTTGGCTAATGGTTATATCCGCTTTTTTGATAAAGATTTTGTGCCCCTTACCACCTACCACTTTGCAGAGCCCACCACCTTGCATGGCCTGGCTTGGGACGACTCCACTCATACTTTGGCCTTTATTGCCCTAGATGAGCGTGGAATGTCCCTTTGTGGGTTACATATTGAGGAGGGGCGTCCCCTTGGTGAGCTCTTTGTTCTAAAATCCCCATCAGCCGTAACTCTAAAAGATTTGAGTGCTGGTCATGGTCGCTTTTTTTTTGGTTCCATCGCCTCTGGTAAGGACGAAGTTCATACATTGGATATCGCCTCGGCTAAGGAGTATCAACTCACCTCGTCCCGCTTTGGCAGCGGAGCTCCTTCGCTTACCCAGGACGATAGTCTGTTGCTGACTACATACAGTGACCAAGGGTGGTTGGTTGGGATAACCTCGGCCGACACCACCTCTCGTGCTCAGATACAGTGGAGTCGTCTACCCAAGAATTTGCTCAACCCCACGCGTTATAAATGGCAAGTACCTCAGGTGGACACCATTGCCATGGATGACACTACCACCACCCACCAGATTAAACGTTACCGTAAATTTGGTCGTCAATTTAATTTTCACTCTTGGGCCCCCTTGGCTGTCGACTTTAGTGCCATCCAGGGTGGAGCAGATGAACGGTCCTCTATCTTTGGATGGGGGGCCACAGGCTTTTTTCAGAGTACCCTTAGTGATATGTATGGTTCGTTGGCTGTGGGGTTAGTGCGCGGAGAGTTTTGGACAAAGGGAGGCTTCACCTATACAGGTCTGCCCATTCAGGTAGGGGTGACGGTGGAGTATGGCGGGGGTAATAACCTTAATTATTCTAAACCATTTGGGGTGGCCTATAATCCTACTCCGTTTTTTTCAGCCACGGTCAACCTCTCCTTGCCGCTTAATTTTTCGGGTGGTGCTCTCTCTCGTCTTTTGCAACCATCCTTTTCGTCGACCTATTATAATGCCAAACTCTATAATCCAGATGGTACCTATCATCGTGGTTCGGTTAAGTGGGCAGGCTCTCTTTGGTGGAGCACCTCTCGTCGTAGCTCTTCGCGTTCCATCACCCCTCGACTGGGTTATGCCCTTAGGGCCGATGTGGCTGGGGCTTACAGCACACAGTTCGGTACCTATTTGGGCATCTGGGCTCGAGGCTACCTGCCTGGCATACTGCCCAACCACTCCATTACCATCTGTGCAGGTGCTCAGTGGCAGAGCGATGCTCAGTACGCTTTTTCGAGTAAGGTGCTCGTGCCCACTGGTATGACAGACCCATATGCGGCCAAACGATACGCTGGAGGTTCGGTGAATTATAATTTTCCGATTTTTTATCCCGATTGCGGTTGGGATGGGGTGATATTTTTCAATCGTGTGTGGAGTAGTCTCTTTTTTGATTATGCCGCAGGCGATTATTACACCACCTCCAAGGATTTGCTACGTCAACGTCAATTCTCCTATGGGGCCAATCTTGGCATAGATTTTAACCTTTTTCGCACCTATGGCATGGGGGTTACACTTACCTTTGCCAAACCTTCGAACGATAAATTCTGGTTTGGTTTCGCCCTGCGTATGAAATTATAATATTAAAATTTTGCGATTGTCGAAAAAAGCTCTATCTTTGCGCTCCCGTATATAGTATGGGTATGGGTCATAAAGGGGGCTGTGAGGTCTCTTTTACAACAATAAGTATTAACTAAAATCGTAAAGAAAACGTGGATTCACTAAGCTACAAAACAATCTCCGCCAACGCCGAGACAGTTACCAAAGAGTGGTACCTTATCGACGCAACGGATGCCGTAGTGGGTCGTTTAGCATCGAAGGTTGCCGAAATCCTTCGAGGCAAAAACAAACCCAATTTCACGCCTAATGTCGATTGTGGTGATAATGTAATTATCATCAATGCCGACAAAGTGCGTTTTACAGGCAAAAAAATGGGCGACAAAGTATATGTTCGCCACACCGACTACCCAGGTGGTCAACGCTATGCTACTCCAATCGAAGTTTTGGCCAAGAAGCCAGAATTTATTATGGAGAAAGCAATTAAAGGCATGCTTCCAAAGGGCCGTTTGGGCTCAGCATTAAGCAATAATCTTAAGGTGTATGTAGGTGCTGAGCATCCTCATGCTGCCCAGATGCCAAAAGAAATTAAATTAAAGGATATTTTATAATGAGTCAAGAAGTTGTAAACGCAGTAGGACGTAGAAAGTCTGCAGTAGCGCGCGTATATCTCAAAGCAGGTTCGGGTCAGATTATTATCAATGACCGTCCCATTGAGACCTATTTTCCACTCGACATTTTTCAGTATGTTGTAAAGCAGCCTCTTTTGGTTACCAAATTAGAGGGTAGTTACGATGTAAAAATCAATGTTTGTGGTGGCGGAATCAAGGGGCAGGCTGAGGCTTCACGCCTTGGAATTTCTCGTTGCTTGTTATTGGTTGATGCCGAGCTTCGCGCAGAATTGAAGAAAAACGGATTCCTTACCCGCGACGCACGTATTGTTGAGCGTAAGAAACCTGGTCAGCCAGGTGCCCGTAAACGCTTCCAGTTCAGTAAGCGATAGTTTTTTGATGACTTTACTCTGCGCGTATAGCAGCAGGGTAATTCAAGATTGCCACAATCGGTGGGAAAAGACTCTTTTTAGAGTCAAATTGGTTAGACTACCCATACAGTACTACTGGCCAGTTGCCTCGATTGCGATAAAATCCATAAGACTGCAATGTATTACTTATGGATTGATGAAGGAGCACCTTTGCGAGAAGTCGAAAAGGTGAAAAACAAAAAAGTAAAAAAACAAAACAATGCCAAGAACAGATTTTAATCAACTACTTGAGGCTGGCGTCCACTTCGGACACCTAAAGCGCAAATGGAACCCCAAAATGGCACCATATATTTTTATGGAGAAGAATGGGATTCATATTATCGACCTTCACAAGACGGCCGTTAAGCTCGATGAGGCAGCCTCAGCACTTAAACAAATAGCCCGTTCGGGCCGCAAAATTCTCTTTGTTGCCACTAAAAAGCAGGCTAAAGAGGTTGTAGCCGAAAAGGTAGGTGCCGTTTCTATGCCTTACGTTACTGAACGTTGGGCTGGTGGTATGCTTACCAACTTCCCTACAATCCGTAAGGCCGTTAAAAAGATGTCGACCATCGACAAGATGGCCACTGACGGTACATTCGATAACTTCAGCAAGCGTGAAAAACTTCAGGTTTCTCGTCAGCGTGCCAAATTGGAACGTAACCTTGGTTCTATTTCCGATTTGACTCGTTTGCCAGCTGCTCTTTTTGTGATTGATGTTCAGAAAGAGTCAAACGCTGTTAAGGAGGCTCGTCGCCTTGGTATTCCAGTATTTGCAATGGTTGATACATGTTGTGACCCAACCAATATTGATTACGTAATTCCTGCAAATGATGATGCCACAGGCTCCATATCCATTGTTCTTGACACTGTAACCAGTGCCATTACTGAGGGGTTGGCCGAGCGTAAACTCGAAAAAGCAAATGAGGAGAATGCTGCTAAAGATGCTGCCGTAGTTGGTGCCGAAAAACCTGCCACACGTACACGTGCTCGCAAGTCTCATGCTGTTGCTCCTGCTGAAGTTGCTGCTCAAGAAGTTGCTCCAGAGGTAGAGGTAGAGGTTGAACCAGTGGTTGCCCAATAACATATACCACAATAAGCTCTCAGTTAAGGCTGAGGGCTTATGATTAATTTTAAAATAAGAAAATGGATATTAAAGCTGCTGACGTAGCAAAGCTACGTGCAATGACAGGTGCTGGTATGATGGATTGCAAAAAGGCTCTTCAAGAGGCTTCTTGTGATTTCGACCGTGCACAAGAGATAATACGTGAAAGGGGCAAACTTATTGCCAGTAAGCGTGCCGACCGCTCGGCATCCGAGGGTTTTGTGGTTTCTAAAATCATAGGTAATAAGGGTTATATGCTCTGCTTGGCTTGCGAAACAGATTTTGTAGCCAAGGGTGAGGAGTTCAAAAATAAGGCTAACGAATTTCTTGATGCTGCCATTGAGGCCTCATGTGCTGATTTAGCCTCTTTGACGGCTTTGATTGGTGCTAAGGTTACCGAACTTTCGGGTAAGACAGGCGAGAAAATCGAGGTTCCTTATTATGGTTCAATCGAAGCACCGCTTTGCGTTACTTACGTTCACACCAATAATAAATTAGGTACGCTGGTCGGTTTCAATACCGAGGTTCCTGCCGAGGTTGCTCATGATGTGGCCATGCAGGCAGCCGCCATGGCTCCAGTATCAATTAGTGCTGATGATTGCTCTAAGGAGATTATCGAACGCGAACATAAAATTGGTTTGGAACAGGCTCGTTTGGAAAACAAACCTGAAAACTTGCTTGACAAAATTGCCGAAGGTAAGGTGCATAAGTTCCTTAAAGAAAATACTTTGCTTAATCAATCATTGGTTAAGAATAACAAAGTTACTGTGGAACAGTACATTAAATCAGCTGTAGCCAATGCCACAGTGATTGCTTACCAACGTTTCTCCTTGAACGACTAAAGTAGTTCGTAAATTTTTTTATAACAAAGAGGTGTGAAGTGATTCGCACCTCTTTTTTTTGTATATTTGCGCGTTATGAAAAATATTTTACTCTCATCTTTATTACTGCTTCTACTTTGTGGTTGTGGCCCAGCTAAGGTTTTAGATTCCCGGGCTGTTGTTGTTGTGTCGATTGCTCCGCTGGGTTGGCTTGTTGAACAGATTGCTGACACCACGGTACTCGTAAACGTCCTGGTTCCCGAGACCACATCACCCGAGACCTACGAGCCTACCATGGATAGGATGCGTTCGTTGTCGGTCTCTAAGGCCTATATATCCACTGGCCTTATTGATTTTGAACAGCAGATAGAGCAGCGTATTGTGGAGCTTGCACCACAGTCGCAATACGTTGATTTAAGTCTCGATTTGGAGTTTGTCGAGTCTACTTGTTCTCATCATGATGCCAATCACCACCATGGAGCTGACCCTCATATCTGGCTTTCGCCTCGTATGATGCGTCATATGGGCGAAAAAGTAGCTACTGTACTTTGTCAAATAAATCCAAAGTTGAGTGAGCTATATTTAAAGAATGTAGCCCATTTATCGCACACACTTGACTCTTTAGATAAGGCTTTGACTATTCGCTTTGACTCTTTGCCTACTAAGTCGTTTGCCATTGTTCATCCATCACTTACCTATTTTGCGCGTGACTATTCACTCATTCAGGTTCCCATTGAGATAGAGGGGAAAGAGCCTGGGGCTAGGCAGTTACAACAGATTATAGAACAGATTCAGCGAGAGTGTATCCATACTGTTTTTTATAGTACTCAAACTAGCGATGCCGTTGCTCGTGTGGTCTGTAAAGCCACTTCAGTAAAGATGGTTATGTATGACCCGCTCTCTGAAAATTGGATGCAAAATATTGAATATATAAGTGATGCAATTGTCAAGGGAGCTACTCAAAATTAAAGATTTATCGGTCTGTTACGGAGCAACTGAGGCCCTTAATGGGGTTAATCTAGTGGTGTGCAGCGATGATTTTATTGGTGTTATCGGCCCCAATGGTGGTGGTAAATCCACCTTGGTGAAGGCTATTCTTGGCCTTGTTCACTGCTCGTCTGGGACGATTGAGTTTGTCAAGAATGAGCTTAGAATTGGGTATTTACCTCAGAGTAATACTATTGACCGACAATTTCCCATCAATGTGCGCGATGTGATTCTCTCTGGTTCGCGCCAAAAGCGTACCGCTGCTTTGCGTGATAGATTGGAGCAACTTCTTGCTCAGATTGCCATTAAGCCACTTGTGCGGCGCTCGATAAGTGCTCTCTCTGGTGGTCAGTTACAAAAAGTGCTTTTGTGCCGTGCGCTGATTGATTCTCCTGAACTGCTAATTCTAGATGAGCCAACTACTTATGTGGATAATAAATTTGAAAAAGAGTTTTATGAAATACTTTCGGAGCTAAGTTTGCACACCGCTATTATTATGGTTTCGCACGATGTGGGAACCATTTCCACCTACGTTAAGACTATAGCGTGTGTTAATGGGTCATTGCATTACCATCCGTCTAATATTATCACTAATGCCCAACTTGTGGAGTATGATTGCCCCATACAGTTACTCACACATGGTAAAGTGCCTCATACGGTACTGATGAAACATTAATATTTAGTTAAGATAGATGAGTGAGTTAATAGATAATATAGCGCAGATGGATTTTCTGCAGAATGCACTTTTAGCAACTTTGCTTTCCTCTATTTCGTGTGCCATCATCGGCACCTATATGGTTATGCGGCGGTTGGTATTTTTGGGTGGAGGCATTACACATAGTTCCTTTGGGGGTATTGGCATGGCATACTACTTTGGGTTGAATCCTATTATGGGGGCCATGGTTTTTGCCATTGTTTCGGCTTTAGCCATCGAGAAAATATCGCATCGAGGGGCTATTCGCGAGGATTCGGCCATTGGCATACTTTGGTCTTTGGGCATGGCCATTGGCATTATTTTTATCTTCATCACCCCTGGTTATGCCCCCAATCTGATGAGTTTTCTCTTTGGTAATATATTGATGGTCTCGCGTGTGGAGCTTTTGTGGTTATTTGGGCTCGATATGGCCATAATATTGATATTTAGTCTTTTTTATCGTACAATAATCTATTGTGCTTTGGACCGCTCTTTTGCAAAGTCTTTAGGTCGTCCCACTCGCGTGGTTGGTTATGGTATGATGTTGCTTTTGGCGATAACTATTGTGGTTAATATCAAGGTTGTTGGCATTATGATGTTGATTTCTTTGTTGACTATTCCATCAGTGGTTGGGGCTATGCTCTCAAATAATTATCGAACCATAACTCTTTGGGCCATTTTGGTGGCTTTGGCCTGTTCTCTCAGTGGGCTTTTTATTAGCTATGTGGCCACCATTCCTGCTGGTGCGGCGGCTGTTGCTGTTATGGGGGGTGTGTTTTTGATGGTTAAGTTAGTGCAGTTTTGTACGCAGCTTTTTCGGGGATATGGAACCAAGTAACTTTTTACCTTCAGTTCTAAAGCAGAGGTGTGGTAAAAACGTTGTGATTGATAAATATTTTCGCAATAGTGAAAATATTTATCAAAAATTATTGTTATATGGTTGAAATTAAAGAAATTCAACTATCTTTGTACTCCAATAGCGAGGTATGCTATTTAAAATACTGACTCAAAAAACAATAATAAATAATAATTTTCAAATCATTTGTTACAATGACAAAAGCAGAAATCGTTAGCGAAATCGCTAAAAGTACCGGTATTGAAAAGGTACAGGTTCAACGTGTAGTTGAGTCGTTTATGGAGAACATTAAGGAGACTATGACTTCGGGCGAGAATGTGTACTTGCGCGGTTTTGGTAGTTTCATCATCAAGCGTCGTGCAGAAAAGGTAGCTCGTAATATTAGTAAGAATACTACTATTACCATTGCTGCTCACAACATTCCTGCTTTTAAACCAGCCAAAACGTTTGCAAACGTAATCAAGGCTGAGTAATTTACAGTTATCACTATTAAAACAATAAAGCTATGCCAAGCGGAAAAAAAAGGAAGGGGCATAAAATGTCTACTCACAAGCGTAAAAAGCGTCTAAGAAAGAATCGTCATAAGAATAAAAAGTAGGGCGGTTTAGTTTCTAATGTAGAATGTAGAATTTAGGACACACTATTAGTTAGTGGAATATCGTTCTGAAAATTCTACATTTTGCATTAATATGGGTTCATTATAAGATGACACCAACAAAAAATATTTAAAAAAACATTATGCCAGCCAAAGAATTAATTATTCACAGCGATGCTTCGGAAATTTCCATTGCTCTTTTGGAGGATGGGAACCTTGTTGAGCTCAATCGTGAGCAGGGACAGACGAATTTTTCGGTAGGGGATATTTATCTGGGGCGTGTGCGCAAAATCATGAGTGGCTTGAATGCCGCTTTTGTAGATGTTGGCTACCAGAAGGATGCGTTTTTGCATTATCTTGATTTGGGGAGTAGTTTCAGTTTGCTTGCTAAGATTTCAAAGCAGGCGGGCGGCAAACAAAAGCCAGTTGATATATCGCGTGAGCGTCCTATGGAGCAGACCAAAAAAGAGGGCAAGATAAACAGTGCTCTCTCCACAGGTGATACCATTATAGTCCAAATTGCCAAGGAGCCCATTTCGACCAAGGGGCCACGTTTGACTTGCGATATTTCGCTTGCAGGCAGGCATTTGGTGTTGATACCTTTTTCGAGCAAGGTTCATATTTCGCAAAAGATACGCTCTTCTGATGAGCGTAAGCGATTGAAGGCCATTGCTGACGAGATACTTCCTCGTAATTTTGGTGCCATAATCCGCACCGCAGCCGAGGGTAAGAGTAATGAAGATATTGAGAACGATATCAAGGACCTATTAAGCAAGTGGCGTGTGGCGATGGAGAATCTCCAGAGCAGTGCTGCACCATCGCTTATTTTGGGTGAAGCTAACCGAACAACAACAATTTTGCGTGATTTGCTGAGCGACAGTTTCAGCGCCATTCACACCGATTCAGAGGATATTTACCATCAGGTTCGCGAGTATATCTCAGCCATAGAGCCCGATGCCGAGAAGATAGTAAAGCTATACAAGAGTAACGTCCCAATTTTTGATAATTTCGATGTTACCAAACAGATTAAACAATATTTCGGTCGTACTGTGCCTTTCAAGCGCGGGGCCTATCTTATTGTAGAACACACAGAGGCTCTGCACGTTATTGATGTCAATAGCGGTAAGCGGGCCAAGGCGGACGAGAATCAGGAGCAGAATGCCCTGGAGTGCAACATGAATGCAGTGCCTGAGGTAGCTCGTCAGCTTCGGCTCAAAGATATGGGCGGGATTGTGGTCATCGATTTTATCGACCTGCACAAGGTTGAGAACCGCAACTTGGTCTACAACGCCATGAAGGAGTCCATGTCTATGGACCGTGCCAAACACAATATTCTACCTCTGACCAAGTTTGGTCTGATGCAGATAACTCGTCAGCGAGTTCGTCCCGAGACCCAAATCATCATCACCGAGAGTTGCCCTACGTGCCACGGCACGGGTCAGGTTAGCCCCACGGTGCTCATCGACCAACAGATAGAGGCGATGGTCTCGTTTTTGGCCAAAGAGAAACACTATAAACTTCTCACCCTGCATACGCATCCATATATTGCAGCCTACCTCAAGAAGGGGTTGCTCAGTAAACGTGCTATGTGGGTCATGAAATATGGGGTTTCGCTCAAGATAATTCCCAACGATTCTATGGGTATAATAGAGTATAAATTTTACAATTCGTTGGGTGATTTAATTTCTTAAAAATAGAGTAGGACAATGTTAGAAGATAAGGCTGCTGAGATGGATATTGAGTTGAGTGCTGAGATAGCTCAGGGTACCTATGCCAATTTGGCCATAATATCGCACTCCACATCGGAGTTTGTAATTGATTTTGTACGTATGATGCCAGGTGTGCCCAAGGCCCAGGTCAAGAGCCGAATCATACTCACTCCCGAGCACACTAAGCGTTTGATGCTCACCCTTCAGGAGAATATCGAGCGTTACGAGAGTATTGTTGGTCGTATCGACATCAATATGCCCGAACCGCCTACCATCACAGGTTTCGGCACTATCGAGAGCTAATTTTTCCCCTGCTGATTGAATTTTCGGCTCTGTGAACTACCTCCTTTATGGGGTAGTTCACAGAGCCTTTTTTACACCAAAGATGTTCTTAAATAGTTTTCGTTTTTTTTTATCATTTTCTGTTACACCATTGCATTTTTTTTTACCTTTACAGTGGCTATCGAAGGGTAGTTATATATTAAAATTACTTAATATATGTACTAATCGTTTTATGACAGATGATGAAAACAGTAATTAAAATTTTATCGATTCTCTTTGTGGCTCTGTCTGTTGTTAGCTGCAAGGACAAGGGGAAGGATGCCATGTTTGAGGTGGCCAATACCAATAGTACAGTCTACATGGTGGAAAACCAAGGTACGTTATTTCTCAAGCTTGTTGGTGTTGAGGCTGGTGAATTGGGCTTTTCGGCTC
>JAVVSB010000036.1:0-17552 GCA_036654415.1 Mucinivorans sp. | reverse complement strand
AAAAAGAGAACGCAAATGACGATTTTTTGTGTCTGCCTAACACTGACCTCCAAGCTGAAGTTTTGGGTATGGAGCGCAAGATGTTTGAGTTAGGGTTGATGCCTTCGCCATTTTTCCGTTACCCTGGATTGATTTCCTCACCCGCCGTGGCAAACTATGTTATTTCACTGGGTTTGATACCCCTAGGTGCTCAAGCGTGGTTGGCTAAAGGCGAGAATCCGCGACAAGGGAGCGTGGTGCTTATCCACCTAAACCGCAACGAACCGCTCGGAATTAGCCTCTTTTTTGAAAACAAGAACACATACCCCATACGCCCTATACGGTAAAACGCCGTTTATCTGAATCTTGGTAACAGTGTTCCAAATTGATAGAAGCGAGTGTTGTAGTCTGCAATTTACGCCAAAAAGTCATAATATTGTACTCCATTTGGTAATCGGTTAGCTTTGCGGGGTACTCCTCTCGTACTCTTTAGTGATATGAAAATCTAGAAGATATGAATAACAGTTGAGATTAATCAATTATTTATATCTTTTTTTTTTCAAAAAAAAAAACCAGATTCTCAAAAAACAATTACCTTTACGCCACGAAAACGATTGTACTGAGCAGGTAACCTATTATCCTACGCATCCGTAAACCGAAAAAATTAAATTTTAAACTATATATTATTATGAATCTATTCCGATTTTTACTTCCACTGACCTTACTGGTCACCTCAATAGGATGTACTCAAGTTCAGCCCGAACCAGAAGCCCCAAAACCCCCTAGACCTAAGCTGGACAAAATAGCCGAGTGGCTCAAAACAGTCCCTGGAGTCAGCCAAGTCAAAGAGCTTGACCCTGACGACGATTACAAGAAGTACTTTATGCTCACATTCGAGCAGTTGATTGACCCCAAAAACCCATCGGTAGGAACTTTTTCACAGCGGGTCTTCTTGAGCCATCAAGATTTCGACAGCCCAATGGTTTTTGACGGACAAGGATACAGCGCGGAAGATGCACTAAAAAGCCCCTCAACGTGCGAACTTACCGACCGTTACAAAGCCAACCGACTGGAGGTGGAACATCGTTATGCGGGCGAGTCGGTCCCCTTTGGTTCCGACTGGAAATATCTCACGCTCGAAAATGCGGCAGCGGATATGCACGCCGTGCGTAAAGCACTTGGTGTGGCCTATACGGGCAAATGGATAGCTACGGGAGCGAGCAAAAGCGGAACCAACGCAATGAGCTACGCGATGCACTATCCAGAGGATGTGGCGGCTACGGTGGCTTATGTCTGCCCCGTGGTTAACGGTGAGGCTGACCCTCGTTTTCTAGACCATTTAATGACGGTGGGAACGCCCGAAATGCGTAAAAAAATTGAGGATTTCCAAGTGCAACTACTCCTTAGACGTGATAGACTACAAGAGTCTTTGGCTGTCGTCGACCCCACTCCAGGGGCTAGGGAGACGATGACCGAAGAGCAGGAGTACGAATCTTATGTATTGACCTTTGCTCAATCGCAATGGCAATACGCGTTGCCCACAGATATAATTCCCGACGATGACGCCACCGACAAGGAGATACTAGATTACTTACGTACACGCTTTAACAAAAAAGGAGCTCTATCCCCTATATACGGTGTGACGAATCAATCTGGTTTGAGTAGAAAAAACGGCAAGCCCGACTATGACAACATCCACTATAACGTACAATCGCTCACCGAAGAGGGTTCACCTATGTATGTTATCACCCCTAGACTTCTGCCCCTTATGCCCAACCACAAGTCGTGGACCGAAAATACCCTTGCCAGGTTTTTAGTTCCAGCCAGCGCGGCCGACCTTAAATATTCCGATGTGTGGTACAACAAAATGATTAACTGGTTCAAAAATAGCGACCCCAAGCTCATTTGCGTCTTTGGAGAGTACGATTATTGGACGGCAGCTGCCCCCGACAGAGCCTATTTTGAGGGTAAGTCCAATATGGCTACCTATACCAAAAAAGGGGGGGCGCACAGTACCAGCATCATACAACTATCCGCTGCCGACCAACAAAGTGTGTGGGCAAAACTAGACAGTTGGATTAAAAATTAATAGCCTTAAAACTAGATATATCAACTCATTGAATTAGGCATATAAGCTCTCTAGAAAGAGATTAAAAACAGCTTAAAAAAAAAGCTAGACACAGTTTCGTACAAACTGTGTCTAGCTTTTTTTTAGGGTCAACTATTTTTGCTAATCGCCTAGATGGAGCTACGCTGCCAAAATTCTTGCCCCTTGACGATATAAATCCCAAACCTTTTTCATTTTATTACCAAACCAAATTTATGCTGATTTTGTGAACTTTAGGTGAGCTCTATAAACTAGATTTTTAATGGTGTGGTATTCACTGGGTTTAGGGGCTCTATAAACAACATAACAATCTATTTAATAGTGTATTATCCCTTATATATACTTTGTTCACAAAGATGTTAACAACCTGTTAATTCATGTTCGTAACTTTTAATAACTTCATTTGGTTAAAAAAAAATTTATCTCATATCATTTTTCTAAAGTTGCCCTCCAAATAAAGTTATTGTTTTTTACCATCAATTTTTTAACACTTTTTAGTATTGAAAACCATAAAATTGTTAATAAATAGATTGTGGTCATGCCTCTTTTTTCCGCTTGGGGATATAGTTCATTTACAGTAATAAACCGATAAAAACAGCTGCATCAAGATACTACTTTTGGGTTTTGCAACTCTATTTTCACTTTTTTATGAACACTATCAACAGCTATTATTATTATTATACTAATATACTTATATACTTAAATTAAGTAAATAAAAACAAAATGAGCAGTAATCCCCCAAGAACAATCGTCTAGATATTTTTAGAATAGAGAGTGCTACAGTGGCGCGAAAAAGCGCGAAAAATATCCCCCTTATCTAAGAAGCCTTAGTTAAAAAAATTCACCCTCCCCCATGCTAGGCAAGATAATTATAATTATCTTTGCTGTAGCTATGAAAACAACCATCACCCCCCACCCCGTAGAGCTCTCCATCAAGGCCCCCGCCTCCAAAAGCTTCGCCCAACGTGCTGTGGCCGCCGCGCTGCTGAGCGCGGGTCGCTCAGAGCTCAGCGGTGTGGAGCCATCGGCCGACACCTTGGCCGCACTCCAGAGTGCCAGCCGTCTGGGGGCAAAGGTGAGTAAAAGCCACAACCACACCTATATTATAGAGGGTCCCCTGGCCCCGCGCCACAGCTCCATAGACATTGGCGAGTCGGGCCTCTCCACACGCCTCTTTACCCCCATTGCCGCCCTCTGGCCCCACCCCATCACCATCACTGGCCACGGCTCCATCCTCGCCCGCCCCATGGAGTTTATGCGCGGCCCACTAGAGCAGCTGGGGGTGAGCTTTCAAAGCTCGGGTGGCTCTCTGCCGCTCACCGTCTGCGGCCCTATGCGTGGCGGAGGCAGGGTCGAGGCCGAAGGGTCACTCTCCTCGCAGTTTATCAGTGGTCTACTCTTTGCCCTGCCCCTGGCCCAGGAAGATACCACCCTGGTGGTGAGTAGACTCACCAGCCGCCCCTATATCGACATCACCCTAGAGGTGCTGCATAGCTTTGGGGTGGAGGTCGAAAATCGTGATTACCAGGAGTTCTTTATCTCCGCTGCGCAGAGCTACCACCCCACAGACTACACCGTGGAGGGGGATTGGAGCGGGGCTTCGTGTCCACTGGTGGCGGGGGCCTTAGGGGGGCGTGTACGCATAAGTGGGCTCAATAGCCACTCGGTACAGGCCGATAGGCGCATTATGGAGGCCCTTGAGATGGCCCAGGCGGGGGTCGAATACCTAGGGGGGGATATTGTAGTGAGCCACCGTCCGCTACTCTGCTTTGACTTCGATGCCACACAGTGCCCCGACCTCTTTCCAGCTCTGGTGGCCCTAGCCTCGGCCTGCCATGGCTCCTCGCGCTTAGTGGGCACCGAACGGCTCATCCACAAGGAGAGCAACCGTGCCCTAACCCTGCGTCAAGAGTTTGGTAAGATGGGCATCGAGGTGGATATAGACTCTGAGCCCAATACAATGATAGTTACTGGTGGCACCCCGCGCCCCGCGCTACTCTCGAGCCACGGCGACCACCGTATAGCCATGGCCGTAGCTGTGGCCGCCCTTAGGGGCTCTGGAGTGGTTGAGATTGAGCAGGCCGAGGCTGTGGAGAAGTCATATCCCCGTTTTTGGGATGATATATCACGATGATATATCACAAGCAGGCCTCTAAAAAAAAGATTTTCCAGTGGTTGACTAATAAACTGTTTAAACTTTTGAATAAATTTTAAACAGCTTCTAACTTATAAAGTTATATTATGGACAATAAAAATAGCTTTTATGTTACCACTATGGTGCATTGCGATTAATTTTTCTTATTTTTGCGGTAAATTTTAATGTAAAAATGATGTTGTATAACGAAACAAAAAAGTTGATTGAGCTGCCTGGTGGTCGCACAATCGAGCTCAGCACTGGCAAATTGGCCAAACAGGCCGATGGTTCGGTGGTGCTGCGCCAGGGCGACACTATGTTGCTGGCAACTGTCACTTGTGCCAAAGATGCCAAGGAGGATGTTGATTTTATGCCTTTGTCGGTTGAGTACAAAGAGAAATACGCGGCCAATGGTCGTTTTCCAGGGGGGTTCCTCAAGCGTGAGGCCCGTCCGTCGGATTACGAAGTTTTGGTTTCGCGTCTTATCGACCGCGCTTTACGTCCACTTTTTCCTGCCGACTTCCATGCCGAGGTTTTTGTTACGGTAAATCTTATTTCGGCTGACCCCGATATTCAGCCCGACGCGCTGGCTGGTTTGGCCGCTTCGGCTGCCCTAGCCGTTAGCGATGTCCCCTTTGAGTGCCCCATTTCGGAGGTACGTGTGGCCCGCATCAACGGAGAGATGGTAATCAACCCTACCCTTTCGCAGATGGTAGATTGTGACCTTGATATTATTGTGGCCGGTACGGTGGACAATATCATGATGGTCGAGGGCGAGATGAAAGAGGTGCAAGAGGAGGATATGTTGGATGCCATCAAGGCCGCCCACACCGAAATCATTAAACAGTGCCAGGCTCAGTTGGAGCTTATGGCCCAGGTTGGTAAGGTCGAAAAACGCACCTACTGCCACGAACAGAGTGATGAAAAGTGTCGCCAGGAGGTCATCGCGGCCACTTACGACAAAGTATACCAGATAGCCAAGGGGTCGACCCCAAAACACGAACGGACTGATAAATTTGAGGCTGTTGAGGCCGAATATATCGCCTCTTTGCCCCAGGAGCAGCAGGATGCTCAGAGCAAACTTATCCACCGCTATTTCCACGACGATGTGCTCAAAAAAGCCATGCGTAACATGGTTCTGGACGAGGGTATCCGCCTAGACGGCCGTCGCACCGACGAGATTCGCCCCATATGGTGCGAAGTTGGGGCACTGCCTGCACCTCACGGCTCGGCCATCTTCACCCGTGGCGAAACTCAGTCGCTCACCACAGTGACCTTGGGTACCAAACTGGACGAGAAGCTCATTGACGATGTACTGCGCGAGGGGACCGAAAAATTTGTCCTCCACTACAACTTCCCACCCTTCTCCACTGGCGAGGCCAAGATGTCGCGAGGCACCTCACGCCGCGAGATTGGCCACGGCAACTTGGCTCTAAGGGCCCTGAAGGCTGTTATGCCAAGCGGTGCCGACTGCCCCTATGCTGTACGTGTGGTGTCAGATATTTTGGAATCCAACGGTAGCTCGTCTATGGCCACAGTTTGCGCAGGCACATTGGCTCTGATGGATGCTGGGGTTAAGATTAAGAAACCTGTATCGGGTATTGCCATGGGGCTGATTGCCGATGGCGATAAATATGCTATTCTGTCCGATATTTTGGGCGACGAAGACCACTTGGGCGACATGGACTTCAAGGTTACGGGTACGGCCGATGGTATCACAGCCACCCAGATGGACATCAAGGTTGATGGCCTCTCGTACGAGGTGTTGGGCAAGGCTTTAGCTCAGGCCAAGGCTGGTCGTCTTCACATTTTGGGCAAAATTACCCAGGTGCTGGCCGCTCCACGCGAAGATTACAAACCTCATGTGCCACGTATGGTTCAGATTACTATCCCTAAAGACTTTATCGGTGCCATTATAGGCCCAGGCGGTAAGGTGATTCAAGAGATGCAGAAGAGCAGCGGTTGCACCATCACCATCACCGAAACAGGCGAGACAGGTGTGGTGGATATCTTCTCGGCCAACAAAGATGGCATAGATTTTGTATTGAATAAAATCAAGGGTATTGTGGCTGTTCCTGAGGTAGGTACCATCTACCACGGCAAGATACGCTCCATTGTGGCCTTTGGTGCCTTTGTTGAAATCCTGCCTGGTAAGGATGGACTGCTCCATATTTCTGAAATTGAGAACCACAGGGTTGAAGACATGGCTCAGACAGGTCTCAAAGAGGGTGATATGATAGATGTAAAACTTATAGGTACAGACCCTAAAAATGGGAAATTGAAGCTTTCGCGTAAAGTGTTATTGCCCAAAGGTGAATAAATTTTAGGTGAGCTCTAAAAATTGGTTTTTCTTCGGTGGACTTAGCTCTTAAAATCCTCATTTACTTTAAGTAAACATCGGTTTTAAGGGTTGCTCCACCACTGAAAAATATAATTTTCAGAAATCCTCTTTAGAATATAAGTAGTTTTTTTAAGTAAAAGTTGGATTTTATGAAAATTTATTTCTAACTTTGCTGCCTATAACTCTAGTTAAGATTCAAAACAACAAATAATTAATAAACAAAACAAAGAAAAATGAAAAAATTTCTAAGTATCAGCGTAGCTCTGGTGGCTACTGCTTTTATGGTTTCTAGTTGCAGCTGCTACAAGGCTCTGATGAAGAAAACCAATGCTGGGGTAACAGTAAGCTGCTCTCCAGAAGTTCTTACACTTAAGGGTGACAACGTAGTTGGAACCGTTACTTTCAATATTCCTGCCAAGGCTTTCTCGGCTCAGGGTGTGATTAAAGTAACTCCAGTTTTGGTTTCGTCGATTGACGGGGCTCGCGTGGCTGGTTCACCTAAATTCTTCCAAGGTGAAAAAGTAAAGGATAACTACACCGTAATCAACAGCAAAGTTGGTGGTGCACAGTCTCTTGAAATTTCTATCCCATACACCGCCAATATGCGTCTTTCTCGCTTGGTTCTAAGCATCGAAGGCAAATGTTTGAAGGGTGGCAAAAAGATTAAGGAGTTCACTGCACTTCCTGACGAGAAATTTGTTGCCAATGGTGTTAGCACAATTCAGCTTTTGGCCGACAACTATGCCAAGGTAGCCATTGCTCCTGACGCTTTCAAACGTACAACCGAAATTAGCCAGGACGCTAAATTGATGTACCAAATCAACAGTTCAGTTGTTCGTCCAGCTCAGCTCAACAACAGCGAAATTGCAGCTTTGGAAAAATTCATCACCGACAACTCTGGTGACCCTAAAAAACAGGTTGGTGGCATCTACACTCAGGCTTATGCCTCTCCTGATGGTCCATTGGCACTCAATGACAAACTTTCTAAAGAGCGTGGTAACACAACTCAGAAAGCTGTTGGCGAAAAGTTCAAAAAAGACAAAATGCCAGTTGACAAGTTCGATATCAATGCAATGGGTGAAGACTGGAGCGGTTTCAAGGAGCTGGTTCAAGCCTCTAACATCGCTGACAAAGACCTTATTCTTCAGGTTCTTACCATGTACTCTGACCCTCAGGTTCGCGACCGTGAAATCAAGAACATGACTGCTGCTTTCAAGGTTTTGGCTGACAAAATCCTTCCTGATTTGCGTCGTTCTAAGATGACTGTAAACGTAGTTGTTAACGGCTTGACTGACCAAGAGTTGAAGGCTGCTGTTGCATCTGACATCAACTCTTTGAAGGTTGAAGAGATGTTGTTTGCTGCCACTTTGTTCACCGACAACGCTACAAAGGCTAAGATTTACAAAGCTTGCGCTGACAAATACAACTGCTACCGTGCTTGGAACAACCTTGGTGTTGTTAAGGCTCACGAAGGTGACTACGCTGGTGCAAAGGCTGACTTCTTGAAGGCCTCTTCGCTCAACAACTCTTGCCCACAGATTATCAACAACCTTGGTGTTGTTGCATTGGCTGAAGGCAAAAAAGCTGAAGCTGCTAAATTCTTCGCTGCATCGACTACTCCTGAAGCCAAATACAACAAGGGTCTAGTTGACCTAGCCAACGGTAACTACTCAGCTGCTGCTGGTGTACTTGACGGCTACAACAAGGCTGTGGCTCAATACCTCAATGGCGACATCGCTGCTGCCAAAGCTACTTTGGCTCCTTGCCAAGGATGGCAAGCTGACTACCTGAAGGCTGTTGTTGCAGCTCGCGAAGGTGACGGCAAGGGTATGTGCGCTAACCTAAAGAATGCATCTGCTGCTAACCCTACAACAGTTAAGAAATTGGCTGACACTGAGGTTAACTTCTTGGAATTCTTTGAAACTGAAGATTTTGTTGCCATCGTAGGTACCTCTGCTCTTCACAAAGTTGCCAAACAAGCTGTTGCTGTAGACGCTAAGGCTGCAAAAGCTGCTGCTAAGGCTGCTAAAAAAGCTGAAAAGGCTGCCGCTAAAGCTGCCAAAAAAGCTGGTAAATAGTTTTAATTAATAGTTCCAACTTTGTGAGAAGTTGGAACTAAAGTAGAGCAGGATAATTCTGAAAAGAGTTATCCTGCTTTTTCTACATACTTATTTTAGAGTTTTTTACGTTTAAATAAAAAATATAATATTATGAAATTAAAAATGGTGTTGGTGGCTCTGGTCACTATGGTAATGAGCCTAGGGGCGATGGCCCAGGGTATGGGAATTCAACTCACCCCCGATATGCGGGCCGCTAGGATGGCCAATGTTCTGCGCACGGAGTTACTCCTTGATAGCCTTCAGACCCAAAAGGTGGAGCAGCTGATGGCTGTGGCCTTCAAAAGTGAGCCCTCGCGCGAAAAGATGAAACAGCTGGTCCTAGATATCAGTGCGATAATCACCCCTGAGCAACAGGTCAAATACAAGGCTTTGATGGAGTCCAGAAGAAGACTCCACACCGTGGGTAAAACCCCGATAGTGAACTTTGTGAACGACTCCACAGGTACCCCTACACAATGTACCCTCCCCGCCGAGTGCACCCCAGCCAAAATGGTCTGCCCCAAGGCTGCCTGCTGCTGTGCAGCCTCCAAGGAGTGCCCCAAGGCTGCCTGCTGCTGTGCAGCCTCCAAGGAGTGCCCTAAGGCTGCCTGCTGCTGTGCAGCAGCCAAGGAGTGCCCTAAGGCTAAAAAATGCCCTATGGCCGCCAAAGGTAAAAGGGCGAATTGCCCCAGAAAATAGGGAGAGCGGTAAGAATAGAAAAAGCACTATTCCCATTGGGGATAGTGCTTTTTCGTGTGACGCCGACAGGATTCAAACCTGTAACCGGCTGATCCGTAGTCAGCTACTCTATTCAGTTAAGCTACGGCGCCATTATTTTGGACAAAAGGGTAAGGGGGTTTCGATACCCTATTATCGCCTTTCGAGCCACAAAGATAGTGCTATTTTTTAGAATTACAAACTTTTTATACTACATTTGTGAAAAATTATATCATTTATGGATTTGACAAATATAATAAACCAGATAATTGAAGGCCACGATATTGATGCCGCCACGGCCGAGGCTTTGGCTCAGCAGGCCACGACAGAGGATTTGCTCGCGGGGGCCAACGCCCTGCGTATCCACTTTTTGGGGCGGCACTTCGACACCTGCTCCATAATGAACGCCCGTAGCGGCCACTGCTCCGAGGATTGTGCTTGGTGTTCGCAATCGGCTCACCACAAGTGTAATATAGAGATATACCCATTTGTGAGCCAAGCTCAGGCCCTGCCCCATGCCCTAAAGAACCACAGCCAGGGGGTGGAGCGTTTTTCGCTGGTGACCAGTGGGCGTCGTATGGCCTCCCAGGAGCTTCACCAGGCCGCTGAGCTCTATGGGGCTATAGCTGCGCGGTGCGACATTCGTCTGTGTGCCTCAATGGGGTTGATGAGCCGCCAAGGGCTCCAAGAGCTTTTTGATGCGGGGGTCAGGCGTTACCACTGTAATATCGAGAGTGCCCCCAGTTTTTTTCCCACCCTGTGCACCACCCACACCATTGAGCAGAAGTTGCAGACCATAGAGTGGGCCAAAGAGGTGGGTATGGAGATTTGCAGTGGTGGCATCATAGGCATGGGCGAGACCATGAACCAACGCATCGAGATGGCCCTCTTGTTACGAAAAATAGGGGTCGACTCCATTCCGCTTAATATTTTGAACCCCATACCAGGCACCCCCCTGGCCAGTCAAGCTCCCCTTTCCCAAGAGGAGATGTTGCGCACCTTTGCCATTTTTAGGCTTATCAATGCGCGGGTTCATATCCGTTTTGCGGGGGGACGTGCGGCCATTTCAGGGATGATTGATAGGGCTTTGGAGGGGGGCATTAGCGGTGCCATTGTGGGCGACATGCTCACCACCTTGGGTGCCAGCGTGGAGCAAGATGTGGAGCTCATAGCGCGCCACTCTCTGGACTCCCCACTGAAAAAATAGATAAAATTGGAAAATAACTGAATTATATGTAAATTTGCGACTGATATTTTCTTTTAATATATAAAATACTATGGGTAGCTTTTTCAAAACATTTTTCGCCTGTCTTTTGGCTATATTTGTCGGCTCAATAGCCAGTTTTCTCTTCACTATGGCTCTCTTGGCGGGACTCATAGCCTCCTTTGGGCTTGAGACCACCACCCCACCATCGGTGGAACAGGGCTCTATCTTGACCATTGACCTTGAGCTACCTATCCAGGAACGCGAGCCCAGCAGCCCACTCCAGCAGATTGACTTTATGAATCTTCAGACCAAAAGTTCGACCACCCTGGCCGCCGTGCTGCAAGGCATAAAAAATGCGGCCGAAGATACACGCATCGTGGGCATCTACCTCAAGGTGCCCATGGAGGTGCCAACTTCGCTCTCCACTCTGTGGGAGCTTCGTCGGGCCCTGGAGGAGTTTCGCGGCAGCGGCAAGTTTATTATCGCCTTTGCCGATAGCTACTCCATGGAGGGGTACTACCTAAGTTCGGTGGGCGACTGTGTGGCGGTGAATCCGCGCGGAACCTTGGAGTGGCTTGGGATGTCGGCCACTTCGGTCTTCTACAAAGGGACCCTCGACAAATTGGGCGTGAAGGCCGAAATTATCCGCCATGGCAAATTCAAGGGGGCGGTGGAGCCTCTGATGCTAAGTGCGCTAAGTGATGAAAATAGACTCCAAATCAGCGATATGGTACACTCTTTGTGGGGCACTGTGGTGGGCGGTGTGGCCCATAACCGCACTTTGGACTCCACCTCTTTGCAGCAGTGGGCCTCGGAGCTCTCCATCTGCTCGGCTCAGCAGGCCCAGCAGCGGGGTATGGTTGACCAGCTCTACTACCGTGACCAATTGATGGAAAAGCTCAAGGCACTATCTGGAGGGCACAAGCCTCAGTTTGTGGATATGAGCCACTACTCACTCTTGGCGGTCAAGGGGGCATCCTCGAGCGACAAGATTGCCGTGGTGTATGCCTCGGGCGAGATTGTGGATAGCGGCAAGGATAAGTCGCTCATAGTGGGCAACGAGATGGCCAAGCTACTTGAGCAGGTGGGGCAAGACGACAATATAAAGGCTGTTGTGCTACGTATCAATAGCCCAGGGGGTAGTGCCCTAGCCTCTGAGGTTATTCACCGCCAGGTGAGCCTGTTGCGCCAGAGCAAACCAGTGGTGGTCTCCATGGGCGAGTATGCCGCCTCGGGGGGCTACTATATCGCCTGCGGAGCTGACTACATAGTGGCCACACCAGCCACCCTGACGGGGTCGATTGGGGTCTTTGGGGTGATGATGGATGTGAGTGCGGGGGCCAAAGATAAGTTAGGGGTGACCAGCGATGTGGTCTCGACCAACCCCTCGGCCGACATGGGTAGTATGTTCCGTCACCTGAACCCTGTGGAGCGTCAATATGTACAGAATCAGGTGGATTCGGTCTATACCCGTTTTGCAGGGCTGGTGGCCCAAGGGCGCAAGATGAGCTACGGCGAGGTTGACAGCCTGGCTCAGGGGCGTGTGTGGGCTGGGGCCCAAGCTGTGGGGTTGGGGCTTGTCGATGAGCTGGGGTCGCTGACCACGGCCGTGGATAAGGCTGCCGCCATGGCGGGCATCGAGAGTTATCGCCTGACCACCTACCCCAAAGTAGACAACTCCTTTGCGCAGCTCTTTAGCGAGCTTAGCAGCTCGGGGGTGCGACTGCTACTGGGCGACAAGATAGGCCAAGGGGCCACCCAGATTGAGAAGATAGTCTCGAGACAGGGGCTCCGTCTACAATCTGAATTCGATATCAAACTTAACAATTAGCTGCACTTTTTATTGAGTGGCTTCTGAAAATCAGATTTTAGAGGCCATCTAAAACACAACCACACCACATGAATCTTGTAAACCAAATACTGTTATCTTCAGTGGCTTTAGTCTACTCCAGTGCCGTGGCTCTGCGACACAGGTTATTTGAGTGGGGATTCCTCAAGAGTGTGGAGTTTGATATTCCCATAGTCTGTGTGGGTAACCTGACCATGGGTGGCACGGGCAAGACCCCCACCACGGAGTATCTGGTTGGGCTGCTGGGTGGTCAGTATCATGTGGCGGTGCTCTCAAGGGGCTATAAACGGCGCACCAAGGGCTTTGTCTTGGCCACCACCACCTCATCCTACCGTACCATAGGCGATGAGCCCAAACAGATAAAACTTAAGTTTCCAGAGATGCCCGTTGCCGTGTGTGAAAAGAGGGTCGAGGGTATCAAAATGTTGCGCAAGGCCCATCCCGAGGTGAACCTTATCATCCTGGACGATGCCTTCCAGCACCGTTATGTGGAGCCCTGGGTCAACATTCTGCTTATGGACTACAACCGTCCCATCTACCAAGACAAGATGTTCCCCTTGGGGGGGTTGCGCGATTTGCCCTACCAGATAGAGCGGGCCCAGTTTGTGCTGACCACCAAATGCTCGGCCGATATTTCGCCACTCGAGATGCGTCTGGTGCACACCGATTTGGCACTTCTGCCCTATCAGAGGCTCTATTTTACACGTTTTGAATCGGGTGAGCCCAGAGCTCTGTTTCCTGAGCTTGTCACTAGCCCTATGGTCAAAAATGTCCCTGTGGTTATTATGTCGGCCATTGCTCAGCCCAACGGTTTCATCAACCATGTGGCCTGTATGCACCCTATAGTTCACACCCTGCTCTTTGCCGACCACCACTCGCTCAAGATGCGCGATATAAGGGAGTTGGAGGCACTCCTTAAAAACTCACCACGTAACACGGTGGTCATGATGACCGAAAAAGATGCCGTCAAACTGCTCAACACCAAGAAGGTGAGCCTTGCGCTCAAAAGTAGGCTCTACTACATACCCATAGCGCTGAAGTTTATAGACGAGGCCTCGGAGGTCAATTTTTCACGTCAACTGTGTGAATATGTACGAGAAAATCAAAAATATAACGTCACTCATCCGCAGTAAGTTAGCCATCCATCAGAGCCCCACCATCGGTCTGGTGCTCGGTAGTGGGCTTGGGGCCTTGGCCCAGAAGATAGAGCCCCTGGGGGTGGTAAGTTATTCGGATATTGAGGGTCTGGCTGTCTCGACGGTTCAGGGCCACCAGGGGCGGTTTATCTATGGCCGCTTGGGGGGTCACTATGTGGTGGCCATGCAGGGCAGGGTGCACTACTACGAGGGGTACACCATGGAGCAGGTGGTCTTGCCCATTAGAGTGCTTTGTGCGCTGGGTATCAAGACTTTGATAGTGTCGAATGCGGCAGGGGGGCTCAATGAAGAGTTTTGTGCAGGGGATTTGATGGTCATTGAGGACCATATCAATCTGTTGCCCAACCCGTTGGTGGGTCCCAATGTGGAGCCCATGGGGGTGCGTTTCCCGTCGTTGACGGGGGTCTACGACCGCTCTCTGGTAGCTTTGGCTCTGGATGTGGCTCATGGTCAAGGGTTAGAGCTGCGTCGTGGGGTCTATGTGGCCTGGAGTGGCCCCAGTTATGAGACTCCTGCGGAGTGTCGTTTTTTGCGGGGTATAGGGGCCGATGCGGTGGGTATGTCGACCACGGGAGAGGTGATAGTGGCGGCCCATTGTGGGGTGCGTGTTTTTGGTATATCTTTGATTTCTAATGTGGCTATGGGGCCTGGGGCCACAGTGGCCACCCATGAGGAGGTTCAACAGGTGGCCGAGCGAAGTTCGGAACGGATGAGCGCGCTGATAGACAAGATGGTGGAGCGGCTTTAGATTTTTCAAGGCGAATAAGGTCGAAAAGCTGGAGAGCGCCGAAAGATTATATGCACCTCGAACAGAAAATTACCTCATCAGATAGATAAGCTAGGTTCTAAAATTCCTTTTTTTAAGAAAGGTCACCCCAAAAACTGACTATTATTAATAATCTGATTTCCAACTCCGAAAAGTCACGCTTTTTTGTAACCTATTCTCTTGTTTTTGTTTGCTTTTTCGACACAAAATGCGTATCTTGCGCCATATTTCGCATTTTGCAAATCCATTTAAATCCAATAGTAGGAGGGTATGAAAAGATTTTTTGCCATTGCTTTGTCTCTGGTTCCATTGGTGGCTTGGACACAACAGAGCCCCAAATGGGATATTGAACAGTGCATAAACTACGCCATCGACAACAACATACAGGTCAAACAGGCCGTGGTGAGTCAACAAATCAGCGAACTCTCGGTCCAACAGAGCAAGTTCGACTACATCCCAACCCTTGGTGGGCAGATGGGCTATAACGCCAACTTTGGCCGTGCCCTGGACCCCACAACCTACGAATATACCTCGGGCAAGACTGTCAACAATGTCAACGCTGGCGTCTCGCTCAGCACCACTCTCTTTGCCGGCATGCAGAAGATGCACCGCCTGGAGCGCGCCAAACTCAACCTTCTGAGCTCTATCCAGGATGCCGAACGTATCAAGAACGACATAACCATCAACATCACCGCCTCCTATCTCCAAGCCCTCTACAACAAAGAGCAGATTAAGACCTGCCTAAGCCAGATAGAGCTGCTCCAGGAGCAGCTCTCACGAACAAAACAGCTGGTAGATGCTGGCTCCATGGCCCTGGGGGCACTCTTGGAGCTGGAGGCCCAGAAGGCCAGTGAGAGCTATAACCTGGTCAACTACCGCAACCAGCTCTCAACCTCACTGCTTAGCCTCAAACAGCTGCTCGAGCTGCGCGGGGTGCCCGATTTCGACATTGTGGAGCCTCAGATGGGGCACCTAGGGTTTCAGGATATGGCCATCTCGGATGTGGAGTGGGTCTATGAGCAGGGGCAGTCCCTGCCACAGATTCAGTATGCCAAGCTGCGTCAAGAGGTGGCCCAAGCTGACCTCTCCATCGCCAAGGCCTCCATGTACCCCACCCTTACTGCCTCGGCCAATTACGGCAGTAGCTTTTCGGATGCCCGCCAAAAGCCCATTATGGGGCCCGATGGCAAAACTAGCTATATCAACTACCCCTTCTTTGGCCAGCTAGGCGACAACGCCTCGGCGGCCATCGGTGTGCAGCTCAACATACCCATGTTCAATGGACTCACCGCCCAGCGCAATATTCGCGTGGCCAAACTCAACCGCCTGAATGCCGAACTGGGGGTCACTTTGGCTCAGGACAAGCTCTACCAAGATGTACAAAAGGCCTACACCGATGCCACGGGGGCGCGCGAGCGTTTTGTCTCGGCCAGCAGCAGTGTGAGCAGTGCCGAACTCTCGTTCCAATATGCCGAGCAGAAGTTCTCGGCTGGAGCCACCACCTCGGTGGAGTATAACCAGGCCAAGAATAACCTTATTGCGGCTCAATCGATGAAGATTCAGGCCAAATACGAATATGTCTTTAAGATTAAATTATTAGATTTTTATGCTGGAAGGCATATTACTTTATAAAAAGAGAAAAAATGTCAAGAAAGAGAAGTAAACGTTTGTGGATTATAGTGGCCCTGGTGGTTGTGGTTGTGGTCGCTGGTGTGGTGGCCCGCCAAAAAGGGTGGTTGGGGGGTAATCCCATGGAGCAGGTTATTACCGAGCGGGCTTCGGAGCGCACCATTGTGGAGCTCATAACGGCTAATGGGCGTGTGCAGCCAGAAGTCGAGGTCAAGATTGCCCCTGAGGTCTCTGGTGAGATTGTGGAGCTCAACATCAAAGAGGGTGACCGTGTGCAGAAGGGGCAGCTGCTCATTCGCATCAAGCCCGACACCTACGTCTCGATGAAGGAGCGGTCAGAGGCCTCGCTTAGCTCTTCGGAGGCTCAGCTACTTCAAATCGAAGCCCAACTACTGTTGGCCGAGCAGACCTATAATCGCCAAAAGGGGCTCTTCGAGCAGAAGGCCATTGCCGAGTCGGAGTTCCAGACCGCCCAGGGGCAGTACAACCAGCTTCGCGCCCAGAAAAAGGCGCAGCAGGCCAACATCGCCGCCTCGCGTGCGCAACTCAAGCAGTCCGAAGAGGACCTCTTCAAGACCACCATCTACGCCCCCGCTAGCGGCACGGTGAGCAAACTATCGGTGGAGCTAGGCGAAAGAGTTGTGGGCACGGCCACTATGGCAGGGACCGAGATGCTACGTCTGGCCGACCTTAGCAATATGGAGGTGCGGGCCGATGTCAACGAGAACGACATTGTGCGCGTGAGCCTAGGCGACAGCGCAGCCATAGAGGTGGATGCCTACCTTGGGCGTAAGTTCAAAGGCGTGGTAACGCGCATTGCCAACTCGGCCCAGGGGGCGGACACCCCATCCTCGGACCAGGTGACCAACTACGAGGTCAGAATCCAGATTCAGCCCAGCAGCTATGCCGATTTGGTGAGCCCTAACTCACCATCGCCCTTCCGCCCTGGCATGAGCTCCACCATCGACATCTTCACCAACACCGCTCGAGCCCTCTCGGTGCCCATCCAGGCTGTAACTTCGCGCATGGCCAATGGTAGTAAAGAGCAGGTGGTCTTTGTCTACCTCCCAGATAGCTCTATTGTCAGACAGGTGAAGGTCGAGACAGGCATCCAGGACAAAAACTTTATAGAGATTAAAGAGAGTGCCATCGACTCCACCATGCTCATTGTCACGGGCCCCTTTGCCGCCCTCTCCAAGAGGCTAACCTCGGGTATGAAGGTGGAGTTAAAGATAGATAAAAACATTAACACCAAGAAATAATGAAAACTACACCATTTACAGATTATCACATTGCCGCTGGAGCCAAGATGGCCCCCTTTGCAGGTTACAATATGCCCATTGAGTTTAGCGGCATTGCCGATGAGCACCGCACGGTGCGTGAGGCCGTAGGACTTTTCGACGTGAGCCATATGGGCGAAATCTGGGTCAAGGGGCCCAATGCTCTACCTTTTTTGCAATATGTGAGCTCCAACGATGTCTCCATGCTGTGGGACGGTAAGGTGCAGTACAGCTGCCTGCCCAACGGTAAGGGTGGCATTGTGGACGACCTGCTCATCTATAGGATT
>JAVVSB010000035.1:0-18537 GCA_036654415.1 Mucinivorans sp. | reverse complement strand
TTGGCTTTGGTGATAGCAGCAAAAAATGCTTGCATAATAGATGCCCAATCAGAGTCAGGGCCTGAAATAGCTATTTGGATGGCCATATTTCCATTGCAGTGCTGTACGGGCAGATACGTAGAGAGAGGTGCCAACTGCTCTTTGGTGGCAAAAAACCAATCCATAATAAACGCTATCTGTAACATACGCACCGAATCGCCCTCTAAGCGAAGATGAGTGTCGCGCCAAATACCATGTTTTGTACCATTAATATAGCGGTCGGCAACATTGATACCACCCGTAAAGCCTACCACCCCATCAATAACTATTATCTTGCGGTGGTTACGATAATTTATTTTACTGGTGAGCCAGGGAAAAACAACTGGCATAAAACAATGTACATGTACACCTGCCTTGCGCAAACGGTGGATAAATTTTTTAGACAAATGCCACGAACCAACATCATCGTAAATCAGACGCACCTCCACACCATGCTGAGCCCGTTCGATAAGGATATCGGCAATACGCCCACCCAGGTCATCGTTCTCGAAAATATAATATTCCAAATGGATTGAGTGTTGTGCTACAGCCAGAGCAGGAAGAATGGCATCAAAAGTACCACGACCATTAACCAGCACATCCACCTTGTTGTTAAATGTAAGTAGAGCTTTACTATTGTTGAGCAAAAGCTTTATTATCTCGCGATTTTCGACAATCTCATGAATGGAAATCTCGCCAAGGGCCTTTACCTGCCTCAGAGAGTACTCGTCCAATTGCCGTATATCGCGCAACTCCTTGCGATTAAATATCTTACGTTTCCGATAATTTTGCCCAAAAAAGATAAAAACTATAAGACCAGCCACTGGCAACAGCACCACAACAGTAATCCACGACACAGCCCGTACTGGGTCACGTCGCTCGAAGAGTACGGTGTAAACTGTAGAGGCCACAACCAATGTATAGGCCACGACCAACACCGCCCAACTATAGTCCCAAAATGTCATTCATACATTATTTTTGACTATTTTTTAGTCAACAATTCCAAAATTTCATCTGTTACCCCCAGCGACCAAGCCTTGACTATACCATTGCTACCAATGTAGACACAAGTTGGAGTGGCCTGAACATTGTAGTTTAATTTAACCTCACTGACCTCGCCAAGCATATCGCACACGCCAAGCCAACGAACATCAAATTGGGTATATTCGTCCATAAAATCTTTCATCGAATCATTCAGAAAGACGCTCACAATCTCCACCTTAGAAATATCAAGAGTGGCATAGCACAATTTCAACAGCTGTAACGTTTCGTCACCCATACACCCCAATCCTCCAAAAATCAGTAGCACATCCTTCATCTGAAGCAATTCGGACAACACAAAAGGTTGTGCTTGAGCCGTAGTCGCCTGAAAATCAAGGTATTTACCTCCGACCATCACCTGTTCAGTGGTCAAATATTTATCAATCAGCTGAGCATAAGTGGTTGCCTTAATCTCTTTATCCTTAAGCTTTTTCATCACCGAAGCTAAATCTTTCTTTTCAACGCCTGTTCTTAATTTATAGAGCATTGAAACAGCGTAATCACTCTCGTTTAGGTATTTGGCATAGTGGGCCAGCATACTTTTATAACATTGTCGGTCAATGTCAAGCCATTGAGCTTTCAACTCAAAAAGTTTCGTAGAATCCTTTTCTTGCTCATACAGCCCCTCAATACGCTCTCTCTGAGTGTTAAAACTGTAATAAACAACCATAGCTAAAGAGTCCATCTGCTGGGGTTGGGTAATATGTTTTTGCCCAAAACTAGCAAGAGAAAGCAAAGCAAAAGCCAAAATAAATAATTTACGCATACTAAAAAAAATTAATTAATAATTTTGTGGCCGCAAAAACCTACGACTATTGTTAAACAAAGATATAAAATTATTTCAACCTATCGAAATAATACAAGCTATCATTGGGGAAAAGTTCAGAATAAAAAATCGTTGCCAAATCCCGCAGTACCACATCAGCCCGCAAAGCCCCACTTTCCCAAAAATCACTACCCCCAGCTGCAGTGTGTCGCTTTGAGCTATGGAATACCATGCCCTGCTGCAAAACTCGTGCCCCCTCAAAGCGGTGGTTCTCGGCCTTGAGCTGCGCCAAAGAGGTGATGGCAACGCCTGGAGATAACCAATAGTCGGCCTGACCAACCATTTGGTAAGCAGTCTCAACACTGATGGCACGACTTTTATCGCTATCATCACCAGCGCCTAGGTAGTCAACCTGCGCATCTTTCAATAGACGAGCCATATAGCTCCTATCACCAGGTAAATACCAAACATCACGATATGGCGAATTCAACATCACCTTGGGACGCACCACAACCTTAGTCGAGAGCTCGTCTTTGATGCTATTATAGCGTTGAGCAATCTGTAAAAAAATCTGTTGAGCGCGTTCCATTTGGCCTGTCAAAGCCCCAAAAGCCACTATCCACTCGGCACGTCCCAGCGGGTTTTGCTCCAAATAATCGGCAATATAGACAATAGGCACCCCCAACGACTCTAACTTTTGGTACTGTGCCGAACTCTCTCCAGCAACATCATAGACAAAAACAGCATCAGCTCTGAGCGAGACTATCAACTCATAAACTAAGTTCTTGTCATAACCTACATCGGCCACATTGGCAACCGCTGGATTCATAATAAACTGTCGTCCCGATACCCCAACTATCCTATCTACACACCCCAAGGCATCCAAAAAAGCAACGTGAGTGGAGGAGAGGCAAATAATTCGCCTCAAGGGCTCCCTTATATGGTACTCCTTGCGCTCGTTTTGCGCCCCCTGCCACGGGTCTTTTACAACAAAAAGAAGAGTATCGCCATGCTGGCGAAGCTCAAAACGCTCGGCATATTGAGCCTTATAGAGCAAAGAATCAGAGGTGGATTTATCACCACTCCGTACCCCACAGGAGCACAAAGCACAAATAAACACCACAGGCAACAACAATCGCACAACAGACATAAGCACACAAAATTTTAAAAGAGACTCTCTTTGTGGAGAGACCTTATTAATTGATATACATTATTTTACTCCAAAGAGACATGAATTGGAGGTACGTCCAACGGGAGGATAGGATTCTTTTGATTTGGCATCTTGGTCATCGGCTGACGATTATCAGGCGTTAGAGGCATGTCAAGCTTAAGATTCTCACGTGTTTTCTTGTCCCAAGCATTCCAATGAGCATCAAGTTTAGCCTTGAGTTCCTTACGTTGTAGATCCATAGAACGACCTATCTTTTCATTGACCCCGCTCTTGTTGTAACCGTAAAGCGCACCAGAACGACGAACCTGCCCAAAACTAAAAACCAACTCTTTTGAGAGCTTGTATTTATCTTGACCACGCCACCCAAACCACGGTGGAATAACCTTGAGACCATCAGCGATAATCAAATCCAACCACATCACCGAAGAACGAGTGATGTCGATATTAGAGATTCGCCCTGAGGGGTCGATGGTAAGCTTACATCGCATCTGACCATTGACACTTTTTAAATCGCGATTGGCAGGAATAATAAGCTTCAGATTCTCAGCGATATAAAGAATAAGTTGATTAGCCTGTTCGTCTGAACCTAACACTGGAGAGACACGCTCAACGACCTGGCCACGAGCAACACTGACTCCCATAAGAAGCAGACAAAATAGATATAATAATTTATGAGCCATAATATTTATCGTGCAAAGATAATAAAAAATCTCTGCCTACCATTGATAAAACGGCCGTTGGCTCAAAATCTTATCTCAACTCTAATAAATTTTGTATGACGAGGCAATAGGCACACTAAGCAGAGCACCATTTACCCCATTACGGACATAAAGATACCCCTTAACCATCGAGAGCATATCATGCGAAGAACCAAGCACAAAAACACCATTACCGTTGAGGGTCAACACATGGTCACCGCTACCCGAAATATTCTCCCCTATATTATTAATAATAACCGGTGCTTCCAACTCGCCAATACTAAGATTAACACCTTCCAAAGTAGCAGGATTATCGTTGGCAGCAGCCAAAGTCAATGTGATTTTAACCCCAGAAAGCGTATCTGAAGAGGCATTCTTGATAAATTCAAAAGATATTATTCCCTTGAGCGAAAGCTCGACCTTTTGAGCATTGACATCAAAAAACAGCTTATCTTTAACCGTGGCTCCAGCTAGACGGAAAGTAACCTCCAAAAAATTAGGCTCGTTTTTTAGGCACCCCTGGTCATCATAGCTTATCAAAGAGCCCTCTTTGTCAGTAATGTAGTTAATCTCCATGGCACAATTGGACTTAATAGTTGGCTTGACAGAGGTTGAAATCAGACGATTACCAACCACCAAAGTCAATCGAGCCTCACCTTTTTTTGTGGTGGCAATAACTGGTTTAATATAGGAATATTGGCGTTGAATATTACTTTTGAGTGCAGAGGTACGTTTGAGACGCATATCATCGAAAAACCACTCCTCCAACTGCGGTATCTCACCAGCGACCTTGTCGAGCTGCTCGGTGGAGGTGAAATTTTCGGCCACATCTTCGGCCTGAAGTAATTTCGCCATTATCTCATTGTCCTGTTTTGTGAAATCTGTAATTAACTTATACAATTCACCCTTAGAAAATGGGTAGAGAATACTATACCCCCAAAGAGTTTCTCGTGTCTTGCGGTCAAATTGTTTTTCCCAATAAAACTCCTTGACCTTATTGGCTGATATTCCTTTAACAAAAGGCAATCGCGCTGCACGAGTGGCAAATTTACTCTCCGATGTCTCCTCGAATTGAGTAATCTGCTCACCAGCTCCAGAGGTTTGGTGCATACGGCTCTCATAGTCTGATTTAAGATTAAGCGCCACAGCCTCAATAATTTGACGTTTAACACTCTCCATAGCCTTGGCCTTAGCTTGGTCGACAGTCGAAGCCTGCTCGGTGACGATAATATAGCCGTCAGAGGTTCCGTAAAGCCAAGCAGGTGCTTTCTTTTGTGAGGTTTCAATGGTTTTAAGCTGTGCCACAGCTGAGCCCATAAAGGCGATACAGAGGGCTAAAAAGAATAATTTTTTCATGATATCTGAAATTAGTACCCCAAAGTTATATATTATTTCTGAAGATTTCAAGCCCAATTTCACTAATCTTTGCAATTTGTACTAGATTAGTGTTAATGACTGGGGCTCTTACCCCTTTTAACGGGTCTAAATCAGGATACAAATCGCATAACTTAATTGGTGCAGTAAAGAGTTGCAACTCATCCCAAAGATTCTCATCCACAAAGCTCTGTAAGAGGCAAGCCCCACCTTCCACAACCAAAGATTGTATTTTTCTATCTTTTAGCTCGGCTAAAATTTCTCTCAAAGTATCAAGTCCCACCACCTCGACCATTGAACAACTTGCAAACTTACGCGTTCCAATAAGTTGATTTTCCTTTTTTGTAAAGAGAATAGTGGCAGCACTATTGTCAAAAACAGACGCGCTAACAGACAGTCGTAACTCTCTGTCAATAGTTATTCTGAGGGGGGTATTGCCATAAAAATCCCGCACAGTAAGCAATGGATTATCCTTTTCAACCGTCACTCGTCCGACCTCAATAGCATCAGTATGAGCCCTTAACCGATGCACATAGACCTTGGCTGCGGGGCCAGTCATCCACTTAGCAGGCATATTTTGAGTTCGGCAGCCATCAATATAACCGTCCTTGGTCTGAGCATATTTCAATATAATATACGGTCTGTTTTTGGTATTAGATACAATAAAATATCTATTCAACTCGAGACACTCCTTACTCAAAATTCCAACCTCTACATCCACTCCACCTTGGCGCAACATAGCAATACCTCGCCCACTCACCATAGCAAAAGGGTCTACACAGCCAACCACAACTTTAGGAATCTTTTTTTGCAAAATCAACTCAGCACAAGGTGGTGTTTTACCCCAATGAGAGCAAGGTTCCAAGGTAACATAAAGAGTTGATTCACTAAGTAAGAAATCATCTTTGACTGAATTTATCGCATTAGGTTCGGCATGCGGACCACCATAAATTTCATGAAACCCTTCACCAATAATAACCCCACGATGCACCACAACAGCCCCCACCATTGGATTGGGAGAGACCCTACCCGCGCCCAAGAGTGCCAAATCCAAAGCACGACGCATATAAATTGAATGTTCCATAATTAGCAACAAAAATAGTATCTTTGTCCCAATAAACGATGACTTTAGAACAAACATATCTACATTTTGGCAAAATATTGTCCGATAACTTCTCAGAAAGAGAAGCTAAAAGTTTACTGTACAGATTATTAGAAGATAAATACGGAATTCATCGTCTTAGAATCTTTACAGACCAATCTTTTCTTATCGACTCCGTAACACTTCAATCCCTGAACCAAGATATTCAAGCCTTAATTCACAATTGTCCAATTCAGCATATTGTTGGTTATCAGGAGTTTTGCAACCGTAAATTCATAGTCAATCCAGATGTTCTAATTCCACGTGATGAGACTCAGCAACTTATTCAACTAATTTGTGCAGAAGCCGATAGTAAAGCAACAATTCTAGATATCGGCACAGGGAGTGGCGCCATTGGGATTACGTTGGCACTTGATATTGACGGCAGCAAAGTTATTGCATGGGATATTTCGCCAAGAGCACTAATTACGGCTCGACAAAACGCGATACAACTTTCAGCAAAGGTAGAATTTGAATTAATGGATGTATTTAAGGCTGAATGCCCGTCTAATATGTTCGATATTATAGTGAGTAATCCACCATATGTCACACAATCACAAGCAAAGCAAATGTCGCCCAATGTGCTTGATTACGAACCTTATACGGCACTATTTGTAAGCGATGAAAATCCACTTATATTTTACATGCGAATTGCCGAACTGTCAAAAGTCAGCCTCAAAACAGGTGGAAGTCTCTATTTTGAAATCAATGAAATTTTCGGGAAAGAGATGGTTTCGTTACTTCAAAAGCTTGATTTTAGAGATATTAGACTTCTGAACGATATTAACCACAAAGAGAGATTTATATGCGCGAAAAAATAGCAAAAACACCCGAGCAAGCCTTGGAAACCTTGCGATGGCTATGCGCCAAAATGGAACGGTGCGAGAGTGATGCCGTGCGTTCACTCTACCGTTGGGGGGTTGAGAAGCAACACCACCGAGAAATCTTAGACAAATTGGTGGCCGAAAAATTTATTGACCAAAATCGTTACGCACGAGGATACATAAGCGAAAAACTGGCTGCAGGGAATTGGGGACGCTCAAAAATAGCCTATGCACTAAATGCAAAAGGGATAGAAAAGGAGATTATTGAATCAACATTACAAGAATTAATTAAACCAGGGCAGATGAGCTCCACACTAGAGAGGTCACTTAGACAAAAATATAAAAAAGAGTGCATTACAGGAAAAACGCCATGGGAAATACGCACAAGATTAGTTCGTTGGGCAAGTGCTAGAGGCTTTGAATATGACCAAATAATCAATATCATCACAGAAATTACACATATAGACGAAGATGAAATTTAAATTATTAGTAGTTTTAATTATTTTACATATATCCTACACTCAAGCACAGCAATACACATCACCTGTCAATTTTGCACTAACTTTGTCGGGTAATGTAGGTGAGGTACGCTCTAACCATTTTCATACTGGCATAGACATCAAAGCTTTAAATGGCGTGGGCACACCTGTTCTATCGATTGCCGATGGGTATGTTTCACGCATTGGCATTGCCCCATTTGGCTATGGCAACTTTATATGTATCACTCATTTAGATGGTTCAACATCGCTTTATGGGCACCTAAATGGTTTAGCCACAGAATATCAAAAATGGATAGAAAAAGAGCAATATGCAAGTAAAAGTTATCATATTGACCGCTTTATACAGAAAGGTCTATTCACTGTCACTCAAGGACAAACCATAGGATATATTGGTAATAGCGGAGCCTCGGCAGGAGCCCATCTACATCTTGAAATTCGCGATGCAGTAACTCAAAACCCAATAAATATAATTGCTAAGAGTATATATAAAATTGCTGACCACGTAGCTCCAATTGTAAGCAAAGTATTTGTTTATCAACAAGATAATATTAATGGAATACCTATTTTTTCATTAACTCAAACTATCGATCTTTTGGATAAGAGCTCATCTACACCATCAATCAAGATTTCAAAGCCAGCTTATTTAGCATATCAAACTATTGACTATAAAGATGGTAAAACCAATACGATGGGTGTCTATTCAATTGTCCAAAAGGTTGATTCACTAATTAATTTTAGCTTTAAAAACGACCAAGTATCATTTGCAACAACAAGATATATAAATAGTTATATTCAGTATGATAAAAATTCATCGTCTGGAAAATACGATGTAATACGTGCTTATAAATCCCCAAGCAATGCGCTCAATATATATAAGAATATTATAAATAATGGCCTTATAGCCCCCTCTGCAAAATCCGTAGAGACAGAGATACTTGATGATGCTGGTAACAAAACAACCATACAATTATCTATTGAATATAGCAGCATACCTTTAGAACAAAACCAGATTCAAGAACTCAATAAAATTATTGTTGCAAGTAATTATTTTAGCTTTAAAAACGATGATTTTACAGTTAATATTCCACAGAACACACTATACGATAATGCAATCCTACCATTTTATACCGATACACTTAACACGCCACACAGGTACATTGTCGGAAACAGTAACACACCTTTACACAAGAGTATCACACTAATGATCAAGCCTTCGACTCCACTCATCAACTCTTCAAAGGCTCTTATAGCAAAAGTAAGTGGACCAACTAAATTTTCATCTGTTGGCGGAAAATTTATAAATGGAACTTTGCAGACTCAAATAAAGACTTTTGGAACCTACCAAATTATGTACGACACGATAGCACCAAAAATCACCGCAAAGCAAAAAAATGGCATTGTAATAAATAACAGTATTAAATATAATATATCAGATAATTTGTCAGGAATTATTATCTACAAAATGTTTGTAGATGGACAATGGGCTTTAGCAGAGTATGACCCCAAAAACGCACTTCTAACTCTAAAAATAAAGCCAACACAAACAACTACATCTCACGAGGTAGTAGTTGAAGTAACCGATTATAAGAATAATAAAACAACTAAAAAATACTCATACAAATGGTAAAACCAATTATTGAAGTGTGTGCAAATTCAGCCGAAAGCTGTGTCGAAGCACAAAAAGGGGGAGCATATAGAGTTGAGCTCTGTGCTGGAATACCAGAAGGAGGCACGACCCCCAGTATAGGCGAAATAAAAGTAGCGCGAGAATTTACAAACCTTAAAATCAACGTAATAATTCGTCCCCGCGGTGGTGACTTCCTGTATTCACCACTTGAAATTAAGACCATGAAATACGATATTAATGCAGCCAAAAACGCAGGTGCAGATGGCGTAGTGTTTGGTTGCCTGGACTGTAATGGTGATATAGATATGGCTATGTGCAAGGAACTTATGGAGTGTTCGACTGGTATGTCTACCACTTTTCACCGAGCTTTTGATGTATGTCGAGACCCTTTTATTGCACTTGAACAAATTATATCGCTCGGTTTTGACCGTATTCTGACTTCAGGGCAAAAAAGCGATGCAATGCAAGGGGCTCAACTCATTGCAAAACTGATTCAACTCTCTAGTGGTCGAATTATCATTATGCCTGGTTGTGGAGTAAACGAAACAAATATTGCATTATTAAAAGATGAAACTGGAGCCAATGAATTTCATATGTCAGCTCGTAAATCAATTGATTCTAAAATGATTTATCGTAATGAAGAGGTGTCAATGGGTGGTACTGTATGTATCTCAGAATTTTCGCGCGAGGTAACAAGTGCAGAAAGAGTAGCAAATTCAATTCAAAAATTATAATTAGATGGTTGATTTAATTGTAATTGGTGGCGGAGTTGCAGGGTTAATGTCATCTGGGATAGCGGCCGCACATGGGTTAAAAGTTGTACTGTTGGAAAAGATGGAAAAGCCAGCACGCAAACTACGTATTACAGGTAAAGGACGTTGTAATTTAACCAATACCAAAGCATTAGATGAGTTTACTGAAAAAATTAAAAGCGGTGGAGATTTCTGCAAAATAGCATTACAAGAATTTGATAACCAAAAAGTTATATCATTTTTCAACTCCATTGGCATTGCTACAGTTACAGAGCGAGGAGCAAGAGTATTTCCAGAGAGTGGCAAAGCGTTTGAGGTGGCTCAAAGTTTCACACAGTGGGCCCAAAGCAAAGGGGTTATAATTAGAAATAACACTCCAGCAAAGCAATTAATCATAGAGAGTGGACAAATTGTGGGTATCAAAACAGATAATGAAATTATAACTACCAAATATTGCATTCTCGCCACAGGAGGCGTTAGCTACCCGTCCACTGGCAGCACAGGCGATGGTCACCAAATGGCTTGGGAGGTAGGCCATACTATTGTGCCTCTGCGCCCTGCACTCGTTGCTTTAGAGATAGAAAACCATCTTAAATTAAAGGGATTACTATTAAAAAATGTATTGTCAACATTAGTAATTAATGGAAAATCGGTGGACAACCGTTTTGGCGAGGTGGAGTTTACGGATAAGGGACTAGGGGGGGCTACAGTAATACAATTAAGCCGACAAGCAGTTGATTCAATAATTGAGAATAAGAGCGTTAGCATAATTATAGATACCAAACCTGCATTGAGTAATAGCCAGTTACATGGCAGAATCGAGAGAGAGTTGCGACAGCTACCCAATGCGACCCTAAAAGTACTATTGCAGAAGTTAATTCCATCGACATTACATAATACAATTGTATCTCAAGCTAATATATCAATAAACACCCATACAACTAAACTGACAGAAAATCAGATAGAGGTGTTAATAAGTACTCTGAAAGCATTAGAATTCAAGATATTAAATTACAGGCCCTTCACCGAAGCCATTATTACAGCTGGGGGTGTCTCACTCGATGAAGTATCGCATCAAACAATGGAATCAAAGAAGGTTAAAGGGCTCTATTTTAGCGGAGAACTACTTGATATTGACGCTGACACAGGCGGTTACAACATTCAACTAGCACTCTCGACAGCAGTTCTGGCCGCAAACTCAATTGTTAAAGCTTTCAAATGACTATCTATCAGTTTATAAGCCGATTAAAGCATATGGTAAAGGCTCGCCATTACCGTGGCTACGGTATTCATTCTCCTTTTGTATATAATTTCATACGAAACATTGTGATGAATAGACGCAAAAAAATAACGGTTCAAATTCAACAGCTCTATCCAGAAACACTCATAACAGAAAATGTATCGGAGTTGAAAAAGATAAAAAACGTAGCTATACTGTATAAACCATTCAAAACAAAAACACAAGAAAGAGAGTTCGATAGATGGTTTGAAAAGAATAGCTACGTGGCTATACACCTTAAAGAGTGTATAGTTGTTTTTGCAGACAAACGCCTGCAAAAACAACTATTTATTGTACGAAATTAAGGCTATTTCTTTTCGCCAAAAGCTTCTTGTTGAAGCTCTACTTCACGTAGTTTACGCTCTATGACGGCACGTTTTTCGGCACTCACCCCTTCTGAAAGACGTTGATGAAAATCTTGGTTATCAATCAACGCAGCATCATCAAAATCAAAAACAAGTGGGTATTTAGCCTCTTGAGTCACTATCTCAATTTCGCCTGCAATAGGTGTATTATCACCCTCGATTAAACAACTGGCACGCAATTTTATCTTACCAGCTTTTAATGTAGTCTGTACAAGAATAGGAGCCTCACCCCATAAGAGAGGTGATGGATTGGTGTGAATGGCCTCCGAACCGACAAAACGTCCCTGACCTTCAATCTCCCAACGAACCCAATTATTATTCAGTCGCTTAATATTACCCTGAGCATCAACCATCTGAGCCACAACAACCACTAAATCACCACCATCAGCAACAGGCGCAACACCTTCGGTGTCAACAACTAAGCGAAGAGCTGCTGGGCGACGTGACATGGCCTTACGGTCGGTGACCACCACTCTCCCCTGCTCATCGAGTCCCTCAGCCAGTAGATAAGCCTGGTCTTGTTTGCCATTGCGCGACAACTCCTTATCATCCATAAAACTCCAAGCCTTAGCAAAAGTAAACCAACGACCATTACGTTTCTGCTCTACCAAAGTATCGCCAGTAAAGGTATGCAAACGCACCGAGGCACAATTGGAAAAGATAGTAACATCCTCGGGAGAAAATGGAGTCAACTCATTAGCAATAAAGACCATAGGCTTTTCATATAGAGCCTGTGCCTGGAACATATAATACGAAAATTTTGGACGACGGAAGCTATCCATAATGCCACCGTAGAATGGGTCAGGATGGTAGCCACGCTGGTGGTCGAAACTATGCCAAAGCGTGCCTCCGACGTGATAAATAGGAGCACGAGATAGCACCTCATAAGTGGTGTACACATACGGAGGATTGGCATAATGTTTAGCCTGAATAAGTTGTGGCACTTCACCCCACTGGCGAGCAACACGCGAAGGAGAATTATGAGAACTCCAATCATCCACATTATCACCCCACTCACGCGTAAAATAAACCTTGGTTGAATCCAAATGTTTATCAGCACCATAACCACCACCCTCACCAGTAGCAGGATGAGTAAAGATGATATCAAAATTATCGCGACCACGAGCCTCCAAATCGCAAGCTGTATAGCAACCTTCATAAGGGTACTCCTCTTTTACAATATTATGTACATTGGCTGCAAAATAATCAGGGTACCACGTTTCATTGAGTATAGGCTCCCACATAAGCACACAAGGAGAGTTCCTATCGCGGCGCACAATTGTACGAATATCTGTATAAACCCGCTGTTCAAATATCGGAGCCTCGTTCCAGAACTGCCACCCAGGGATATTTACAATCATAAAAAGCCCCAATTCATCACAAGCATCCATAAAAGCAGGGTCCTGAGGATAGTGTGCATTACGAATAACCTCCATACCTGCATTTTTAAGTTTCTGAGCATCACGCCAATGGAGATTATTGGACAGAGCATTACCCACAACAGCAAAATCTTGATGTCGATTAGCACCTATCAACTTACGCGGATATGGCTTACCGTTTAGAATAAATCCATCGTTATGGGTAAATTTAATACTACGAATGCCGATACGTTTGATATAACCATCGACCACCTGCCCCTGTTCGTTTTTAACAATCACCTGTAAATCATATAAATTGGGCTTCTCAGGAGACCATAGTCGTGGACTTTTGACCGTAAACTCACCGCAGGAGGTAAGTGCCGTACCTGGGGCCACATTAACGCGCTTATATGATTTTTCCTTATCGCTCACACGGCACTCAACCCAACCGCCGAAAGGTTTTGAGGTGTCGTTGCGCACATTGACCTTGACCGATATTGTAGCGGATTGGTCGCCCACATTGGTATAGCTAACAAATAATCCGCCATCGGCCACCTTATCCTCCTCATTAGCATCTGTAATATAGGTCTTGGAAGTGGTAATCATCCAACAATCACGATAAATGCCACCAAAGTAACAAAAGTCCAATACCGATTGCTCCTTACCAGGAGGGTACATTGGGTCATCAGAATTATCGGCCTTGACAGCAATCACATTAGGGCCACTAATACGCACATAATCAGTTACATCAAGAACAATAGGTGTAAAACCTCCAAAATGTTCGCCAAGTAGATTACCGTTAACCCAGATTTTACTTTTACCCATTATGGCCTCGAAATAAAGTACAATACGTTTGTGACGATAGTTTTCACCAACAGTAAAGTGCTTACGGTACCACGACTCTCCGCGATAATTGACCCCACCGCTGGCCTCAACGGGCAGATACTCCATGCCATTTGGCAAGCTGACCACCTGCCACGCTTTGTCATCAAAAGCCACTGACGAGGCCTCTTGTTCTGACGAAAGAGCCCCTTTATGGAAACGCCAAGCTGGATTCATACTAACCACCGCTCGTCCACTGCCCGATAGTTCATAGAAACCAGCGGTCGAAAAACGGTGCAAAGCATCGGCCCCAAAAGAGTGACCAACAAGCAGTACTAATAATGTTACAAATAATCTTCTCATTCTTTTATTTTTATAATTAATATTCAAAACTGCTACCGCCAATAAATTCACGTAAAATGGAAGTTGGAGGGACTTGATGTTCAGACATATCGACAAAATAGTTCAAGAAACGCAAAAGGCGAATGGCCTCAGCGGATTCAGGCTCGGTGGCAGGCACCAACTCCAAAAGTGGCATTGCATGGCGCGCCAAAATTGGAAATTCAAAAATAAGAGCTGTATTAAACATCACATCTGCCTGCTCTTGGTAAGGGAAAATATATTTGTCCTCGCCTCGCCGCACACTACTCCACCCCTTAAGGGTCTCATATGCCGAACGACCTCTGTAGCTATTGTCGCGCACGATACGTCTCAGTAGACGGTTATCGGTGGTATGGATGGTTGTTGTGTTGTCAACGGCTAAGGTTGTCAGAGCTGAGGCGTAAATTTTGAACTGCACCTTGGGGTCAATATGAGGAACAAGATTGGGATTAAGAGCATGGATACCCTCGACAATCAACACTGAATTTGCATTCATATGCGACATCTGACCATCAAAATAACGCTTACCATCTTTGAAATCAAACCTACAAAGCTCCACATCTTGCCCCTCCATCAAACGATTTAAATCGGCATTAAAGCTCTCGACATCCAAAGCTTCAATGCATTCGTAATCAGCCTCGCCATTTTCATCACGGGGAGTAAGCCCCCTCTCAACAAAGTAGTTATCCAGTGAAACCATTTGAGGTTCAAGTCCCAAGACTCGCAACTGAATGGCTAGTCGTTTGGAAAAGGTAGTTTTACCACTACTCGAAGGACCTGCAATAAGAATGAGCTTAACCCCTTGATTGTGGTGATTTTGAAAAATAACATCGGCCATATGGGCAAAATTTTTCTCCTGCAGCGCCTCCCCTATTTTAATCACATCGCTCCCTTGTCCATCCAAAATATGTTTATTGAGCGAGCCTACATTTGAAATATGGAGAATTTTGGCCCACTCTTTATTTTGGCGAAAGACCTCGTAAAGACGCGGTTGTAAACAGATAGGCTCCACTTTGGTGGGGTCTTCACTCCAAGGTAATAGCATCACGAAACCATCACCATAGGGCTCAATATCAAACACTTTCAGAGCCGCAGTAGAGCTCACCATTGTGCCGTAGAAATACCCCAGCAATCCACCTAAATTATACATCGACACATAAAATTGCGGGCGAGTCCTAAGCAGTAGCAACTTATCGTGTATCCCCTGCTTGTCGAAATACTCTATGGCCTGTTCCATTTTAACCTTTCCCCTCACCAATGGCATATCAGCCTGGGCAAGAGTTCGCATACGCTCACGAATGGCCTCTATCTGCTGTGACGTTGGGGCCGTAGGAGCGCCTATCATCTCACAGTAATAACCTCGCCCCACTGGGTGCAACATCCGCAAACCATAATTTGGAAAGAGTTCCTTGACGGTTTTAAGTAACATAAAGAAAAGTGAACGAGCATAAATTCGCCTACCTTCAGAAGAATTATAAGGTATAAAACGTATTGATTTTGACGAGAAAATACGATAGGTCAACTCCTTGGAATGGTTATCAACAAAAGCAGCTAAATACGGCTTATATTGCTGAAGACCAACCATCCCAAGCATATCCTCTAAGTTGGTTCCCTCGTTTACATACATGGTTGATTGATTGTTTTCACATACCACTTCAACCAAATTATCGTTACTCATGACATTTAATTTTGACGTAAATTTAATAATTAATTTTGAAACTAACTAAATTTAACCTACTTTTGCAGACCGAAATATCTTTTTCGGGGTGTAGCTCAGCCCGGTTAGAGTACACGTCTGGGGGGCGTGTGGTCGTACGTTCGAATCGTATCACCCCGACAGTTTTCATCCATCTACATTAATCTGTGGGTGGATGAACTTTTTTGTGGTAGTAGGTGGATAACTTTGGACAATTTTTTGTAATTTCGTCCAAAATATGATAAATCATATCTATGATAACATTTCTACTCTCCATCGGATTGCTAATTACAGCATATTTCACCTACGGAAAATATGTAGCCCACTTTTTCGGAGCCTCATCCAAAAACGAAACTCCACTAAAACGACTCCATGACGGAGTGGATTATATAGAGCTGAAGCCTTGGCGTATCTTTATTATTCAATTTCTCAATATTGCTGGCCTTGGCCCAATCTTTGGAGCTGTCTTAGGAGCGGCATATGGTCCTATGGCCTACCTGTGGATTGTGGTTGGCTGCATCTTTATGGGGGCCACCCACGACTACTACTCTGGTATGCTATCCTTGCGTCTCGATGGCAAGAATCTGCCTCACATTGTGGGACAATATCTGGGAGGATGGGTTCGTAAATTTCTGATATTCTTTACTATTTTGCTCCTACTTGCAGTGGGGGTATCTTTTGTAAATGGCCCTGCCGAACTACTAGGCACACTTTCTGGCACAAGTATGACCCCTTGGCTATATGGCATTTTCCTCTACTACATCTTGGCCACACTACTACCCGTAGACAAAATCATAGGCAAGGTGTACCCATTTATGGGTGCTGCGCTGATATTCATGGCCATGGCCGTAGGTGGTTATATAATCTATGGAGGGCTAACAGGCAAATTAGTACTAGAGGAGTTAACCATAGACACTATACGAAATATGCACGACAATGCAAGCTCCAATATTCTCTTCCCTATGTTGTTTATAGTTATCTCGTGTGGGGCTATCTCGGGCTTTCATGCTACTCAATCGCCTATGATGGCACGCTGTATGACAGATGAAAAATATGGCCGTCCCATCTTCTACGGTGCCATGATAGCCGAGGGTATAGTAGCCATGATATGGGCCACAGCCGCCATGGCCTTCTTTGGCGGAACCCAGGGGTTAAACCAAGCTGCCGCTGCTGGCCAAACTCCAGCCATCATTGTGGATGCCATCTGCAATTCATGGCTAGGGAAATTCGGCGCCTTAATAGCCATCATAGGGGTGGTGGTCTGCCCCATCACCACTGGAGACACTGCATTTCGCAGCATGCGGTTAACCATTGCCGACGCCTTGAAATTCAACCAAAAATCAATCAAAAACCGTCTTATAGTCTCAATTCCTATATTTGCTGTAGCCTACTTGATGTGTCATATGGACTTCTCGACAATATGGAAATATGTAGGTATCGGCAACCAAATTCTAGCCACTATTACCCTATGGACAGCCGCCACATATCTGGCAAAAAACGGTAAAGCCCACTGGATGATGTCTGTGCCAGCAACATTTCTAAGCGTGGTGTGCGCTACTTATTTCCTTATCGCCCCATATAAAGTAGGAGGACTAGCGATTAACCACACCATCAGCTATGTATTGGGTGTAACGATAGGTCTGGTTCTACTAATTCTTTTTATGGTAAAAATCGCTAAAAATAAAGACAATGGAAAGCAATAAATTAAGCACCGTATATTTTAGTGCTACGGGCACCACAGCCAAGATAGTATCAGCCATTGCTCAAGGTTTTAGCACCCTCAAAGCCAGAGAATATAAGATAATCACACCATGTACAGAACATATTATTTTTAGCCATAACGAGACAGTAATATTTGGAGTCCCAGTCTTTTCGGGACGAGTTCCTACGATTGCAATGAAATCATTATCCAATTTTTCTGGTTCAGCCACACCAGCCATTATTGTATGTGTTTATGGGAACAGAGAAGTAGACGATGCCCTGTTAGAACTCAAAAATTCGGTTGAACAGAGAGGCTTTAAAGTTATATCGGCTGCAGCCTTTGTGGCACAACACTCCATATTTCCAGTGGTGGCAGCTGGAAGACCCAACACGCAAGATATCGACCATGCACACCAATTAGGCCACATAAGTGCTCAATGGCTCTATAAGGCAGATGATAAGGCTTTTGAAATGCCTTTAGAAGTCACTGGAAACTACCCATACCGTCCAGTAAAAAAGATTCCACTGATACCACAAACAGACAAAAATTGTAATAGTTGCGGTCTATGCGTTAAGCAATGCCCTGTTGGTGCCATCGACTCAAGTAACCCGCACAAAACCAACAAGGAACTCTGCATAAGTTGTGCCCACTGCGTGGCTATATGCCCCAAAAAATCCAGACATTTTAGCGGATTACTATATCGTATGGCAGCGCGTAAATTTACTAAAGCCAACACCATGCCTAAAGAACCTTATATCGTATTTCGCGAACGATAGATAGAATCGTTAATATCTGGTCATTTAGAACTTAACGGTCTGACTTTAGTTTCTCTTGGTACATAGGGTAGTTTATCTCCATAGCCTTGATATTCTCGTACATAGCCGTACGAGTTATGGTGTCAGTTAGATACTGCTCGGTGAGTAGCGAGGCAATGGGGGCGGCAGCTGTGGCACCCCAACGTCCATGCTCCACATAGACCACAATAGCTATCTTAGGGTTATTGCGGGGCGCAAATGACATAA
>JAVVSB010000034.1:0-19339 GCA_036654415.1 Mucinivorans sp. | reverse complement strand
GTAAAATTGAAGTGCGCTTTACAGATATTTTTGACTCAGTATTAATTGAGGTCACCGACAATGGCCAGGGAATTGCGCCAGAGCACCTGCCACGTATATTTGAACGATTTTACCGTGTTGACAAAGCGCGCTCGCGCGAGTCGGGTGGCACAGGGCTCGGCCTGGCCATCGTCAAACATATTATCGAGGCTCATGGCCAGAGAGTATCGGTGGAGAGCACAATTGGACTGGGGACAACTTTCAGCTTCACCCTACCCCTGGCCAATCCAGAGAATATATAAAAAACCAACAAAGGATTATGATTTCAGCAATTAAGGAGCACCGCTCGGTGCGGGATTTTCAAACAAAACCAATTTCAGACTCCGTTATGGAGCAGATATTAACCGCTGCAACACGAGCCTCAACAGTAGGAGGCATGCAACTCTACTCGATTGTGGTGACAACCGACCCCGCAATCAAAACAGCCTTGGCACCATGTCACTTCAACCAGCCTATGGTGACCATGGCCCCTGCGGTGGTGACTTTTTGTGCCGATGTGGCACGCTTTGAGCAGTGGTGCCGCCAAAGGCAGGCCACGCCATCGTACAAAAATATGTTATGGTTTCTAAACGCGGCTATCGACACCTTACTGAGCTCAGAAAATTTTGCACTGGAGGCTGAAAATCAAGGGTTGGGTATCTGTTATTTGGGAACGACATTATATAATGCGGAGCAGATTATCGAGATATTGGAGCTCCCCGTAGGGGTGATTCCAATTACCACCGTGGTGGTGGGTTATGCAGCCACAGAGCCCCCTCTCGCGCCTCGTCTGCCATTGGAAGCGGTAGTCCATTTCAACAAATACACACCGTATAGCGCACAAGAGATTGACCACCTGTGGGCAGATATCGAAAATTCGGAACAGACTACCGATTTGATAACTCAAAATAATTTGCCTAACTTAGCGCAGATATTTACAAAAAAACGATACACAAAGGCCGACAGCGACCATTTTTCGACCCTGTATATCAAAATGCTCACCCAACAAGGATTTTTATAGACTTACACCACCAACATGAAAAAATTATTATCTCTATTTTTCGCGCTGAGTTTTTCGGCTGCGGCCACAGCTCAAGACACCACTTACGTGAATTACGTAAACGTACCTGTTGTTCTGGAACAGGATGTCAACCCTACGGTGGACTTTCGGTTACAATGTTCCTCAACAAATTCAGTACTACAAGAGATAGTCGTGGATATAGAACCTGTACAATACATAGAGGCCGTAGAGCTATACTACACTGGTGGGAGCTCAATGTTCCGCAGCCATAGTAGTGCCTGCGCAATGGAGGAGCAGTTTCAACACTACGGTGGCGGGCAACAAATTTACCGACACCCCGCTTACGCATCCCTGTGTAGCAAAGCAAGCAAGGTATCCACACAGATGACTCTTAAAGTTAACCGCCCCTTGCGGCAGGGAGATAACTATTTTTACCTAAGCCTACGGCTGGCAAAAAACGCTCCGCTAAATTGGCAAGCATCTATTTCGGTGGCAAAAACGGTGATAAGTGGCAGTGCAGTGCCAGTGGTTCAAAGTGGGAACACCAAATACCGTGCAGCCGTTGCTGTGCGTAATAGTGGCCAGGATGGAGTGCACTCCTATCGTATTCCAGGGCTAGTGACATCCAAGACTGGCACATTGATGGCCGTGTATGACATTCGCCGACAAACAAGCTACGACCTTCAGGACGATATTCAAGTTGGGCTATCGCGCTCAAAGGATGGAGGTCGCACTTGGTTACCGATGCAGACTATCATTGATATGCGTGGTACTGACGGCCTACTCGACTCGCAAAACGGGGTGGGCGACCCCTCTATTTTGATGGATGAGGCCACGGGCGATATATTGGGTATCGGTATGTGGACACAAATTCCAGGCGGCAGAGCTTGGTGGGGAGTAAAACAGGGGAAAGATGTAAAACAAGGTGCGGCACAGGTGGTGATAACCCGTAGCCAGGATGATGGTAAAACATGGAGTCGTCCAGAGGTTATTTCGGACAATTACAAACAAGACTCTTGGTATATCCATCTTCAGGGTCCGGGACGCGGTATCACCATGAAAGACGGGACACTAGTATTTCCTTACCAATTTGTGGACTCAGCGCGCATGCCACACGCCACTATTATATGGAGCAAAGACCATGGCCACACATGGCAGGTGGGCACGGCAGCTCGCAGCAACACTACCGAAGCACAAGTGGTGGAGATTACCCCAGGGGAGCTGATGCTCAACATGAGAGATAACCGTGGCGGATGGCGTGCGGTGTCCACAACCAAAGATTTGGGACAGACATGGAGCGAACATCCCAGCTCACGCAAGGCACTCATTGAGCCAGTATGTATGGCGAGCCTGCTAAACGTGCCCGCCTCACAAAATGGATTAGGCCGCGATGTGCTGCTCTTTTCAAACCCTAACAATTCAAAAACTCGTAGCCATATTTCGATTAAGGCCAGCTTGGACGGTGGGGCAACCTGGAGCGATGACCATACGATTCTACTCGACCAGGAGCTCACTTGGGGCTACTCGTGCCTGACAATGATAGACAAAAACACCATCGGAATTTTGTATGAAGGGAGCCGCGCCCAGATGACATTCCAAGCTATACCACTAAAGGATATTATACAATAGACACTCCTCTATATTATGAAACAGAGCTCTTCGAAGAGGGCTCTGTTTTTTATTAATATACATAAAAATTTGTGTGATTAATAAAAAATTATTATATTTATGGACTTTTAGAGCGATTTTTCACTTAATTCCATAAAATAATTATGAAAAAATATCCAACTAACGAAATCAAAAACATTGTTTTGCTTGGCCACTCGGGTAGTGGCAAGACTACTCTTGCCGAGGCCATGGCCTTCGAGGGTAAGGTTATCGACCGCCGCGGGGCCATTGAAGCCGAGAACACCCTTTCCGATTACACAGATGTTGAGCACCTCTACAAACGCTCTATTTTTTCGACAATTCTTTTTACTGAATACTTGGGCTACAAGCTCAACATATTGGATGTGCCAGGGTCGGATGACTTCTGCGGTTCACTCTTTAGTGCCTTTAAGGTGGCTGACGTGGGGGTGATGCTTATCAACGCCCAAAACGGCTTTGAGGTGGGTACCGAAATTCAGGCGCGCTATGCTCGTCGCCACGAAAAACCAGTTATCGCGGCCATCAACCAACTCGACAGCGAAAAGGCCTCATGGGATGCGACCATAGACTCACTAATGGCCAGTTCCGAAGCTAAGCCTGTACTAGTACAATACCCCATCAACCCAGGGCCAGCATTCGATAGCTTTGTGGATGTGCTACTGATGAAGATGTTCCGCTTCAAGGGTGACACCGGAGAACGAGAGGAGCTAGAGATTCCAGACTCAGAGATGGAGAAGGCCAAAGAGCTGAACAATAAATTGGTGGAGGCAGCGGCCGAAAATGATGAGGCGCTGATGGAATTATACTTTGAAAAAGGGTCACTCACTCAAAACGAAATGCGCTCGGGGCTCAAAATTGGGTTGGCCAAACGCGACCTAATACCTGTATTCTGTCTTTCGGCAAAAAAAGATATAGGGGTAAAACGTCTAATGGAGTTTATTATCAACGTGGCTCCTGGACCAATCAAGGCTCCGAATTTCCGTACCCAAACGGGTGGCGAAGTGGAGGCCAACAGCGAAAAGGCTACCTCTATTTTTGTATTCAAAACCGCCGTTGAGCAGCATCTGGGCGAGGTAAGTTATTTCCGCGTAATAAGCGGGACAGTGGCCGAGGGACAAGAGCTAACCAACATGACCACGGGGCAAAAAGAGAAGATTTCGCAACTCTTTGCTGTGGCTGGCAAGGCTCGTACCAAGGTAACAGAGCTATGTGCGGGTGATATCGGTTGCACCGTTAAACTAAAAAGTACCAGGGTGAACCACACCCTAAACGCTACGGGGGCAGATTGGAAAATAAACCTCATAGGCTTCCCTGCTCCACGCTACCGTTGCGCAGTGAAGGCCAAGAACACAGCAGATGACGAGAAGATGGGCGAACTACTCTCACGTGCTAACTTCGACGACCCAACTATCTTGGTGGAATATTCCAAAGAGTTAAAACAGGTTATTATTCAGGGGCAAGGCGAACATCACCTCAACATTTTGAAGTGGCAACTAGCCAATATTAACAAACTAGATATTGAATATTTCCAACCTCGCATCTCCTATCGCGAGACCATCACCAAGACCGCAGCTGGAGATTATCGCCACAAAAAACAGTCAGGAGGTGCTGGCCAATTTGGCGAGGTTCACCTGGTGATAGAGCCCTACTTTGAAGGCATACCAGCCCCCAGTAAGTATAAAATAGATGGTAAAGATGTACAGCTGAATATCAAAAACACAGAAGAGATACCTCTAGAGTGGGGAGGTAAGTTGGTATTCTGTTCGGCTATTGTCGGAGGTTCCATTGATGCACGCTTTATGCCTGCCATACTCAAGGGTATCATGGAGAAAATGGAGCAAGGGCCACTCACAGGGTCACTGGCACGCGATATTCGCGTTGTGGTTTACGATGGCAAGATGCACCCCGTGGACAGCAACGAACTATCGTTTAAACTGGCTGGGCGTAATGCCTTTAAAGAGGCCTTCAAAAAGGCTGGACCTAAGATTATGGAGCCCATCTATCAGGTAGAGGTTATTGTGCCAAGCGACAAAATGGGCGATGTGATGAGCGACCTTCAAAATCGCCGCGCTATGATTGAGGGCATGAGCTCGGATAAGGGGTTTGAGCATCTCAAGGCTCGAGTGCCTTTGGCTGAACTCTACCGCTACTCAACCACACTGAGTTCACTGACCAGTGGTCGCGCCACCTATACCATGAGTTTTGCAAATTTTGAACAGGCGCCATCTGATGTTCAAGACAAGCTGCTTAAGGCCTATACCTCTGACGACACGGACGAGTAATTACCCCTAAGATAAGAGTCTCCCACGAAATTATTTCGTGGGAGACTCTTTTTTATGCGGTTAACCCTCTTTGGTGGTAAACTTATAACCAACGCCCTTGATGGTAAGGATATGTTCTGCCCCTATCTTCTCGCGCAATTTTCGGATGTGTACATCTATTGTGCGCTCGCCCACCACCACATCATCGCCCCACACCTTATCAAAAATCTCCTCTCGCGAAAAGACACGCTCCTCGCGTGAAAGTAGAAGAGCTAAAAGCTCAAACTCCTTACGCGGAAGGCTAATCTCTTGCCCACGGATGATGGCTAGATAACGTTCTCTATCTATCTTTATAGTAGCAACAGTGTCTGGCGTCTGGGTATCAGCATTAAACCTTTTGAGCAGAGCCTTGATACGACTAACCAACACCGCTGGGCGAATAGGCTTGGTGATGTAGTCATCGGCACCAGCATCAAAACCTGCTATCTGAGAGTAATCCTCACCACGAGCGGTAAGCATGGCGATTTTTAGGCCACGCAGCTCATCCTTGGAACGAAGTTCTATACAGGTCTGCATACCATCCATCACAGGCATCATAACATCCAACAATACCAAGTGTGGATGGTGCTCCAAGGCCATGGCGACGGCCTGACAGCCATCATGAGCCACAAGGACCTCCCACCCCTGCTTGCGCAAGTTGTAGCCCATAAATTCAAGGATATCATCCTCATCGTCCACCAAAAGTATTTTATAATTCATAGGGTCAAAGTTACGATTTTTTTGGATTGTGGCGTAACTCTTTTGCATCAACATAAAAAACAACATCCTCGGCAATATTACTTGTACGGTCACCAATGCGCTCGATACGACGAATCACAGCATATAGATGTAACAACTGCTCGGCTTGTTGGGGGTGGCTCACAATATAGGAGGCAATAATGGGCACGGCCTGAGCATTGATACGGTCGATGGTGTCGTCCATGCCCAAGACAGAACTGGCAATGTCACTATCTTCGCGCACCAAGGCCGCGCGTGCCGAGGTGAGCATACGCAGCGTGGTATCCATCATGGCACGGAGCTCCAACTGCTCGAAAAGCTCCTTAAGAGGCTCTTCAGAAGAGCTACGTTGCACAAAAAGGGCAATACTTTCGGCAAAATCACCAATACGCTCCAGGTTATTGTTGATTTTGAGTAGCGAAATCACAAAGCGCAAATCCACAGCCACAGGATTAAAGAGGGCTATAAAATTTTCGCAATGGTGGTCTACAACCAACTCCTGGGCATTGACCATCTTCTCGCGCGTGATAATCTCCTTGGAGAGCTCCTTGTCAGAATTTTCTAAAGCCTTGTAAGCTTTACGCACCTGGAGCTCCACCAACTCCCACATCTGACTGTGGTACCCCTTCAATAGGGCTATCTCTTGTTCAATAGGTTTCATATGTAATAAAAATTAAAATTAATGTATTAGGAAAGCATCAACCAAAGCGGCCAGTGATATAATTTTGTGTGGCCTCGACCTGGGGATTAAGGAACATAGCCTTAGTGTTGTCATACTCAATCAACTCACCCAAATAGAAAAAGGCTGTCTGGTCGGAAACACGAGCCGCCTGCTGCATATTATGGGTGACTATGACGATAGTGAAATTCTTTTTGAGCTCAAAAATCAACTCCTCTATTTTACCTGTTGAGATGGGGTCTAGAGCCGAGGCGGGCTCGTCCATCAAAACAATAGATGGTTTGATGGCCATGGCGCGGGCGATACAAAGCCGCTGCTGTTGGCCACCACTGAGTTCAAAGGCCGACTTACGAAGTTTGTCCTTAACCTCTCCCCAAAGGGCTGCTCCACGAAGAGACTCCTCAACACGCGCCTCAATAAGAGCCTTGTCGCGAATGCCAGCCACGCGCAAACCATAGGCTACATTTTCAAAAATGGACTTAGGAAAGGGATTGGGCTTTTGGAAAACCATCCCCACACGTGAGCGAAGTTCATCGACCTCCACGCCACGACCATAAATATTACGCCCCTCGACACTGAGTTCACCCGTCATACGAGTGTGGTCAATCAAATCGTTCATACGGTTCATTAGGCGTAAAAAGGTAGATTTGCCGCAACCAGAAGGGCCTATAAAGGCCGTGACAGTGTTACTCTCGATAGCCATCGAAATATTTTTCAGGGCATGAAAATCACCATAGTAGAAATTAACATCCCGAGCTTCAATTATTGTACTCATCTTAATTTTTTGTTGAAATAGCCACGTAGGATATTGGCTAAAAGATTAATAAACAGCACTATTACTATCAGCACCAGAGCCGTACCATAGGCCATAGGCCTAGCAGCATTGATGTCAGTACCACTGGTGGCCAACACATAGAGGTGGTAGGGTAAGGCCATCACCTGGTCGAAGATAGAGGTTGGAAGGTGAGGCAGGAAATATGCCGCCACGGTGAACAAAATAGGGGCCGTCTCGCCCGAAACACGCCCCACAGAGAGGATAAGCCCCGTGATGATGTTAGGTAGAGCCATGGGTAGTACTACACGGTGGATGGTCTGGAGCTTGGTAGCCCCCAGAGCCATGGAGCCTGTGCGATAGCTCATGTCAACAGCCTTGAGTGCCTCTTCAGTAGTACGAATAACAATGGGTAGCACCAAGAGACCCAAGGTGAGCGAACCAGCCAAAATAGAGTCACCAAACTCCAAATAGTTGACAAAAAGAGCCATACCAAAGAGTCCAAAAACAATGGAGGGTATGCTTGAGAGGTTGTTGGTCATAATACGGACAAACTTGACCACCCAATTGTTGCTGGCGTATTCATTGATATAGATGCCACTCATCACACCAATGGGGAAGGCAAAGACCATGGAACCTACCACCAAGCAGAGTGTACCCACAATGGCTGGAAAAATTCCTCCACCAGTCATGCCGTCGGTGGGGCCTGTGGTGAGAAACTCCCAGCTGATAACCCCCACACCTTTGACCACTAAAAAGCCCAATATCCACACCAGAACACCAACAATAAAGAGCGTCATAAGCCTAAAAGCCCAAAAGGCAATCCCCTGTGAAAGTTTTTTTGATTTCAGATTATTCATCGCTTACATTTGTGTTTTAGGTTGTTTGGAGGATATAAACTCAACGCTAATACTGATGACAAGGGTTATGAGAAACAGAATGCATCCCAACATGAATAGAGCCTCGTAGTGAACCCCACCCGAGGGTGCCTCCCCCAGTTCAGCGGCAATGGTGGCTGGAATAGTGCGCACAGGTTCGAGTAGTGTGGTGGGCATGATGGCCGCATTGCCTGTAACCATAAGCACAGCCATAGTCTCGCCCACAGCACGCCCAATACCCAAAACCACGGCCGCCATAATACCACTAATAGAATATGGCAAAATCACACGTCGGATAGTCTGCCAGTGGCTGGCCCCCAAAGCTAAGGAGGCCTCTTTGGTGGCTCGCGGCACATTACGAATGGCATCCTCGGCCACAGTGATAATGGTGGGCAGAGCCATAATGGCCAAAATGATGGCCCCACAGAGGGCCGTCTCGCCAACAGGTAATCCAAAGCTACGTTGAATGAGTGGCACCAAAACCACCAAACCAAAGAAACCATAGACCACCGAAGGGATACCAGCCAAGAGTTCGATAATAGGTTTAAGAAATTGCCGTGTACGAGAATGGCTCAACTCGGCCATATAGATGGCCGAAGCCATGCCAAAAGGTAGAGCAAAGAGGATGGCGGCCAAAGAGACCAAGAGTGTACCCAAGATAAGAGGCAGAACCCCAAAAAGAGGTGCTGGTTGAGCGGTGGGAAACCACTCTTGACCACCAAAAAATTCAGAAGAGGTGATATCTTGGTTATCGAGCAACTTGCCTCCAGAGAAATCGCCAGCCAAATATTCGCGTGGGAAGAAGGCGATGATGCCGCGATGGTCAGCCACGATTTGAGACAAAACCGTTGGTAGGAGTTCAAAATTAGGCCCTAGCTCCTCTTCACTAACGTAGGATGTCAAATCGCTTAGACGAAAAACCACTATCGGTTCATCCGCCCCCCCAACCTGAACCCAATTGGTATAGTGGGCATCAAAGATTTCTTTTATCTGTTCGGGCTTGAGACTATTAATGGGATTCTGAGCGTTGACCGCCAAGACATACCCCTGCTCGATAATGGGGCTACGAAACAGACCAGAACCCTCTTTGAACAAGAAAAAGACGATAAGAATGATGGTGAGCGAGGTCATTGCCCCGCTAGCCATCAATATCCTTTCGACTATAGTTTCGAAAAAACGTTTTCTACGTGTCATTATCAGTGATTATAGTACGTCAATGTAACCAACCTCCTTGACTGTCTTTTGCCCAGCAGCACTGAGTACATAATCCACAAAGGGCTTTATTTTTGTCTGGTCGGCAGTGGTATAGTAAAAGTAGAGAGGGCGCACCACAGGGTAACTTTTATTCTTGGCGTTGGCATAGGTGGGCTCCACAAAAGTCGTGCCATCGTAGCTAACCTTGAGTGCTTTGACATCATCGTTGATATAAGCATGGCCCACATAACCGATAGCTCCAGGGGTTTGACTAACACTCTGAATAATGGCCCCTGTGGCAGGCATGGAGAGTATGGAACTCATATAGTTTTTGTTTTTAAGAATCGACTCCTTGAAAAACTCATAGGTGCCCGAGCTGCTCTCGCGGGAGTAGACTACGATTTTAAGGTCTGCCCCACCAACCTCTTTCCAATTGACGATTTTGCCAGTAAAGATGCCCTCAAGTTGTGAGCGGGTGAGTTGCGAGACCTTGTTAGTGGGGTTGACCACCACAGCCAAAGCATCCCAAGCTACAATTTTCTCGACCACGCTCTTGCCTGCCTGTTGAAGTTTTAGCTTTTCATCAAATTTCATCTTACGCGAACTCATGGCTATTTGGGTTGAACCATCAATAAGGGCTGCAATACCCACGCCCGAACCACCACCAGTAACAGTAACCGACTTGCCTGTATTGGCTTTTAAATAATTCTCGGCCTCCTGTTGTGCCAAAGGCAGCAGAGTGTCTGACCCTTTAAGTTTCTGAGCTTCCACCGTTAAGGTGGCCATGGCCACGCAAGCCATCAAAATTAACTTTTTCATCTTTTAGTTTGGTTTAAGTTTTTCTATCTCTTTTTTACACTGCAAACGTACTGCCACAATGTTACCCCAATGTTAATTCAGAATTAAGAAATTAAGAAAATTAAAAATTATAACCTATCTTTGTCCTATGATTCAAAGAGTAAAAGCAAAAAAAGAGCTAGGACAACACTTCCTGTGCAACCAAGAGATAGCCCACCGTATAGCCCACAGTTTGGTACCCAGTGGTAGCCAAGAGGTGTTGGAGGTGGGACCTGGAATGGGGGTGCTGACCAAATACTTAATTAGTGACCATCTACGCGTGGTGGAGATTGACAGAGAGAGTATCCAATACCTAGGAGAGAGATACCCATCACTCAACATTATTCATGGCGACTTTTTGCAACTACCCCTGGATGAGATTTTTCCCGAAGGGGTCAATATTATAGGTAATTTTCCGTATAATATATCCTCACAGATTTTTTTTAAGGTGCTCGACCATAAAGAGCACGTGCCTCAAATAGTGGGGATGCTCCAAAAAGAGGTGGCAAGAAGAATATGCGCCACCCCAACGGGTAAGGAGTACGGAATACTAAGTGTGTTGTTACAGGCCTACTACACCACGGAGTACCTCTTTGAGGTGGGGCCCGAGAATTTTGAGCCTCAACCCAAGGTGCAGAGTGCCGTGATACGCCTTAAGCGTAACGAGGTGATGAGCTTGGATTGCAACGAAATATTACTTAAACGGGTCATCAAGGCAACCTTTAATCAGCGACGCAAAACCATTCGCAACTCACTCCGTAGCGGATTCTCGGAGCTACCAGCTCAGGCTAACCACCCATATATGGAGCTTCGCCCAGAGAGGCTATCGGTGGCACAATTTGTAGAACTAACTAACTGGATTGAAAAACAACTTTAATTTATGAATTTACTTTTTATTACTTGGGATGTAGACCCCGTAGCCTTTAGTCTTTTTGGCCTTGACATTGCTTTTTACGGTCTGATGTGGGCTTTGGCTTTCGCCTTGGGTCTGTGGATATTTGGCAAAATAGTAAAACACGAGGGTCTAGACCCCGAGATTACAGGGTCGGCCTTTACCTTCTGTATCGTGGCCACAGTGCTGGGAGCACGCTTGGGTCACTGCCTCTTCTACGAACCAGCCTACTATCTAAGTCGCCCATGGGAGATACTCTTTATCCGTAACGGTGGCATGGCCAGCCACGGAGCTGCCATAGGCCTACTCATTGGTATATGGCTCTTTAGCCACAAATGGAAGACACCATATATATGGTTTTTGGACCGTGTGGGCATAGTGGTAGCCATAGGCGGGGCCTGCATACGAATAGGCAACTTGATTAACTCCGAAGTTTACGGCACGGCAACCGATATGCCATGGGGCTTTATATTTGTCCGCGCAAATGAGACCATGCCCATGCACCCCACTCAGATATATGAGGCTTTGGCCTATATCCTACTCTTTGCGGTGCTCATGCTACTGTATTGGCGCACCAAGGTCTCAAATAAAAGAGGTGTGATGTTCGGGGTCTTTTTGATATGGCTCTTTGGGGCCAGGTTCCTAATTGAAAGCATCAAAAATGTACAAGAGGCCTTTGAGACAACAATGAAACTCAATATGGGGCAGTGGCTTTCGATTCCATTTGTGGTAGCTGGTGTGGTTATTCTAGTGGTGGCTCTGCGTCGCGCGGCTCAACCATACACCAATATGCCGCAACCCAAAGCCCCTACTCGCCAACAAAAACGCCATGCAAAATGAACCTCGAGATACTAATTATCCGTTACCTACTACAAAATGAATCACCACTGTGGTTGCCACAAGTGGGTGTTCTTAGGTGCGAAAGGGTGGCGGCATCACTGGAGGGGAGTAAGCTTTTCGCACCTCATCGCCAGATAAGCTTCGCGGCTGAGGATTCTACATCTCTGTCGTTCGTAGAACTGTTGGAGCAACAAAATGGATACTCAGAGGAGCAAGCCAACGAACTCTACGAAAGCTTCTTGATTCAGGCACTATCGGAAGATGGTTATTGCACCATTGATGGGTTGGGAGTGCTGGACCTTGCCACCGCAGAGATTGTAAGCTTGGATGACCAACTCTCAGCCCTACTCTGCCCCGCCACAGATAACCCCATGGAGCTAACCCCGCTAATGGCCTACCCCACTACCTCAACAAGGATAGAGCCTAAGATTAAAGGGGCTGCCACACTGGCCATCATCCTGTCGGTGATAATCTGCATAGCGGCCATAGGGTATATTCTATGGTGGTGGCTCAAATAAATTGTGGCATAAAAATTGCACCACCTTTGGAAAAACAGCTTATGAAAAGATTTCTAACCGAAGGATTTTGGACCAAAGCACTAGGCATGATGGTTATGGTGGCCTGTATGGCTGTGGTAGGGCTGCTCTCCTACGACATACTCTCGGGTGTGGGTTACGACCCACTTAATCCACAGATGCGAAAGTTACAGCTGTGGGTATGCTCAATATTTTTCTTGGATTTTTGGGTGCGATTTATTGTTAGCCACCAGCGGTGGAACTACTTTAAGCGTAACATTCTACTGCTGCTATTTGCCATACCCTACCTTAATATCGTCCACCATACCGATTTAGTAGTATCGGCCCATATTCACTATCTGCTGGCTATGATTCCACTGCTACGTGGAGGGTTTGGCCTTATCATGATAGTGCGCTGGTTTACTCGCCGCACAGCCACAAGCCTTATGATTTCGTACCTCTTTGTGCTAAGTGCCATAGTCTACTTTTCGAGTCTGGTCTTTTATGTGGCCGAGGGTTCAGGGGTAAACCCACAAGTACAAAACTATTGGGATGCTCTGTGGTGGGCAGCCATGGTGATGGATACAGTGGGTTCAAATATTGAGGCCTCGACAGCCATTGGGCGTGTATTGTCGGTGGTGTTGGCCTGCTCAGGGATGATGATGCTACCCGTCTTTACAGTCTATGTAACCGACAGAATAGCACAGGATAAGAAAACGGCCTCGACCAAATAGCTCTACGGCTGGACATAACCGCGCCACTTATCTACACAGGCGGCAAAATCAGCAGCCCACTCGCTGGTGAAATTTAACTGCTCCTTGGTGCGTGGATGTTCAAAACCAAGGCTCAAAGCATGAAGGCCATGGCGAGGCATGATAGCAAAACAATTTTCAACAAAACTACGGTATTTGGTAAAAGTAGTGCCACGCAAAATCTTGTTACCCCCATAACGTTCATCATTGAAAAGCGGATGGCCAATATGTTCGAAATGGACCCTAATTTGGTGGGTACGCCCAGTCTCTAACTTACACTCCACCAAGGTTACATAGCCCAAACGTTCCAAAACGCGATAGTGAGTCACGGCATGTTTACCCTGTCCAGACTCCTGGTCAAAGACATCCATCTTGAGCCTGTCACGCACACTACGCCCTATATTACCACATATGGTCCCCTCGTCATGCTCTAAGGTGCCCCAAACCAAGGCATGATAAGTGCGCTCGATGGTGTGGTCGAAAAATTGTTTGGCCAGCCCCACATGGGTAAAGTCATTCTTGGCCACCACCAAAAGACCCGATGTATTCTTGTCGATGCGGTGCACCAAACCAGCACGCATATCGCCAGATTGAAAAAGAGGCAAATTACGTAGATGGAAAGTCAAGGCATTGACCAATGTGCCATCGTAGTTGCCATGGCCAGGATGGACAACCATGCCTGCTGGTTTATTCACCAATAACAAATCATCGTCCTCGTAGGGGATTTCCAAAGGAATATCTTGGGCCACAATCTCGACCTCACGCCGCGGATAGGGCATGACAATAGATATTTTGTCAAGAGGTTTTATACGATAACTTGACTTGACAGGAGTGCCATTTACTAAAATAGAACTTGTATCGGCAGCGGCCTGAATACGGCTGCGAGAGGTGTCCTCGAGGCGAGCACTCAAAAATTTATCTATGCGAAGCAGGCTCTGCCCTTTGTCAACTACAATTGAAAAGTGTTCCCACAATTCATCACTATCCTGAGCTATCTCCTCAAGGACTATCTGTTCTGTCATAATTTAAATATATCCTCCATGTCCATACTATCTACATCCTGTTCTACATGGCGCGCTTTGACATCCGACTCCTTACCTCCATCCTTAATTTTATCAATATCAGCCGTCAGATAGAGAGTAACACTCTGCCCATAATCGGCACGTGTCTGTTGATTGGGACTCTGTCGATATACCTTAGCTTTGGCATCATCCTTATCATTTAGGGTACCATCGGGGCGCACATCACCCAAATTAAGCCCCATCTCCCAAAGCCGACTCTTGGCCTGACGAAGGGTAAGACCCACCACTTTAGGCACCAATGGCAATGGTGAAGAGCCATTAAGCCCTACTGTCAGGGTGATGGCACTACCCATCTCGGCTTTGAAATTACCATTTTGAGTGATACGCGTTGCCTTGCAATGTTCGTCCAAAATATTATTGGTAGCCATGTCAGCACTATAAACTAAACGCCCAATTTCAAATCCTTTACTCTCAAGCATATTTTTGGCCTGACGCAAAGAGAAGCCTGTCACATAAGGTACAACCTCCATACGTGGCCGCTCGGCATTGATGACCACAAAGATAGTCCGTCCAGCCTTAACCCCCATACCTGCATTGGGGCTCTGGTCGAGAATGGCCCCAGGTTGCTCGCGTGGGACAAAGAGCGAGTCGATAACCTCGATACGCAAATTATCAGCGGTGGCCGTGGCCTGCTCTACAGTCATACCAACCAAGGCTGGCACCTCGTAACTTTGTCCATGACGGGTGAAAAGGCCCAAGAAAATCTCGATAGCGTAGATAAAAACCACAATAAGGCAGACGGCAAGCACCAAATTGCGAAGCAAGAAATGGCCTTTGATGTAGTCAAATATTTTTCTTAAAAAATTCATTATACCTGATTATAAAATGTGTCGCGTTCGATGGGTGTGAATCCCGCTAGCGCAATAAGTTCACGCATCTGTGTGGTAGTCATGGTTGGTCGCTGCTCCTCGGCTCCAGCCATAGAGTAAATTTTGGTTGTGTCGTCGATGGTGCCATCAATATCATCGGCCCCAAAGCCTAAGGCCAACTCTGTAGCCTGTTTACCATACATGGGCCAATAGGCCTTGATGTGAGGAAAATTATCGAGATAGAGACGCGAAAAGGCCAAAACACGCATATCCTCGGGCAAGGAGACCTCGCCAAGGGCCGACATAGAGTTGTTCTGCGAACGGTATTTTAGGGGAATAAAGGCCGAAAAACCAGAGGTCTCGTCCTGAAGGGCCCGCAACCTTTCGAGATGGTCAACACGCTGAGCATAGGTCTCGGCGTGGCCGTAAAGCATGGTAGCGTTAGTTCTAAGACCTATTTCATGGGCAGCACGATGAGTGGCAAGCCACTGCTCAGAAGAGGTTTTGTCGGGACAAATTTGAGCGCGAAGTGTCTCATCAAAAATCTCGGCCCCTCCACCTGTCATAGCCCCCATACCAGCCTCTTTGAGCCTTAAAAGCCCCTGGTGCAGAGTAAGCCCCGCCTTAAGGATAATGTGGTTGAGCTCAACGGCAGAATAGGATTTGACCACCACCTGAGGCAACACCCTTTTAACGGTACGCACCATGGCCAGGTAGTCCTCCAATGTGTGGTCGGGGTGAACCGCCCCCACAATATGGACCTCGGTGATGGGTTGCCCCACATACTTTTGGGCCAGAGCCTCAATATCCTTGAGCGAATAATACCATGCCGTGGGGTCGGTGGCCGCAGCTCGATAAGAGCAGAAACGACACCTAAAGAGGCATATATTGGTGGGCTCGATATGGATATTACGGTTGTAGAATACCCGTTGACCTGTCTTTTCTACCTTCTTTTGCAAGGCCAAAGCACCAAGTAGACCTAGTGGAGCTCTCTCTAAAAAGAACAGCCCCTGGGCCTGTGACATCCTCTGCCCTCGATTCACGCCAAGAGCTATCTGCTCAAGAGCATGTTCGAGTGAGAGGCTACGAATAAAACTTTCCATTATCTCAATCTATCAAGTGAACGCACCAAGGCCTCGTCTTTGATGATGCCGCGATAGGCCAACCACAAAAGAACCAAACAGATGAGCGGAAAAACATTGGCCACCGAGTAGCTCATCACGCCACCGCTCTGCCCCAAGCGCACATTGTAGAAGACCAAAAACCCTATAAGCCCAACAAGGAGTACCCCAAGGGCAAAACAGAGACGAATTTGAACTATACGACGGCGAAAAAAGAGAATAATAGCCGCACTAAGGGCTACACTAAGGCTGAGTAAGACACCTAGGTAGTAGAAAGGAACGGCCACATGACCGTCATAATATAGGGCCCACATAGTGATTTGAGCTGTAGAGTCGGAGAGCACCACGGTACGATTGACGGAACCATCGGCCTCAACGGTTTGGCTCTCCTTAGCCTCGAAGACAGCGGTGGTCAGCCTCAAAAACATCATCGAGAGCAGCAAACCGAATATCACCAAAAGGTAGAGTGTCTGTTTACGTTGTATCATAATTTTAACTACTTTTATGCAAAGATAGTTATCTTTGTAGAAAATTCAATGAAAATGGTAGAAATAGAGGATAAGATAGTAAGCTCGGAACTTTTTACAGCCCAATTTTGTTGTGATATAAAGGAGTGCCACGGTGAGTGTTGCGTGCAGGGTGATGCAGGCGCTCCATTGGAGCAGAGCGAAGTGACAGAGCTTGAAGAGCAATGGCCACAATACAGCCCATATATGACCACAGAGGGAGTAGAAGCCACTAAAAACCAAGGTCTTGCAGTCATAGACGAGGATAACGAGCTGACTACCCCACTCGTTCACGGAGCTCAATGTGCATACGCAATCAACCAAGATGGGGCGACATGGTGTGCCATAGAAAAGGCCTACATCGAGGGCAAATGCTCTTTCCGTAAGCCTATTTCGTGTCACCTATACCCCATTCGTGAGGTAAAGCTTAAAGGTGGCAAAACTGGTTTGCAATATCACCGTTGGTCGGTATGCCAAGCGGCTGAGCTGCTTGGCAAGACCAAGGGAGAACCACTATACCGAACCCTACGAGAGCCACTTATTCGTCGCTTTGGTGAGGATTTTTACCATCTTTTGGAGCAGGTCGATAAAGAGTGCTTTGAGCTATAATTTGCTGGAGGGTGATGCCTAGCTGCTCCATCTTTTCAAAGATTTGGGGCAGGGTGACATCCATAAATTCAGCACGCTGGATATCTAAAATGATTTTGCGTGCACCCATCTCAACAAAATTGCCCACACCGCGGCTGATGCCGATAATAGAATCTCGTTGTAGCCGTTCGTAGGCTCGCATAACAGTGTTGGGGTTGACTCCAATCTCGGCACCCAACTCACGCACCGATGGCAAGCGGCCACCCTCGCTCCACTGTCCGCTAAGAATACCTGAATAGATGAGTTCCACTATTTGCAGATAGATAGGTTGTTGTGTTGTAAATTCCATTATCGTGTGATTTGATTTTTTTTGAAACGTAGCCAGCTAAGCCACCAGAAAAGTAGCATTACCACAGGGGCCAAGCTATATATATAAGCATCCAACCGCCATATATCGAAGTTCACCATCACGAAGTAATTGGAGCTTTGAGCAAAATAAATTCCAATTACTACACTGGATAAGATGGAAACACCCATTATAATCAGCGATGTAAACCAGAAAGCATGGCGACGAAAAACGGTACTACCAAAAAAATAGACTGAATGGGATAGGCCAATAAACAGAGCCCAATGCACAAAATCATGACAGAGCAAAGTACTCCAATCTGGAGCTGTGCCCACAACCAACGACCAAAGAAGATAGACAACGATAAGGCTGCTGTAAAGGAGAACTAAATTCACTAGAAGGGTCTGGAAAAATCTTTGCAAGAATTTTTCAGCTGGAGTGGCGGGCAACATCAGCATTGCGCTTGCCCTGCCCCCATGAAAATAGCCTAAGAAACTCTGTGAACAAAGCACTATCCAAGCTAATTGAACTACCATTTTTACACTCTCAAACGAAGATTTTACGTTTATAGTAACATCACCATATAGACTTTTGTAGTTGAGATATTTCAGCAAATCTATAGTATAAAAGAAGATAGACAAGCCAACTAAACAGGTTATAATTACCAATAACTTCCGTTTATTGAACCCAAAATCAAGGCGAAAAAGGTCGCCAAGACGCGAAAAAGAGAATTGATTATTCATGACTTTCAAAAATTTGTTTAATTGAGGCTGGGGCACTCACCACAGCATTGAAAAGTAGTTCCATATCCAACTCCGACTCAGCTGAGGAGCTGTTGGGGCAGACCCCCCAAGTGCCGTGAATGGTTTTTTCGCTATACAGAGGCTCGTCATCTTCTTGAATATGTTTGAATTGCAGACGCTCGGTAATCTGTGCCTCGGTGGCGTTAAGCAGAATCTGGCTACCTTCAAGAATTACAACAGCATCAATCAACTGTTCAAGGTCGCGTACTTGATGGGTAGAAATCACAATGGTGCGTTCAGCGGTAGACTGGGCACTCATCAGGCGACGAAACTCGCCCTTGCTGGGTATATCTAATCCATTAGTTGGTTCGTCCATCAATAGATAGCGTGTGTTACAGGCCAAAGCAAAGGCAATATAGGCCTTTTTACGCTGCCCAAAGCTCATCTTGTGAAGTGGCTGCGCAGCATCTACACTCAAAGTGGAGAGGTACTGGCTCATCTGTGCTGCCGAAAAACAGGGATAGAATCGACCACAGAGAGAGCTGTACTGAAGGATGGTCATGCGCGGCAGCTCAAACTCCTCGGGCAGGAGAAAAATCTGCTCCAGAAAGTGTACCCCACGCTCCGCTGGAACCTTTCCATCGACAAGAACCGTCCCTTGACGCGGAAAAAGCAAACCGCTTAATAATTTTAATAGTGTGGTCTTACCAGCACCATTTTTGCCTAACAAACCGTAAATAGAGCCCTGCTGAAGCTCTAAAGAGAGCCCACCAAAGACCGCCTTACCCTTGTAAGCAAACGATAGGTCGTTTAATTTAATCATAGTTTGTGTGTGTTAGTTTTGTAATACACTGCAAAGGTAATACAAAATTTTTACTCACCAAATTTTTTATGCAAAAAAAGTGGCATCTCAAGACTTCTTTAATAGGCAAGAACCATAAAGGGGCTATTCTTACCATAAATGACAGATTAACTGGTAGGATTTGGATACGTAAACTACCAAGGAAAAGAAGCCATCCCAGTAGCTAAAGTAACAGCATGGGCTCTACGAAGGGCGAAAA
>JAVVSB010000033.1:0-22416 GCA_036654415.1 Mucinivorans sp. | reverse complement strand
GAGTCCGTTGCGTTTTTCCACCACTAGTATCCACTCATCCTCAAATACAATACGTAACATAGGGTGGCGTAAAGCCTCTTTTTGGCGTCCGTAGTGCACAATGACCTCATCTCCCACCTTTACTGGGCGGTCGAATTTGGTGGTCACACACCCCTGTAGGCTCACTTGGCGGTGTGCCAAATAGCTTTTGATGGTGGTTTTGCTTTTTAGGGTGCCGAAACTTTCAAAGAGAAAATCCAGCAACGAGGCTTCCTTGGTAGCCACAAACAGCTCTTGTTTCATAGTGCTGCAAAGATAGTGTTTTTTTTGGCACACTCTTTGATTAAAAGATTCTACAAATTCTAATAATCAAAAAAGCCATGAAAAATCTATCCAAATTTCTATCACTGGCCTGCGGTGTTGCCCTATTCACCTCTGTGCCGCTTTGTGCGCAATCGGCCAAATATCCCCTGGGCAGGACTAATGTGGTCATTGTAGGCCCTTCGAATGCTTATGACCATGTTCTTAAGGCCAAGGCTTATTTTGACTTCAGCCGTTCTTTGCGCAACACGCCTCAGCAGGTGGGCATGCCCACTTTCTTGTTCACCGACTCCAAGGCCAAGGCTAGTTTTGCCCTTGGTGGGTTTGTTAATTTTCGTACAGCTTATGACTTTAACAATGTGGTTGGGAATCGTGATTTTGTCACTTTCGACATCCCCATGAGCCGTAATATTCAGAACCAGCAACGCATTTTGATGGATGGCTCCACTTCGCGTCTCTACTTTAAAACCGTGGTTAATACCCGTTCTTTAGGGGCTATTGAGGCCTACATCGAGACCGATTTCCGTGGTGGTAACTATAATTTGAGGCTTCGCGAGGCCTACATCAGTTTTATGGGTTTCACTTTGGGGCAAACCGTCACCACTTTTTGCGATTTGGGTGCTGGTTTTAACACCATTGATTTCGAGGGACCCAATGGCTACACTTATGGTCGCAATCTGATGGTACAGTACAAACATAGTTTTGATGAACATTGGAGCATGGCCATTGCAGCCGAATTGCCAGTGGTGAGCGGTACTTACGGCTCTGACTACCTGTCTATTGCTCAGCGTGTACCCGACATTCCCGCCTATGTTCAGTATTCATGGAACAAAGGGCAGAGCCATATACGTGCTTCGGGTATCTTCCGTGACCTCTATTATGGTGATAATGGGGAAGACAAAGTAAAGTCCGAAATTGGTTGGGGAGCCCAACTAAGCGGCACTATCAAACTTTGTTCGGCCGTGCAGTTCTACGGCCAGGTGCTCTATGGTCGTGGTATTACACCTTATATCAGCGATTTGCAAGGTGTGGGGCTGGATTTGGTGCCCAGTAATAATAGCCATAGGATGAGCTCTCCCGAGGCTCTTACTTGGCTTGCAGGTTTGCAGGTTAACATCACCCCTAAGCTACCCATGACCATTGGCTATTCTCAGGTTCGCCTCTACGAAAAAGACTCTTTCAACCCCCAGGGATACAAGATGGCTCAGTATATTGTGGGTAATCTTTTCTACAACATCACTCGCAGTCTTAATGTTGGGGTAGAGTACCTTTATGGCACCCGTTACAACCAGAATGGTGATTTTGGCAGGGCGAGCCGTGTTCAGGCCTCTGTACAATTTAATTTTTAGAAGTTAAACCGTCTAAAGCAAAAAAAGGTCTGTAAAGACCTTTTTTTGTAACTTTTATTCTATCATTTTATCCAGTCCACTCGCCTTGCTCCATCCGTAACGCGTAATAAAGGCATTAAGGGTTATCCTCTGATAACTTCTGGGTATATATGCCGAAAGTCCGCAATGGGTTTTAATATCTAAAAACTGGAACATTTTGGCTGTGGCCGCTTTGTAAATCACCGCTTGGTTTAGTGCAGCACTAAATTGCGCTGTGGCCATTGTGCCCCACGTCTGTTTCACAAAATCATCCAAGTCGTGATATATTCCTACGTAATCACTACGTCCGAATTGTTGAATACTATTTATTGGCACCCGCGGGTTTGGGGTCACTATTTTTTTCAGTTCCTGAGCCACAGTCTCCAGTTTGCTACTCTCTACCACCGATATTGTGGATGATTGGTCGTTGCCACTTTGGGCCTGACAATGGTTGTAATATTTGGTGGCTAGGGTTACTACGGCCTCGCGAGTAGGCAACCTCACCATATCTGCTGCCACCAAGTCATATGGGGCCCCTTTTACTACAATCTCGGCCACTGAAGATACTAAGTAGTCGCACACATGGCGTAGTTCGTAGGCCAGTTCCACGCTGCCCATGTAACAAGCGTCAAAGAATATAAAGTCGAAATGCAGCCCGCTCAGCACTTTAGCCATTTGGTCAATCTCCATACTTCGTCTGAATCTGTTAGTTATCCCAATCACGTAGCTTGTCCCCTCTTTTGGCTCAGGCATAGATGGCTCAGCAAAGTCCAGACGGCTTATTTTCTTCTGTTCTGGTTGTGGTGATTCCAGTGGCACATCGCCGCTGGGCACCCATCCCGAGCCGTGTGACCACATACCAAGGCCATAACTTTTCGAGGGGTACATTCTTTGCACATCATCTATCACCGCGCGCAACACTGCCGGGTCTGTGGGGTCCATCTCCTCTGGGTAATCCTTGATTACGGGGCTTGACATATTGTATATATTGTTGTCTTCTACAATTTTATACAGTTGGTTTCTTCCGTGGCTTCTATTTAAAAAGACCAGTATGTTATCCTTTGGCCCCATGCTTCCTGCCCATGCTGCCTCCATTTCGTTTATGTCATCAATGGCGAAGCTCTCTAAGTTGTTGTCCGCAATTATATACATCAGCACCGTGCGCCCATCCGAGGGTTGCGGTTCTGGCTCTGTCTGTGGCTCTGAGCGGCAGCTTATCAGCAGTGATATTATCAGTAAGTAGAGTATGTTTTTCATTCAAAAAAAAGTAGGTTGTACAAATGTACTACATTATTTCTGATTTTCTCAAATTTTTCTCTAGCCCATTTTCTGTGTACCTATTGGGCTAAGGTTATACTGTAAAAATAAAAATGTTTTTTTTATGTTAGTCATGTAATAATATTAGGGCTTTTTATCTACCTTTGTTGTCGGAAGTTTTGTGTAGGCTTATTTGTGTGTTGGAGGCGTTGTCGATATATGTTTTATATGGCAAAATAAGGTGAAATTTTTTGTAACATTACTATTGGTCGTTTTTTTATCTATCACGACTGCATGGGCGCAAAATCATGAATTTACGGCTAAGCTCTTCTTTCGTGACGGTTCTAGTGTTGTCGAGGAGTCCTATGATGGTAATGGCGAACGGTTGCATACTATAATCTCTCGTTTGCGTCAGCTAACCTCTGACTCCACCCTCATTATCCGCAGCTTCACTCTCGAGGCCTCCACCTCTCCCACTGGTAAGTGGAGTTTCAATCAACTTTTGGCTCAGAAGCGTTACGATGCCATTGAACGCTATCTTCGTGGCTTTGTCTCTCTGCCCGACAGTGTTATTCACCGTGTCAACGGAGGTATAGCCTACCATAATCTACGCGATTCGGTGGCCGCCTCTGATTACCCCTATCGCGATACGGTGGTCTACCTCATCGACCACACTCCCGAATTTATCTACGACCAGCACCACAATTGGGTTGACGGCCTCAAGCGGCAACTCATGAGCCTTCACGGTGGCCGCACTTGGAACTCCATGGCCGACCGCTTTTTCCCTGCCATGCGCTATACTATGGTCTCCATCACCGTGGGCACAGCCCCTGTTCCTATGGAGCCCAAGCGCACCCTGCCCACCATTGCGGCCGCCCCAGTCGAGACACTTATCAAAAAGCCTGCCACCCAACCTCTCTCATCATTTGTCCCCTCCACGCCTTATGTCTCTTTGCGTGTGCCTGCTAAACCTATTTTGGCCATCAAGACCAATCTACTTTATGATGCCCTGACGGCTCTAAATCTTGAGATAGAGCTTCCCATTGGTCGCCATTGGAGCATTGCTGGTCAGGTAATCTTTCCATGGTGGAAGAGCAATAGTGCCAATATGACCCTTCAGCTGTTCACCGCCAGCATTCAGGGACGCTATTGGTTTGGCGAGCGGACCCATCGAGAGCCCCTTACAGGGTGGAACATAGGGCTTTATGTGGGTGGTGGATTGTTCGATGTTCAGCCTTTCACCCCCCGCGGTGTGCAGGGCGAATTTTTTATTGCCGCAGGCCTTAGTGCAGCTTATGCCCACTCCATAGGAAATAACCTTAGGTTGGAGTACTCTTTGGGTGTTGGTTATATGCAGACCAACTATCGCCGTTACACCATGACCCGCGACACCCGTTATGGTGACATTAAAGTGTGGGACTATCCTTGGCAGACCAACCGCCACCGCTGGTTTGGCCCCACCAAACTCGAGGTTTCATTGGTATGGCTCATCAATAGCCGTCACAAAAATAGAGTAGGGCGATGAGACATTTTCTATACATATTAGTGCTTCTGCTTTTGGGTAGCTCTTGTAAGCGCGACCACCTCTATTATGGTGTCACCGACAAGGCCCTGCTTGGCGTGAACATTGATTGGGCCCCTTCTCAGATGACCCCCAACGGAGCCACGGTGGTGGCCTACAACGACGATGGTTCGCTCTACGAGGAGTTCCCCTATTTTAGCAATCCCAATCGGGGCATCATTGCTCTGCCCGTTGGTCGCTACACTTTGGTGGTCTACAACAACACCCCAGGTGAGTATCGTCATCTCTCCTTCCGCGAGGCTTTCTCTCAGAACACCTATCGTGCTTCGGCCATCGACAAAGAGAAGCCTCTTCGGGGCTTCATTGGCCTATCCAACTCCATACCCACCATTGTCGAGGACCCCGAGATGCTGGCCTCGGCTCGAACTATGGGGGTCAGTGTCACCCGCGACATGGTTGAGTATTACTACGACCGTCCCGCAGGCCCCAGCCACGAAGTTGTCAGCGAGATAACCCTTACCCCCGCTCGTGTTATCACCTTGGTTCATGTCAAGGCCCACGTTATGGGTCTCTGTTATGCCGCTGGAGCTCCAGTTACCCATCTGCGCAACCTCTCTGGTGACTACTATTTGGGGCAGGGGTGTAATTCGGCGCGTGGGGTGACTCATGAATTTATCTTGAACAACCGCGTTTTTGACCCTGGCACCACCCGTAACGGCACCATTAGCCACACCTTCAATAGTTTTGGCCTCATCACCGATGGTTCGCTTAGGGCTAACACTCGCTACTTCCTGGACATTGACTTTCGCTTGGTCGACGGGCGTATTCACCCCCTCTCCTTTGATGTCACTGACCTCATACACTCCAAACAAGGACTCACTACCTGTCTCACGGTGGAGGTCAACATCACCCTGCCCGAGGCCATTGGTGGCGATGGTGATGGGGCTTTCGACACCGATGTTGAGCCTTGGGATGATGTCCATGTCGACATACCGATGTAAACTAACTAACAAACTAACTAACTAACAAACTAACAAACTAACAAACGAACTAATTAACTAACTAACTAACTAACTAACTAACTAACTAACTAACTAACTAACTAACTAACAACAAAATGAAAAACAACTATCTAATTGCATTCCTGGCCGCCTCTATGGCTCTTGCTGGATGCTCCAAGAGCGAGGTTATCGGTTCAGAAGAGCCCATTGCACGTCACTCTATCGGCTTCTCAACCTATGCCAACGAGTCCAAAACTCTACCCATAACTGGTAACGAAGGAGGAGCAAATGATTTCCAAAAGGATGGTAGCGCCTTTGGTGTAACAGCATTTTTTAAGGACGGTATAGCACCTTATATGGGTAAAGCAACCGTCGGTACTGAAATTAAATACACCACCACCCCTACAGCAGCTTGGGGTTATGCTAAACCAGAGGATGTCTGCTTTTGGCCAACAACTACTGCTGGCTCCACTGACAATCTCCGTTTCTACGCTTATGCCCCTTTTACCAGCAAAAATGCCACTCCTGTAGCTCCTGCTTTTAGTAACACTACTGATAAGTGGATGAAGTTTACGGATTATACCGTGCCAGCTGATGTAACTAAGCAGGATGATTTTATGTACACCACGGCCGAGGCTACAGTCCAGCCTACTGCTAATCCGTCTGTTAAGTTGACTTTCGCCCATGCGTTGACCCAAATTCACTTTGCCGCCCGCACTCAGGCCACTAACCTTAAGGTGGAGATTGCCGTAAATGGTATCCAAGTGTGCAATATTGGCTCAGTAGGTACCTTTACCCTAACTCCTGCCTCTACCCCTTCAGCAGCATGGTCAACTACTATAGGTACTCCTATCGATTACACCATTCCATCTGATGCAACTTCGCCAACTACACCTATTGGTTACAATGTCTATGTCCCTATTGATAATAGAACTGCTAATGTCTTGATGTTGATTCCTCAAACTACCACTGCATGGGTCCCAAAAGCTACTACTGCTGGTACTACAACTACTACTGATGCTACAAACCCAGCACAGACTGGTAGCTACTTCAGCATTAACTGCAAGATTTACCAGCAAAATGGAGCACAAAAGGTCTATCTGCATGGTACCGATGCAGCCTATGCCATGCTCTATGTACCTTTTGCAGCTAATTGGACTATGGCTCAGAGCGTAACCTATCAACTAACCTTTGGTGGTGGTTTCGACGACCAAGGTAATCTTATCCTGAACCCTATCACCTTCACTACTAATGTTACGGGTTGGACTGACAGAAACGCTGAAACACAGATGTAATTTCCTAATCTATGAGGGGTTGAATCTCCCCTCATAGGTTCTTATAGTCTCAAAGGGGACTTCTAAATTATTAATCAAACCAATTCGGATGCACAAAGAGTTACATATAGCCATGGCTCTGCTTGTGGGTGCTGCGCTCTGCTGTTCGTGTAGCAAGGAGTCGGTGATGGCCTATCCCCAGGCTCAGGTGATTCAATTCACCCCCGCCCTAAGCCAATCCACCCAAACCTCGCCCACCTCCCGAGCTGCCTCCATCACCACCGCCACCCTCTCCAACTTTGGGGTCTTGGCCAGCCACTCCGCTTCGGCCTATAACGCCTCTGCCGATAGCCCCAGTTACACCTATAACTACAAGGCTGTCAAAAATGGTGCCTCTTGGCAGTGCGAGCAGATGCAATATTGGCCCCCAACTGGCATGTTGAGCTTTTTTGCCTACGCCCCCTACAACCCCGTGGGGCTCACCATCTCGCCCAGCGACCGCGCGGGGCTCCCCACCTACACCTACCATGTGACGCAGGCTGTGGCCTCTCAGGTCGACCTCTTGGCCTCCGCTCCAGTCTATGACAAGACCAAGGGTGCCCCTGTGGCTCTGACCTTTTCGCACCTGCTCTCGGGGCTTCGCTTTGCCGCCAAGAAAGAGGCTGGTGTGACAACCTCCATGACCGTCAAGGGTATTTCTCTTACGGGGCTCAACAATCAAGCCCTCTGTACCTATAAATCCACCTCGTCAACTTACCAGTGGAGTGGCCACACCACTACCACCCCTGCCGACAACGATTATAATGTTACGGTCTCTGACGGGACATTGGCTGAAAAAGTGCTAACAGAGACAGCCCAAGACCTTTACCTTGAAGGTGGGTTGATGATGGTCTTGCCGCAAACCTTGGCCAACGGTGTCACACTCTTGGTTCGTGTGGACTACAAAACTAATAACGTTGTTCAAGAGCAGGTCTACCAGGTTCAGCTCAACACCACCACACTCCAGGCCCTAGACCCCTCTAACATCTACACCGTGACCATCTCATTGAGTAGTAAAATATTGGTGTCTTAGGGTATAACCTTTAGCATCACCCCTTGGAACGATTACAATATCACCGTTCCACCATTTGTTTAGACCATGCACACATTTAAATCATATCTATCTTTTTTGTGGCTGCTCTTTTTTGTGGCCTGCACCAAGGCTCCTCTCGAACTCGAGGAGACCCTCACCCAGGGGCTACCTGCCCACGTGAGCCTAGAGCTCTTTGCCCAGGACGACGAACTCTATTCGCGCTCTGTCTCGTCGGATGCGGCTGAGCAGGCAATTAACAATCTCTTTGTCTTTATCTTCGATGCCACCACGGGTAAGCAAATCACCAACCGTTTCTACAAGGCCACCGAATTTACTGGAGCCTCCAAAAACACTGTAACCATCGAAACCACCTCAGGTAACCGCCATATCTACGCCGTTGGCAATGTCGACTTAGACATCATGGACGTTGTCTACACCCGTTTGCAAGCCATCACCAGCGAGGAGGAATTAAAGACTTTTCAGCTCACGCTCAAGCAAAACACCCTTTCGCGTGGTTCCAGCTTTGTTATGAGTGGTTTTATCGAAGATGCTGCAACCCCCGCAACCCCCGCAACTGTTGCAATCTCTGGTGGGTCTACTGCTTTGGGGCCAATCGCTCTCAAAAGGATTGACTCCAAAATACGGTTCAACATCGCCACCCTAGCAGGTGTCACCTTCACCGCCCAAGATTGGCGCGTAGTTAAAGCCCCCTTGCACTCTATGTTGCTCGCCAACACCCAGACCAATATTTTCGAGGCCACAACCGACTACTTCACCTCGGAGTGGGCCCATTTCGAGGGCGAGGGAACCGCCGAAGCTGGGCGTACATTTGCCTTCTACCTGCTCGAAAACAAACACACCCCACGAGCTCCAATTACAGCCACTACTGATGCGTATGCTTTCCGCGAAAAGCAGGATAAGGATGCCACTGGCCACAACGGTCTCTTTACTTATGCCCCCACCAACTCCACCTACGTGCAGCTACGTGGCCATGTAAGCTACACTGGTGTTTCGGCCGACGTGGTCTACACCATCCATCTTGGGCAGGTAGGCACCGATGCCGTCAACAATTACGACAACCTGCGCAACTCTACCTACACCTACAACGTGACTGTCAACTCTGTCTCTAGCATCTCCACCGAGGCCTCCTCCACTACGGGCCAAGAGCCCCAACCAGGGGCCGAGGGCGATGTCACTCTGAGTAGTCAATCGTTCGATTTCGATGCCCACTACGGTACCACCACGGTCTCCTTCCCCAAAGATGCTATTGTTCCAGGGTTGGTGTGGTCGGTGAAAACTCCATTTTCTCAAGGACAAAAAAGTGCCACCACCACTCCCGAAGACTATAAGTGGGTGCTCTTTCGCATTAACGCCAAGAACTCATCAGGAGCCTATATCGCCGATTTTCAACCCTTTCCAGGGGTTCAAAATCTATACACTGGCACCCCCGAGGCCTACACCGCCACCACCACTGGGCTGCTCAATGTAGACCAACTAGTCGAGGTGCTTCGTTATAATAAGGCTCAGGCTGATGCCTCACGGCCGAACCTTTTCGACAATGCCTCTCTATCAAAGATTACCTTTACAGCCTACGTCGACGAATTTTATTACGACCAAGACCCCACCACCACTGTGGCCTCGCCCACCGACCTCTGGAAGCGTTTTGTCAACCAGCCTGAGCGTATTTTACATATCCTTTCGGCTCGCACCACCAGTGCCGACGGCAATAGCGTCAAGACAGATGCCTTTTTCCTCTTTCGTCAATCCTCCATTCAGACCATGTATAGCACCTCCTATGCCCCCAATCAGACTGCCTGGGGTACCGAGATGATACAAGACGAGAATTTCTATATTTGGGGAACTCCCCCCGCGGTGGCGACATATACCAACAATGCCAATGGTCGTGGCAACACTATGGCTTTGTGGAGTGTGCCCCCCACCAACTCCACGCTCCCATGGACCAATTTTATCACCACAGCCACAGGCGCTCTCACCACCAATTATACAGATGCCATCCACGCCTGCATGAAGCTCAATCGCGACAACAATGGTAACAATCATATCGACCACGATGAGGTTAGGTGGTATCTTTCGAGCATCAACCAACTCTCTGATATATGGATTGGCGAACCATCGCTAAATTTACGGGCACGCCTCTATAAACTAGCTACCTGGATGGAGGGTAAGCAGTGGTACACAAGTAGTACTTATGATAGTGGGAAAGGTGGCGTACAGATTCTTTGGTCGTCCGAGGGGGCCAGCGTTGGGGCTCAAAGTGGAGCCAACTATGATGATCCTGTCCCAGGAAATCCTAATCAAAGGTGGCTCGTGCGGTGTGTACGTAATTTGGGCATTGTGGCCAGCAGCGACGCTCTGCCACAAGATTTTGTGGCCTATGACCTAGCTAACCATATCATGAAGTTGGATGGGCTCGATAGTAAGTCAATCCGTGGCTACACCCAAAAGGCCGAGCTTCCTTCGCACCACGAACGTAGTGCTGATAATAAACCATGGGTTAAGTTTAATATTGACACAAAAGTCACCCGTTGGGGCACTAACGGCACTACCCCAAAGTCGTGGCAAGCCATTCAGGACGACATAGCAAACAACACAATGCCTTGCCCCACAGGGTGGCGTATGCCTAACCAACGAGAACTCTCGTTAATGTTTTCGCGAATGGGTGATGAAAAAAGAGGTGACGCATCGGCCATGTCGCGGACCTCGTTCTCCTTTAGCACTAATCGGCCATGCTTTGAAATCAATGCTGGAGCCACAGTGCTCAGTTTACAAAGCGGGTCTCCCACTGGTGGCGTACGTTGCGTGCAGGACGTTAACTAAACTTATTTTTTGATTACCTCTTTGCCGTAATTGAACAATCTTTGCAGCAGCGAAGTGGTATCTTCTTTTTGGTGGCTTAGTTGCTCGACCATTTGTTGGCGTGGCCACTCCGCCTTTGGCGGATTCACAATACCCGTTGTGCTGAGTACCACTATCAGAATCACTGAAGCCACCGCCACCACCAAGGTAGGCATACGGTAATCCCATCGGCGCGGAGGGGCAAAACGTTTTATTATCTTAACCTTACGCTCTACGCTTTGCGAAAAGCCATCGTCGGGCACACTTATGCGTGCGCGGATAAATATATCTTCCTCTTGTTTCATTGTAGGTGTTTGCGTAGTTTTTCTTTGGCTCGGCGTATCGTAGTCTTTACGCTGCCCAAGGCCATACCAGTAGTTTGTGCAATTTCAGCTTGTGTAAACTCCTCTATACAGCTCAGTATTATTAGGTTGCTCTCTTTTTCGTCCAGGCACTCCAAAGTCTGTTTTAACACCTGTATATGGGTGGCTGCGGCGTAGGAGCTTGTAATATTTTCTTGTTGTACATACTCTTTGGCTGACCGTTTGTGGTCCAAGAATGTACGGTAGGCAATGCGAAAAAGCCACGCTCGTCCTTGGTCTGTTCGTCGCGACTCCCAATGCAGAAAAGCCTTAATAAAGCTCTCCTGTGCCAGGTCGTCGGCCAAGGCTCCGTTACCACCTGACAGGTGAAAAAGATATCGTCTCAGAGGTGATTGCCATCGCCGTACAAACTCCTCAAAGATAACATCTTTGCTCGCACTATTCACCTTTACAATTTTTGCTGTTTTCTGAGCGGTGGATGTATTGCATCAAGCACACTAGCGAAAGCCCAACGGTCAATATACTTATCACCCACGACACCATGATATTATAAAGACTATGAGTGTCCATTGCCACCATTACCATTAAAAATCCTATAATACCCAAGATTACAAACAGTGTGAAAAAAAGAGTTGCGTGCAACTTGCTTGTTGAGTTAGTTAGTCGCTCTATGGTTCCTATAATTCGGGACTTATTACCTCCTGGCATCCACTCCGCTGGCACCTGCTCACCATGTTCAATATATTTATTGATGGTCTCGTACCGCTTAACCGTTGTTCGGTAACCAAAACTCATACCTATGTATATCACCAATATAATCATAGCAAAAGGGGCTGTCATACCCAAAATGTTGGTCATGGATTCCATAAAACTTGGATTGTTATTGTTCCACAGTTGCTGTATCTGGTTATCCAAATCTGTGATTTTCTGGCTTTGTTGGTCAATGGTCTCCTGGAGTTTTAGCCCCTTGGCCTCCAGTGCACTGATAATACTGTCTTTTTTGGATAACTGGTCAATGGCCACAGAATCCATTGCCATCTGCGTCACCACTTGGTTTGCTGGATAGGTAACTGGTTGTTGAGCCGAGGCCGCACACACCGATAGTAGTAACAGGCCGCTGAGAATAGTTGTCTTCATCTTATTTTATTTAGTTAGTTTTCAATAAGACGATATGAATAGCTGTTTTGGATTTTTTTGTATTCCAAAAACAGCTTCTTAATATTGTTCCGAAGCGTTGGGAAAGTCACCGCTCTTTACATCGCGATGGTATTGTTCAAACGCTCCAAGCATCTCGCCATACAATTCGCGGTAACGCCTTAAAAATCGGGGCGAAAATTCGTTGGTTATGCCCAACATATCATGCATAACCAGCACCTGACCATCGCATCCACCACCTGCGCCAATGCCGATAACGGGAATTTTTAGCTCCTGGCTGACTCGTGTGCCAAGTGTGGCGGGTATCTTCTCCAGCACCAGCCCAAAGCAACCAGCATCTTCCAGCAGATGAGCATCCTCAACGAGTTTGTCGGCCTCGGCCTGTTCCTTGGCACGCACAGCATAGGTGCCGAACTTATTTATTGATTGGGGAGTGAGCCCCAAGTGACCCATCACAGGAATCCCAGCAGAGAGTATGCGGCGCACACTCTCCACCACCTCGGCTCCGCCTTCGAGTTTCACCGCGTCGGCCTCTGTCTCCTTCATTATCCTGATGGCCGAGTGCAGAGCCTCTTTTGAGTTGCCTTGATAGGTGCCAAAGGGCATATCCACCACCACCAAAGCGCGTTCCACAGCTCGAGCCACCGACCTGCCGTGGTAAATCATATTATCGAGTGTAAAGGGGACCGTGGTCTGATACCCAGCTATTACATTACTGGCCGAGTCGCCCACCAAAATCACATCAATTCCCGCTGCATCTACTATTCCTGCCATGGTGTAATCATAGGCAGTAAGCATCGAAATTTTTTCACCACGCGCCTTCATCTCCGAAAGACGATATGTGGTGACAACTCTTGTTTTTGCTTCTACTGACATCTCTAATTAATATTTAATTGTGGCAAAGGTAATACAAAAAAGTAAGACAGAAAAAACACGATTACCATAGTTGCTTACCATTGGCGCGTTATTTGCACATTGATTTTTTAAAGAGTACTCTCATGAGAAATATATTTCATAAAACGCCATCTTTACAAAGAGATAATGCTGTTGATTTAGAGCGTTATATGGGGCTATGGTACGAAATTGCTAGCTATCCTCAATGGTTTGAAAAAGGGCTTACCTGTGTCACCGCCCTCTACACTCTGAAAGAGGACTATGTCGAGGTCTTGAATTCGGGTTACAAAAATGGGAAACTACGCCAGGCGCATGGTCGAGCTTTGGTGGTCAAAGGCACGCAAGGGTCCAGGCTGAAAGTTAGCTTTTTTAGACCCTTCTATGGCCAGTATTGGATTGTCGATTTAGCCCAGGACTATTCCTGGTCGGTGGTGTCTAACCAGCGTGGCTCCACTCTTTGGATTTTGTCTCGCTTCGACACTATGGACCAGCGACTCTATAACTTTATCCTGTCGCGTTGTCAACTTAGCGGCCTTGATATCTCAAAATTAGTAAAAATGGAGCACTGTTAAACATTAATTTGTTTTTCTACTTGTCCTTGTGCTTTGAGTAGCTTGGCTTTACAAAGCTCCAAAAGGGAGGTGGCTCGCGCGACATACTCTCCCAGTTTGTCCACATCCAACTCAGAGGAGTTCATAAGTTGTAAAATTTTTTCTATTTCGGCCACAGCCTCTGTGTAGCTCAGCTCTTTTTGTGTCATATCGTTTTTGATTTTATTGTTCCGTCCGTCAATTCTATATTTATGATTTGTCCTGTTTGTACATCACTTACACTCCTTAATGCGTGACCGTCAAGGGTGACAATCGAGTAGCCCATACGCAATATGTTTCGTGGGTTACGTGCGTTGATTTTGCTCTCCAGCAGTGTTAACCGTTGTATTTGAGTCGCCATCGCAGCCTTGATACTGCCTTCGAGAGTCTGTTTTAGGTATTCCGTTGAGGCTAGTCTCGACTCCACAGCGCGTAGGGTAGTGTGGCGCAGGGCAGCGTCCAATGATTCTATCTTCAGCGTGTGGTGGTGTAGAGCCTGTCCCGAGAGTTGGTCCAGCAGAGACTCAACCTTTTGCATTCGTAGGCTCTCGCCCAAGAGTATATTTTGTGCCCGTTCTATAATGCGTTGGTGTCTCTCCCGAATCTCGTCCCAGAACTCCTCAGCCCGTGCGATAAGGAAATCGGCCACAGCCGTTGGGGTCTTTAGCGAAGTGTGCGCCACCATGTCGGCCACACTCACGTCGCGTTGATGGCCGATGCCAGTCACCACAGGCAGCGGGAATTGGGCTATATTGCTACACATTATGTAGTCGTCAAAGCAAGCTAAATCCAACACCGACCCGCCACCACGAATCAGCACCACCGCATCGAAGAGCTCCATGTCTTGGGCAATGGCCTCCAAAGCAGCTACAACCGAAGCTGAAGCATCGCTCCCCTGCACAGTTGCTTTAAAAAGTGTAAGCTCAATATTATAGGGACATTGGTCTATTTGGTGGACAAAGTCGCCCCACCCAGCTGCACTCTCTGAGCTGATAACAGCTACTCGCTGTACCACTGGTGGCAAAAGGTTTTCAGCGTTCATCTCTGTCACCCCATCGGCCTTCAAGCGCGCAATGGTGCGTGCCTTGGCCAACTCTGTTACCCCCATTGTGTAAGTGGGGTCAATATCGGTTATGTTGAGTGAAAGGCCATATTGAGCATGAAAAGTGACCGAACAGCAGACCAAAATATCCATCCCCACCCGTAGCTCATCGCCCACGGCAGCTCGGAAACAGCTCGCTATCATCCTGTATTTTGAGGCCCAAATGGTGGCACGTATCGAGGCCACGGTGGCTCCATTTAGCTCGTTACGCTCCACTAATTCTAGGTAGCAATGACCAGATGAGTGTGCATTGAGGCTCGCCACCGAGGCCGTAACCCACTGATTGTTAAAGGTGGTATCCTCCAACGCACCGCTAATCCTACTAGCGAGCAGTGTTAAGGATATGTGATTTGTACTATTCATGTTGGACAAAGTTACAATTTTCTTGATAATTTTGCTGCAGATAATTTTTTACAGCTGGATTAAACTTTTTCTCTCCACACCAATCTAAACAAAAATGACACATAAACATATACTTCGTTGGAGCCTAGTGGCTCTTTCTATCCTTATAATTTTAGGATATTGGCTAGTTCCACGTTTTTGGCCCTTCTATGTAGGCCCAGATGATACGTCCCCTCAAACTTCGACTCGTGTGGGCGCAAAGACCATTCCTGTCGAGGTTTACGTGGCACAAAAGGAGCAAGTGTTGGATGGTATTCGTGCCGTTGGTTCCTTGGTGGCCAATGAGCAGGTGGAGTTGGCCTCCGAAATCAGTGGCAAGGTGGTTCAGGTTCTCTTTACTGAGGGGACGGCTGTGCAAAAGGGGCAGGTGTTGGTGCGTATTAATGATGATGACTTGCAAGCTCAACTTAAACGTTACCAATTTCAAGAGAAGACATTGTCCGAGAAACTTAACCGTCAACGTATACTTTTCGAAAAAGAGGCCATATCACGAGAGACTTTCGACCAAGTGCAGACCGAGTATAATGTATTGTTGGCCGATATGGATATTCTGAAAATTAAAATCGACCGTAGTCAGATAAAAGCCCCTTTTTCAGGTGTTATTGGCTTTCGTTATGTGAGTCAGGGAAGCTATATTCAGCCAAATTCTCGTATTGCCATGTTAGTGGATTACGCAACTCTGAAGGTAGAGTTTGCTGTTCCCGAAAAATATGTTAATATCAATATGGTGGGGCATGGCTGTTTTTTTACCACCGAGAGCAATCCTAAGGCTCAGCGTGCCATGATTTATGCCATGGAGCCTAAAGTTGAGGAGAATACGCGTTCGATTGTCCTGCGAGCCACATACAACAATGCCTCTGGAAGGTTGCGCCCTGGGATGTCGGCTCGCGTTACCATACCAATGAGTCAAAATGCTGAAGTGCTTATGGTCCCAACTGAAGCCATCATCCCCTCCATCAGTGGTAAAAGCGTGTGGCTGGTTCGTGGTGGTAAATTGGAGCAGCAGCAGGTCGAAACAGGTACCCGCCAGGAAGCTAAAATAGAAGTGCTTAAAGGACTTGCTATTGGTGACTCAGTCATTATAACTGGGTTGATGCAGCTTCGTGAAGGGGCGGCCATTAAGGTTACCAATTAACACTAAAGAACGTGAGTTTATCAACAACATCAATCAATCGCCCAGTTTTGGCCACGGTTATGAATCTGGTTATCATTATCGTGGGTTGCATCGGTTTTTCATATCTTGGAGTCAGGGACTACCCCTCGGTGGATAACCCTATTATATCGGTGAGTACCTCATTCCCAGGGGCCAATTCCGATGTTATCGAGACTCAGATTACCGAGCCTCTGGAGGCTGCCGTCAATGGTATTCCTGGTATCCGTTCTATAAGTTCCACATCCAGAGATGGGCAGAGTAGCATTCGCGTGGAGTTTAATCTAGAGGTAGATTTAGAAACCGCTGCCAACGATGTGCGTAACAAGGTCAGTGGAGCTCAACGTCGCCTGCCTAAAGATGTGGACCCCCCAGTTGTGACTAAGGCCGATGCTGATGCCAATCCCATCTATTCAGTTACTGTGGAGAGCGACCAACTTTCACTTATTGAACTTAGTCTCTATGCCGATGTCAATATCAAAGAGCGCCTTCAAACCATCTCTGGCGTGTCGCAGGTCGATTTATGGGGACTTAAACGTTATTCGGTCCGTTTGAAGATGGACCCTGATATGTTGGCAGCTTATGGTGTAACACCAGTTGATGTGCGCCAGGCTGTCACCTCGCAAAATGTAGAGCTTCCAGCTGGACGTATCGAGGGAGACAACACCGAGCTCACCGTACGTACCCTTGGCCGTCTGCGTACCATTGATGATTTTAATGATTTGATTATTAAACGTAATGGCGAGCGTATAGTCCGTTTCAAGGATATTGGCGCGGCCCTTATTGAGGCCGAAGACCAACGCTCCATTCTCAAAACAAATGGTGTGCCTATGGTGGCCTGTGTGTTGATTCCGCAACCTGGGGCTAACTATATTGACATTGTGGACCGCGCTTATAAAGCAGTGGAGCAGTTGCGCACTGAGTTACCATCGAGTATAAAACTGGGAGAGGCGCTCGATACCACAACCTATATACGCCAATCCATCAGCGAGGTACAGTCGACCATCGTTGAGGCTTTTATCTTGGTGGTTCTCATCATTTTTATTTTCCTTCGTAGTTGGCGCACAACTCTGATTCCTATTTTAGCCATTCCAATTTCGCTTATTGGCACCTTCTTTATAATGTATTTGGCTGGTTTTACCATCAATATTTTAACCCTGTTGGCCGTTGTGCTATCCATTGGGTTGGTGGTCGATGATGCTATTGTGGTCATGGAGAATATATATGCCAAGATTGAAAAGGGTATGTCGGCCAGGCAAGCTGGAATTGATGGGGCCAATGAGATTTTCTTTGCCGTGGTTGCCACCACCATCTCCTTGGTGGCTGTCTTCTTTCCGATAGTATTTTTGCAGGGTATTACTGGTAAACTGTTTCGTGAATTTGCTGTTGTCATAGCTGGGGCAGTACTCATCAGCTCGTTTGTAGCTCTGACCTTCACCCCCATGATTTCTACCAAGCTCCTCTCGCGTAGCTCCACCGAGAACCGTTTTTACCGTTGGAGCGAGCCCTTTTTTACTGGTATGATTAATATATATCGTCGTTCGTTGCTCTCTTTTTTAAAGGTCAGATGGGTGGCGCTCATTATTTTGTGTGTGGCCATGGGTATGGTAGGGTGGCTTTGGGGTAACCTACCATCGGAGATGGCTCCACTAGAGGATAGGTCTATGCTTCAGGTCATGTCCACGGCACCTGAGGGGACCTCCTTCGATTATATGCAACGTTATATGACTCAGGTGGCCTCCATTGTTGATAGTTTGGTCCCCGAAAAACGTACAACCATGGAGCTCGTTGGGCGTGGCGGTACTAACGGGGCTTTTATTAATGTGATGTTGGTTGATGCGGATAAACGTAGTCGTTCGCAAGGCCAGATTGCCCAAACATTGACACAAGAACTCTCGCAGATGACTGGCGCACGAACTTTTATCACTCAGCAACAGACCTTTGGAGGAGGGCGTGGTGGGTTGCCAGTTCAGTATGTTATTCAGGCAGCAACTTTGGACCAGCTTAAGGAGATTTTGCCAGTTTTTATGAGTGAGGTCTCTCAGAGTCCTATCTTTTTGGCTTCTGATTTGAATCTGAAGTTTACCAAGCCGGAGGTTACGCTCTCCATTAATCGCGATAAGGCTTCAATTTTGGGGGTTTCTGTACAAAACATTTCGGAGACCCTCCAACTCACCATGAGTGAACAACGAGTGGGCTACTACATCATGGATGGTAAGCAGTACCAAATTATGAGCCAGTTCGACCGTTCTCAGCGTAGTAAACCCAATGATTTGGCCAATATATATGTTCGAGCTGACAATGGTGAGCTTATTCAGTTGGACAACTTGGTCACCCTTTCCGAGAGCTCCATGCCGCCGCAGTTATATCGTTATGACCGTTTTGTTTCGGCCACAGTTTCGGCAGGCCTTGCCAATGGTTACACCTTGGGGCAGGGGATTCAAGAGATGGACCGCATTAAGGCCAAGGTACTCGATGATAGATTTAAAACCACACTTACTGGTGCCTCCAAGGATTTTGTTGAAAGTACAGGCTCGCTAATGTTTGCCTTTGTTTTGGCTTTGGTGTTGATATATTTGGTTCTTTCGGCTCAGTTTGAGAGTTTCAAAGACCCGTTGGTTATCATGCTCACCGTTCCATTGGCTTTGGTGGGTTCGCTTTCGGTGTTGTGGGTGTTTTCTCAGACCATGAATATCTTTTCGCAGATAGGCATTATTATGTTGATAGGATTGGTTACCAAGAATGGTATCCTTATTGTGGAGTTTGCCAACCAGCGCAAGCGTGAGGGGCTTCAAAAGATGGATGCCATTGTCGAGGCTTCGGTTGGTCGTTTTCGGCCTATTCTTATGACTTCGCTCTCCACCGTGCTTGGCACTCTACCTATGGCTTTGGCTACTGGTGCAGGTGCCGAGAGCCGTGTGTCAATGGGGATTGCAGTGGTTGGGGGGTTGATATGCGCCACTATGCTTACTTTATATGTTATACCAGCTGTCTATAGCTACATTTCAAACAAGAATATTAAATATTAGGATGATAAACATCAAAAAGATAGCTTTGCTCGTGGTCTTTGTACCGTCGATGGTCATGGCTCAGTCTAGGTTGACCTTAGAGCAGCTGGTGGAGCGTTTAGTGCAGGTTAATTACACCGTGCAGAGTGCTCAACAACAGCTTTTACAGGCTCGTAACAACATTACCACCGCCCAATTCTTGCCTACCCTCACGGGGCAGATTCGTCAGAGTCAGGTGGGGGTAGGAGCTTCTGTAACAAATACCTTGGGTGCAGGTCTTACGGCTAATTGGCGACTTTTTGATGGCCTGGGTATGTTTAGTACCTATGCGCGTCAAAAAACGATGTGCTCGATAAGTGAACTCCAAAAACGAGAACAAATAGAGCAGCTTGTAGCTCAAGTCTCGCTTCAATATTATTTGATAGTTAGTCTACGCAGTCGTGTGCAGGTATCCATAGAGTCCATTGGACTCTCGCAACTTCGTTATCGCGAGGTGCTTCAAAAGTACTCCATTGGTGCTGCTTCAGGCTTAGAGATGAATTTGGCCAAGACAGACCTTAATACCGATTCTTCGCAACTTATTAAGCAACAGGAGTCTTTGGATTTGGCCTATATTGAAATGAACGACCTGCTGCAATTTACTCCTGACCAGCGTGGTTACGTGAGTGATACGATTAAGATTATGCGCACTCTTGATTTTGATATTTTTGCGCACATGACCTTGGAGCAAAACACTCAGATTCTGCTCTCTCAAAAGGGGGTTGATATAAGTGACTTGGATTTGAAACTCTCTCGTGCAGCACGTTATCCTACCTTAGATTTTTCGGCTGGTTACAATTATGGTTTCAGCGATGCCAATAATCCCCGGGCTGTTTTGTCTGCTCAGCCTGGTTTTAATTGGGGTTTTACTTTGGGGGTTAATATATTTGGTGGACTGGAGACCTCTCGTAAAATTAAGAATTCTAAAATTGAACGCAACATAGCTACTATTTCGGCCGATAATACAGTGCAAAAGGTACGTACGTCCTTTAGCAGCCAGTATACTACATATCGCAATAATCTTCAATTAATTGATTTTGAGGCTCAAAATACTGATGCTATGCGATTGAATCTGGACGTGGCCATGGAGCGTTATCGCTTGGGTGAACTATCGGGGATAGAGTTACGTATTATCCAACAACAATATTTATTGGCTGTAGACCGTAAGATAAGTACAATTTATCAAGCAAAAGCCTCTGAAATAGAACTTATCACTATTTCTGGTTCGTTGCTCAAATAACCCAATGCTCCAAAAAAGGCAAGCACACCAAGTACTTGCCTTTTTGGTGTGTGTATACATAGGCTACTGAACAGTGTCAGTCAGCTCGGTTCCTGATTTGAATTTCACTGTTTTTTTAGCTGCAATTTGGATAGTCTCGCCAGTACGAGGATTACGTCCCGAACGAGCAGGTTTTTCAGATACAGCAAAAGAACCAAAACCAACAAGCGCAATTTTATCACCTTCTTTGAGTGCTTTGCTTGTTACGCTCACAAAAGCCTCAAGAGCTTTTTTAGCGTCAATTTTGGTTAATTTCGACTCTGCTGCAATAGCATCTACGAGTTGAGATTTGTTCATAGTAAAAAAATGTTTAGAGTTAATAAAAAGTTTAACGATACAAATATATAAAAAATTTATAAAAAAAAATAATTTTACAACTCATTTCCAGTAAAATGTATTGTTTTTGTCGATTTATCGCTTTTTTGATTTATAAACTATCCTCTTTATACCATCCAGCATACATTACGTAGTCATTGGCTATTCGTTGTACAATATCTCGGCTCTGTTCTGGGGCTACCTCTTTAACTTTTTTTGCTGGGACTCCAGCATATATGGAGTGTGGCTCCACTATTTGCCCCGAAAGTATAAGAGCCCCCGCAGCCACAATAGTCCCCGTGCCGATAACGGCGTTATCCAGCACTGTGGCATTCATTCCAATTAGGCAGTTGTCCTCAATTGTGGCCCCGTGCACCACTGCATTGTGACCTATCGATACATTATTCCCAATTTTGGTTACACTCTTCTTATAGAGAGTATGAATCACCGCTCCGTCCTGTACATTTACCCTATTCCCTAGTGTAATTGTGTTCACATCGCCACGTAACACAGCCGAGTACCATATTGAACACTCATCTCCCATGGTCGTGTCGCCTATAATGGCGGCCGTCTCGGCCAGGAAACAATCTTTACCTATTTTAGGAGTCATCCCCCTTACCTGTTTAATTATTGCCATCGTTTTTTATAGTTTTTTTGCCGCATTCCAGTACACATTCATCTGCTGGAGTGTCATATCATGCAAAGATAATCCTTTTTTGATTGTCTGCTGCTCAAGGTAATTAAAACGTTTTATAAATTTCTGGTTTGTTCGTTCCAGTGCCAAATCAGGGTCTATATTATATAGTCGTGCCGCATTGATTATCGAAAACATCAGGTCCCCAAATTCAGCTTCCATCCCATCTTGGCTCTCCTTAGTCACCTCATCTTCCACCTCTTGCAACTCTTCATGTACTTTTGCCCATACGTCTTCTCGCTGTGTCCAGTCGAAACCCACGTGAGCTGCTTTTTGCTGAATTCTGCATGCTTTTGATAGTGCAGGCATACCTTTTGGAACACCCGCAAGCACAGATTTGTTACCATCCTTCTCTTTTCGTTTCAGCTCTTCCCAATTTTGGCTCACCTGCTGAGCACTCTCCACCTCGGTGGTGGCAAAAACGTGTGGATGACGATAGATAAGTTTCTCACTCAGAGCCTCTGCCACATCTTCTATTGTAAAAAGTCCTTGCTCTTCGGCGATTTTTGAGTAGAACACAATGTGTAATAACACATCGCCTAACTCCTTCTTAATCTTTTGAGCATCACCCTCTACAACAGCTTCTGTGAGTTCAAAACACTCCTCAATGGTGGTGGTCCGCAGTGAAAGCATGGTCTGCTCGCGGTCCCAAGGGCACTTTTGACGTAATTCATCCATTATTTCCAACAGTTTACCTATTGCCTCTAATTTTTCTTGCATGGTTAAGTTCTTTATATTAATTGAGTTGCAAAGATACAACAATTTTTCTTTAAAATAATTTACAAAAAGATTTGGAAGTGAATAAAAAAATAGCGT
>JAVVSB010000032.1:0-23354 GCA_036654415.1 Mucinivorans sp. | reverse complement strand
TTGACCATTAAACGAATGTTGCTGTTTTTCACGCACCATTTTGACCATTAAGCCGCAATTTGAATTTTACCGGACAGCAATAATAAAAATACAGAAGAGCTCGCCTCCATTTTATTGGAGGCGAGCTCTTCTTTTTAGTTTTGCTACAACGAATTGATAATTTTGCGTGCTGGAACAAGGGTTTGTTCAGCTTTGATATTCTCTTTGAAGTTCTCGATTGAAAAACCGCTGAGTACTTTATCAATTTTGATTAATGACTTTTTATCGCCTTTGTCGCGGAACTCTTGTTGAAGTATTTTTATCTTTTCAAACATCTCCACCCCGTCCACAAATTTTTCAAAACGGATACAGCTGCGAGCTTCAGGATATACCAAGAAGCTATCGCCTGATTGGAATGCACGGAAACGAGCGTCCAGTAGTGGTTCTTTGGTGTAGCTGTCATAAGCCCAACGCAGGTAACCGTCAAAGCCTTTGGCTAGTGCATACCAGCTTATCCATTCGTTTTGAGCTGGAGACGAATAGGTGAACATATTAGGATACTTTTGTGCGCAGCAGGTGTAGTATGTCGACTTTTTACCTGCAGCCTTACGCGCGGCTAATATCTCTGGTGAGAATTCAAAGTCCGAAGCTATGCAATAATCATAGAGCTCGGCCTCTATTTCGGGGTGGTAGTTTCCAGCCATTGAGACCTTAAATGCAGGGTCGGCAGCTTTGATAACCCTAAAGGCATTTTGCATATCTGCTGTTGGACGCTCGTCCATGGCGATTACCGTGCGCGAGAACCACCCTTTTTGGCGTAGGTGGCCCGAGAGTGATTTAAGTAAGGCTGTCCATACCTGTGTATATTCTGGCGTGTCGGTAGTGGTTTTGAGCATCTGCATTGAGTTGGTGCGCTGGTCGTAATATTTGAACTGCATATTCCATGGAATCATCGAGTAGCAGGCAATCTGCTGGTTGATACCTAAATCCATCATAAACTCCACCCACATATCAAAGGTTGTAAAGTCAAAGGCCCAAGTTCCGTCGGTACGTTTTATCCAGCTAACCATCGACTCAAAGTAATCTTCGGTCTGTCCACCCCAAGGCTTGTGCATTATCGAGGTGGTTATGACCTTCTGTCCCGCATCGCGCAAACGTTCAAATTGCGGGCGTACATATTCAAAAAATAGGGGGCTAAAGGGTTCTATACCTGCGTAACGTGCTTCAGCAAAGGGGTTTTGCCAGAAGTCCAGGTGATAGCTCCATTTTGTGGGCTCTGGTAACACGCGATTGATTATCTCCACGTTTAAGGATAGCTCACCCACCACTGCGCCATTGTTCTTGACCACCAATGAGCCGCTATATTGCCCCGCCTTGGCACTTTGAGGTATCCATACGCTCACCCATATAGGCCGTGCGGTTTGTGCCTCTAGAGCGAGTGTCTTTGCCAGATGGTCAATGGGGTCGGCCACCAATGTCGAGTCATAATCCTTGCTGGCTGTACGGTAACCGCATGTCAAAAAGTTATCCTGCATCACGTAACGTACAAAGGCCGCTGAGGCTTCAATGGACCCATTCTTGCCCTTTAGTGGACTCATTTGCAAAGTCATATTTTCCAGTGGAGTGTTGCTCCATACAACAGCCTGAGCCGACACACGCTCCCCGCGCCAACCGCTCACAAAATCCTTGGTCACAATTTTCCCAATTGCTGGCACAGCTCCCTTGTCGTAGCGTAGGTCAGTTGTGCCCCATGATAGTTGAGGAGCCTGGACCTCACTCCAGGCTTTTAGGTTCTTGGTCTGTGGGTCGGGTAGCTCAATATAGCTTCCCTTTGGGAATTGTGGGTTACCAGTTGGCACGCCCCATTGCGTGGTTTGAGCCATAACTCCACCATAGGCGAAGGCGCTGGCAAGGATAAGTGTTGTTTTTAGAAAACTGTTCATCGTTTTGTATAAATGTTTGGAAGTTAATTAATCTACATTGTCCAAGGTCTCGGTGGTGAGCTTTGTCTGGTTACCCTGCCAGTAGAGTTCCTTGTCAGAGCTAAAAAGCATCGAAAACGGTAGGAATTTAACCCCTAAAGCCTCAAACTCTCGACCCGAAGCATCGTAACCGATGGCGAACTTTGAGCCATACTGCATCACCAATAAATCAATGGCACTGCCATGTTCGCGTGTGAGTATCACCACCTGAATCTTAGAACCATATTTGGTGTAGATGCTCTCCAAATTCATTAGAATCTTGGCACTTCCTGGGTTATTTGATTGATAGAACTCCACAAAAATAGCTTTATCACTCTTTTTTAGGGGTGATAACCACTCAATACTCTTCCACTCTGGCATCTTTGAACCGATGACCAACTTTTGAGCTTTGGCACTAATTGTCATAAGCAACAGTGTCGCGATAATAAGTCTCTTCATGTCCGTTTAATGCTTAAAATAACCACAAACTTAGATTTGTTGCATTTCAATAAGTTTGCTGTATATGCCATCCAAGGCCAATAGTTCGTTGTGCGTACCTTGTTCAGCGATACGTCCATTATCTATAACGATAATTTTGTCACTATGTTGTATTGTGCTCAGACGGTGAGCAATAACCAGCGAAGTACGTCCTGTGAGAAGTTTGCTGAGCGAATCCTGTACCAGACGTTCGCTTTCGGTGTCCAGGGCCGATGTGGCCTCGTCCATAATCAATATCTCGGGGTTACGGAGCACTGCACGGGCTATAGAGAGACGCTGACGTTGACCACCGCTAAGTTTTACACCTCTGTCTCCAATATTAGTTTGAAAACCCAATTCAGTCTGTTCAATAAAGTCCAAGGCGTTGGCCACACGTGCCGCCTCCACCACCTGCTCATATGAGGCTGTGGTGTTTCCCATGCGTATGTTACCCTCTATGGTGTCGTTAAAGAGGATAGTCTCTTGAGCCACGATACCCATAAAAGAGCGCACGCTCTCTATCTTATAGTCCTTGATATTCTTGCCGTCAATGGAGACTGAGCCGCTGGTGGGGTCATAGAAACGAGGTATTAAGTCAGAAATTGTACTCTTGCCACCACCAGAAGGCCCTACCAGGGCTACTGTCTGCCCTTTTTTTATTGTAAAGCTGACTTGGTGCAGAATTTCTCGTTCTTGGTAGGCAAAGTTTACATGGCTGAACTTTATCTCTTGGTCGAAACTGTTGAGCTCCACCGCATCAGCCCTGTCTTTGATTTCAGCTGGAGTGTCCATCAGGGCCAACACCCGTTCCCCCGCTGCAATACCTTGGTTTATATTACCAAAAGCATCGGCAATGGCACGTGCTGGGCGGGTCACTTGCGAAAATATACCAAGGTAGGCTATAAATTCAGCTGTGGCTAGCTCTCCGCCCAAAATCATATTACCTCCATACACCAAAATAAAGGCCAGCGAGGTGATTCCTAGAAATTCGCTTACTGGCGAGGCAGACTGCTGTCTCTTGGCAATTGAGCGTTGTATGTTGGAGTAATGGGCGTTTTGTGAGCGGAATTTATGGTCTACGTAGTCGGTCGCGTTGTAGCCTTTGACTGTTTTTATCGCCCCCAGTGATTCATCCAGTAGGCTCACCATCTGCGAAAAGCTCTCTTGTCCTTGAGTGGCTGAGCGGCGCAACTTTTTGACAATATAACCTATAAAAAGCGCCACAATGGGTAGTACGGCAATGGTGAACAGAGTCAGTTGCCACGAAATGGCTAGTAACATAAATAGGTATGTACCAATCAGTAGAGGCTCTCGAAAGAGGATTTGTAACGTATTGGTTATACAGAATTGCACCACCTGCACATCGGAAGTTATTTTTGAAATTATATCTCCCTTACGCTCGTTGCTAAAGAAACTAACCTGGAGGCGTATTACGTTGTCAAACAAGTTGTTACGTATTTGTTCCAGTGCGTGAATCCTTAGGTTCTCCATTATTCGCTGTGCCATATAGCGGAATAGGTTTGACAGCAGCGATATACTCACTGTTGTTAGTGCCAACAGCATAAAGAGGTCTTTGACACTGTATGCTCCCATTAGCTTATATAACAGGAAGTTGAATACTCCGTCAAACCACTCTTTGCTTAGTGCAAAGTCTGGCATCGAGGTCACTGTCTTCATCATAGCATCACTATCTATCATGGTAGAAATGATGGGAATTAGCATCCCGAAGGTTGCCGCGTTGAAGATTGAGTGAAAAACTATGCAGATGAAATAGGGTAGTGCATAGCGGCTATATGGTTTGCCAAAGCTTAGTATGCGTAGGTATGTTTTCATATAAAAGTTTAGTGGTAAAGCCCATTTTTTGATGGGCAGTATAGTGCAAAGATAGAAAAATTTCTTAACTTTGTTAAAATTCTTGTCCACTCCACCCAAATGAAATTAGCTTTAATATACGATTTTGATGGTACTCTCTCACCTGGTAATATGCAGGAGTATGACTTTATTCCAGCTGTGGGCAAGCAGAACGAGGAGTTTTGGAGACGCTCCTCGCAGATAGCCCGCCAAAATGATGCGGACCCAATTTTAACCTATCTCTACGAGATGATATCTCATGCTCAGCACAGTGGTGTTTCGCTCAAGCGCGAGGCTTTTCAACGTTCAGGAGCAAAGGTTCGCCTTTTTGATGGGGTGGAGCAGTGGTTTGCGCGTGTGGATGAGTATGCAGCTCATCATGGGGTTCAGGTGGACCATTATATCAACTCGTCGGGCATTAAAGAGATGATAGAGGGGACCTCCATAGCCCACCATTTTAAGAAAATTTATGCCTGTTCGTTTCTTTATAATGTAGATGGTGTGGCCTATTGGCCTGGAGTGGCGGTCAACTACACCAACAAAACACAGTTTCTTTTCAAGATAAATAAAGGTATAGAGGAGGTCTCGGACGATAAACGTATTAATGAATTTGTGCCTGAGTCGGTTCGGCCCATCCCCTTTCGTCAGATGATTTACATAGGCGATGGCACCACTGATATTCCATGTATGCGATTGGTTAAGGAGAAGCGTGGCCACGCTATAGCGGTCTATAATCCTGAGCAGAAACACGTGGGTGACTCTCTGCTGCGTCTTATTCGTGATGAACGGGTCAATTTTGTGGCTCCTGCTGATTACCGACCAGGCCAGCGTCTTGAACAAATAGTTTTTGCCGTGGTTGACAAAATTGCTGCCGATGCCGTGCTGGATTCATTTTAATTTATAATAAATCTTCTACCCTAGCCTTCACAAAATTAACAAGGGCTTGACCTGCAATTTTTAGTTGAACTCCACGTGTGCCGCCGCTTACGTAGATGTAGTCAAAGTCCAGGCATGAGTGGTGAAAAAATGTGGGGAATTCTCTTTTCATCCCTATTGGGCAGCATCCTCCGCGCACATATCCCGTTGTAGGCAGTAGCTCTTTCATTGCTATCAACTCGGCACTTTTGTTACCTGAAAGTTTTGCCGCACTTTTCAAATTTAGCTCTTTGTCGGCTGGTATTACGCATATAAAATAACCATTCCTATCACCTTTTAGTACAAGGGTCTTGAAGACTTGCTCTATGTTTTCATTTAGCTCTTGGGCTATATGTTTAGCTCCTAGGTCGTTCTCATCCACGGTGTACAGCACTAATTCATAGCCTATTCTGGCCTTGTCTAGTAGGCGCGCCACATTTGTCTTATTTGTTTTTGCCATTTTTTCAGAAGAAATCCATACAAATTTAATAAAATTCCTTCACATGAGAATAGGTTTCAATTCTAGTAGGTACATTTATATCTCTATTATGTAATTGACATTATTGCATCTTATTACAAGGAGTACGGCCTTAACCATTACCCTACCATAGAGGATTTATAAAACACGGTTATCTTAACAACATTTTAGTGTGCTTTGTAACGGGGTACATCAAATTCTGGTCGCGCAAAACTAGGGTCGTTGTACTGCGCGAATTTGGTTTTGAAAATTAGAGGCTGTTTTAATTTGTTTTCAAAATTTTATTATTGCTATTTTTGAGGCTATTTTCATCGATGATTTGCCGAGATAGTAGTGGACTACAGCTCAAAAATCAGCGGAAAAAGAGTGTAAAAAGGGTGTAAAAAGGGTGGTAATAAAATGCTGGAAAGAAATTAAAACAGCTTCTTAGATATTTTTAGAAGTCTTACTTGTTGAGATAAACGCAAACTCCATTAGCACGGGGTTGTGGTCGCTCCAGGCAAGCGATGGTGAGCAGTATGTGAGCCCTTGGATGGATTGGCTGTGAAAAATGTAGTCTAACCGTAGTAGGTGATAAAACGGTTTAAAGGTGTAAGCGTAACCGCTGCCAGCACTTTTGAACCCGTCTTGTAGACCATGTTTTATCTGATAGTAGGCATATGATGCTGGGGTGTCGTTGAAGTCGCCACAGACGATTATCTCTCTGTCCTGTGGGCAATTATCTATATTACTGCGTACTTGACGTACTTGCTCGGCTCTTTTGAGGGCGTTGCCGCCCACTCTGTCCATTATTATATTCATGGCTTGTTGCGATTCAGGGTCCTCTATGCTGAGGTTTTGCACTTTTGCAATCTCTTCATTACTCTGTCCTATATTGGTGGTCTGCAGGTGTAGGTTAAAGATACGTAGTTTATGTCCTTGAACATTTATGTCTGCCCACATGGCGCAGTTGAAGCTTTCGTGAAACTGGATTATTTGGGAATCTATTATTGGGAACCGACTAAAAACAGCCAGTTGCATACCTCTATATTTCGACTTCACAACACGGTAGGGGTATTGATTTGCAAGGATGCTATCGGTCAGGGAGTCGCGTTGGTCTATAAACTCTTGCATACATATAATGTCCACCTTTTGCCCCTTCATATATTGGGTTATGGAGCTTAGAGTACGGTTAAAATCACTGTGCACGTATCCGTGAATGTTGTAGGTAGCGATTTTAAAATCGCTTGGCGGAAGGTCCTCCTTAGTTCGCAAATCAATATTGAACATCGAGCAAACCAAACTTATGTTAAGCAGTATTGCAGCCAAGGGCAACAATGCCCAAAGGCTTCGGCTGCATGCCCAAAAGAGCATTAATGCCGAATTCATAATTAGTAGCGTGCCCATACCGATGCTGATAAAGGCTATCAATCTAGATTGGTCAGGCGAGACTATGCCCGCAAACCAACCTGCCGTGGTCAGTGTGGCCATCAACATCGTTACCCACTGGAGCAAAATACGCGAAAGAAGTAGAGTTGCTTTTTTACCCATTGTTTCGTTGTGCTTTTTCCCATACGCCACTGCCGTGGTGTCGCCTAAGGTAGGCGAATCCTTCAATAACGCATAGATTCATGAATAAAAAGTAGTAAGGTATAAAAAACAGTTTGTTTTTTATCTGCCGTTTATTAGCCATCCACCCCGCTGTTGCCAACGCATAGAAGAGTAGTTGTAGAACCAGTATTACACTATATAACCAGTTCCAATTGTAACTCCAGGCCAAAATAATATTAAGCGGCAGGAGTGCAAAAAAGAGAATCGGAGCCACAGACCAACGTAGTACACGGTGTGAAATGTATTGAAAACTTAATACTCCATATCTAAATGGGTTTAGTAGCGCGTACAATCTAGTTATGGATTGTAATCCTCCAGCGGCTATTCTCACTTTGCGCTTGGCCTCTTGGGATATATCTTGTGATGAACTTTCTACGGCATATGCTTTTTGGCAATATGCTATTTTGTAGCCCCGTTGGGCTATGGTCATCGACATCACAAAATCATCGAGCAGGGTGTCGCTGGTTAACTTTACATATAGCTCTGTGCGTATGGCGAATAGTTCTCCTGCTGCCCCCACGGTCGAATAGAGGCGGTAGTCTAGCGATTTGAGCAGTGATTCGTACCTCCAATATGCCCCTTCGGTCGAAGAAGCATTGCCCAGTTCTGGCCTCGAGACCCTTTTTTCGCCTGCCACGCAGCCCACTTTGGGGTCGGTGAATTCGGTGACCATCTCTTTTATGGCCTCCTTGCAGAGCATGGTATTGGCATCGGTAAAGACAACAATGGGTGTGTGAATAAAGTTCATGGCACGATTTACAGCTGCCGATTTACCCTGTCGTGGTGCGTTAAAGAGTACCTCCACCTGGGGATAGGCCTTTAGGTGTTCATTTGTGCTGTCGGTTGAGCCATCGGTCACCCATACTATCTTAAGTAGCTGTGTGGGGTAGTCCAATAGCAGCGTGTTGGTCATCTTATGCTGTACAATATCCTGTTCGTTGTAGGCCGCAATCAGCATGGTTACCTCGGGTAGGTGCTCGGGTAGAGTTTTGCTTTGAGGTTTTTTGAGTGCCTCTTTTATTCTGACCAACAAGTAGAGTAATATCCCATACCCTATGTAAGTGTAAAATACTACAAAGGCAGCCACGTAGAATATTATCTCTATTGATTTCATTTTTGTCTCAGACGTTTTCTTTTTGTATAAAGGCTGTAAAGGTCTTCATTATAATTTTAAGGTCCATGGACAACGAAAATTCGCGGGCATATTTGCCATCGAGTGCTTTTCGTTCTTCGGCCGAGAGTTTACCTGCATTACCACGTTTTTCTACCTGCCAAAGTCCAGTTAGCCCCGAGGGGGCAAAGAAACGTTCGGCGTAATCGTCCTGTGTGAGCATCTCGGCCTCATATAGTGGTAGTGGGCGATTACCTACAACCGACATATCGCCCTTGAGTATATTGATTAGCTGTGGCAGCTCATCGATACTGTATTTACGCATCACGCGTCCTAGTTTGGTAATCCGTGGGTCGTTCTCAATCTTGACAAAAGCATTCTCTTGCTCTGCCCCTTTTTTGTCTAAGTAGTTCTCTTCTGATACTGTAAATTCGTCCGATACAAGCAATACATCATCACTGACCACCATGTTCTCGTATGAGACATCACCCAAAACATTGGCCTGGAGTTGTGCCTCTTTTGGGTCAGTGTATTGGTTTAATTTACCCAACTGTTTGAGGCGTTTATCCGACCCAACATACATCGTACGAAATTTTAGGAAATCGAATATTTTGTAGTTGCTGCCAACTCTTTTAGACTTGTAGATTATGGGGCCACGGCTTTCCAGACAGATGGCTATGGTTATTAAAATCAGGAATGGGGAGAGCACAATTAATGCTACACTTGAGGTTAATATGTCAAATGTTCGTTTCCAAAGAGGTAACTTAAACGATTCGAGTGGATTGGTTGCCATAGTTTTAAGAAATTATCTTTTTTATTCTTATTTTCAACTCCAATGGGTTGAATGGCTTGACGATGTAGTCATCAGCTCCGTTTTGCAACAATCTGATTCTTTCACTGCTACTATCCTCGCTAGAGAGCATAATGACGGGAATGTCTTTGAGTCGAGGGTTGTCCTTGAGTCTATCCAAAAATATATCTCCGCGCATATTGGGCATCAAAATATCCGAGATGATTAGGTTTGGCAAATCATCGCCTTTTAGCCTTTCTAAGCATGGCATGGGGTTGTCGAAATACTCGAAGTCGTATTCTGTTGATAGGTAGGCGCAAATAATTTTTGCAATTGTTATTTTGTCGTCCACGACAAATATTTTCTGTTTCATTACTGTTGTTATTTATTGTTATACTTTTTCAGTCTAAACCAAAAACGAGAGCCCACGCCAAAAACCGACTCTACTCCCCACTTACCAGCCAGGGTTTCTACAATCTGTTTTGCAATTGACAGCCCCAGGCCTGTCCCTTGCACATACATATCTGATTTGTAGAATCTCTCGAAAATTTTGTCCACCTCCTCTTTATGCATTCCAATACCTGTGTCTCGCACATAAAATTCTATCCACTGTTCGTCATACTGGAAATAGCCGAGCTCAATCGTGCCGTTATAAGTGAATTTAATAGCGTTTTCGGCTAAGTTGCTTAGTACCTGAAGTACCCTAGTGGGTTCTGTAATCATCGAGATTGGTTTTTCTGGATGGCAAAATTTGACACTCACCCCAGCTCGGCATTTTGCATTGCAAATTTGTATAAGGTCATCGAACAGCCAGCTCAAGTTTACCTTTTGGTAGTTGAACTCAGCTGTGCCCGCCTCCAGTTGCGAGACGTCAATAATACCCCTTACTATTTTTAGTAGTATCTCGCTGTTTTCAGCAATCTGCAGTGCCGCCATCTCTATATCTTCTTTATCTTCCATGGTTGTTATCAGGCTTGAAAAACCAACTATTGCATTCAGGGGCGTGCGAATTTCGTGGTCCATATTGCTGATAAATGATGATTTTAGGCGGTCGGCGGCTTCGGCTTTTACGAGTGCAATTTTTAGATGCTCTTGTGTTTGAATTAAATTTGCATTGGCTCGTGATGCCTCAACAATAGACTGCTGGGCTATCTTTTGAGCTCGTTTGAGTCTTATGTTGCCCCGCAATACATAAGCGTAGTTCATCGCGAGTAACATTAGAATCACCCCTGCGATTATCAACTCCCGATAGTATTCCGCCCAGATAGATTGTCGCTTATTGATGTAAACCGTATCCTTGGGTAGTAAAGTTTTTGAAATATTAAACTTTTCGAGTACCTCCCAATTTACATTGCACTGTGACTCCATAATGCTTTTGTTATTGCTGGAACTGCGCCATTTTAGGCGATTCATAATTTGTTCACCAGTCTGTTCGCCCCAAAACAGGGCATCGAAGTAATACCCACCAAGAAAATTATCACTCGATAGTCCAATATCGTTGGTGATGAATATAGGTGTCTTAATGACCGAAGACATACGATTGTAGATATAGTTCTTCGAGTACTCATACCCAATCTGTCCTGTGAGCCATGAGGTGAGTAAAACGCCAGTAGATGGAGTTATGTCGTTAAGGCGACTCAATAGGGTGTCTGTGGTTATAAAACGTGCATCAAGGTATTCTACTGGGTACGGCTGCATAGTTTTCTTGAAGTGCTGTTCCAGCAATAGTCGTGTATAGATGCCATAAAAACGGTTATCGGTGATAATTGCATATCTATCAAGATTTTTTATCGTGTTGGTTATTAACCTTATGTAGCCATCTATATTTAGCACTCGCAAAACGGCCTTAGCGTTATATTGCTGCATCTCGGTTTTAGTCGGTGTGAAATCGTCAAGCGTCAGTGAGGTGAGTTTTGTGGTATATTTTACCAAATCCAAAGAGTGTGGTTTAACGGCACACAAAAACAGCGGAACATCCTTAAAACGGGCATTGTCAGCCGCTCGGTACGACATCCAAGCCTCGTCTGAAATAAGCACTATTGCCGCAGGCATGGTGGATGTGTAGTTGCTAAGCACCATGTTGATACGGTCCACCCATACCGCAGGGTCGTTGAAACGCTCGGTCGAGAGGTACTCAATATTTAGTCCTAAACCCGAGAAATTATCACTTAATGTGCTCTTTATGCCATCAATTATAGAACTTGACCATTGGTAGTCTACCCCGTATGAGTCAATAATAAGCACCTCATTACCTATACTGGCACGAGCAGTCCCAATACAAAAGGTAAAGAGTATGGCAACTATTATTTTGTCCCAGTTGTGTAGCATAAAACATCTGTATTTTTTTTGTTTAACAAAGATATGAATTTTTTACCATTATTGTCATAATGAAATCAAAAACAATTATTTGCAGTTTATTTTATTGTCATACATCTAAATTGTATATATGTGTTGATATACTGTATTTTATATATCGTAAATCAGGTGTAGTACTCTATTTGTATTATTTTAGTTAAGTTTAGTGTGCCTCTGTGGTTCTTATCTGATTTACTGCGGTGAATTTTTTTATAAAATAAGTAGATTTATTTGTTTTTTATAAAAAAATAATTCATACCTTTGTGACATAGTTTAGATGGTGTATAAGTTTTAACATAAATCATAAATAGAATGAACAAAACAACCTTATCAATCAGTGCATTGCTGTTTAGTGCGGCTTTGACGGTCTCTTGTGCCAAGCAACTATCAGGTGATAGTCCTGTTGCTCCTGTTACATCATTCACAGACATGGTGGTGCCGTCTAATTTTGATTGGAGGATGACTCAGAACGTCACCACCAATTTTACCTCTGATGCCCATCAAACGATGGTTTACCTCTCTATGCCCGATGCCTCTGAGCCTTTCAGCTCTTTCTTTGTTGGCAAAGGCGTTGCTCCTATGACCCTCAGCATTCCTACAGCTGTTGACAAGATTAAGGTTCAATACCAAAAAGAGGGCTCTCTTTCTGCTGCCATTGAACTTCCTGTTGTGGCTGGCTCTATCTCTTATGCTGTCCCAGCTGACAGTAAAGAAGTTTCCGAGATTCATGCGGCTGCTCCCTCTTCTAGAGGTGGTGATTTTCGGAAACCCACCAATCCCGAAACAGTAATCCCAGCGTACGGTATGGGTACCTTGATGTTCGAGGACCTCTATCCAGCATATGGAGACTATGATTTTAATGACGTGGTCATTAATTATAGTGTTCATCTTGCTAGCCTTTCTAATAACAAAAACCAAATTGATGTGTTGACTGCCACATTCCGTGTGGCATCTTTGGGTGGTACTCTTCCATTCGAATTCTATATGCAGTTGGATGATGTTCGTGCTAGCAATGTCAATAAAGATTATGGTTGCCAAGTAACAAATTCTAAGAATGCGCGTGATAAGGTGACCATTACCAAAATCTCTTTGGATAAATCTGATGGTCCTGTCGCCTTTGCTATTGGTGGTATCAAAGCCAATAAAAACACTAACTCGACCTTAATCAATAGCTTGAGAACGCAAAAAACGTTGTTCGAAAACCAATTGGTAGAGGTTACTGTAAGTATTATATTTGATAAGGCTGTTGATATTGAGACTCTGAAAGATGGTAAAATTAACTTCTTCATTGCAAAAGAGGTGCCAAGCGACAATTACCAACTCTATGAAATCCACTGTGCTGGTTACGCACCAACATCTCATGGTGAAGCTGAGTATTGGAAATGTAGGAACAAGAGTAATCTTACCGACAAGTGTACACAGTCATATACATCCAATACCAATCTTGTTTGGGCAATCAACATCCCAACAAAGATTCAGCACCTTTACGAGAGCAAAGTGGTTGAAACAGCAGCTGGGAAGAATAAGGTTGAATACGACATCACTGATGCATACCCTCAGTTTAAACAGTGGGCAACATCTGGAGGCCTGGATTGTAAAACATGGTATTACGACAAGAACAGAAATCAAGATATGTTAGTGCCAATGGTATAATTGTCACAAAAAGTAATAAAATTGGGTCCAAGCCATCATGGTTTGGACCCAATTTTATTTGTTATACAAATTATTTTATACTAACGTATATTTAGACTGTAAAATGTGTATCTTTGCTGTCACTTATATTGTTCTACTCATACTTAAAAAAAAGTGAAAAAAAACTTTATATTACTGTTCTCACTCATGAGCTTTTCTGTGGTGTTGGCACAAGCACCTAAGGATGGGGGCGTATCCCTTATGCCTAATAATTCACTCGATAGTGTTGAGCTCGACAATATCCAACTTCCGCCTATTGCTGTGTTCTTGGATGCAGCCAAATCCTATGCCGATGTCAAGATGTTGGATGAGCGTGTGCGCGAGGAGCAGTTGTTGCTTAAAATCTCCAAAAAAGATTGGCTTAAGTATTTTCGTCTTCAGGGCAACTATCAATACGGGACCAATAGCTCCTATATGATTCAGGCCACTGGGGAGGTTGGACCACCCATTATGGGTGAGTCTTCAAGTCGCCATACTCAGAGTTGGTATAACCTAGGTGTGGCCATTACAGTGCCTCTAGATGATATTTTTGCGCGCAGGAATAAGAATGACGTTGTTCGTAGTCGCATTCGTCAGGTTGAGTATGAATCTGTAAAGACCCTTGAAGACCGTCAGTTGATGATTCTTGAGGCGTATAATGAGGTAAACAAAAATCTCTCCTTACTCAAGGTTAGGGCCGAAGCCGTAGCTCTTTATAATGCTCAGATGAGGATTTCGGAGCGCGATTTTGCCAATGGTCGTATTGATATTATAACTCTCTCACTAGAAAGAAGTCGCCGTGCCACAGCCACAGTGCAGTATCAAGAGACCCGAGCTGCACTATATAATGCGGTGACTGTGCTTGAAATGTTAACCAAGGTGCAGATTATAAAACACTAACTATTATGGATATTTTTACCGCCATATCGAGTTTTATATATAGAATTCGATACCAACTCTTCTTCGGTGTTACTTTTGCTGTAGTTTTAGCCATTTTCTTTACACGCTTTCTTCCTACTCGTTATATAGTTAGCACTACTATTTTTACTGGTATCACATCCAAAACATCATTGGATGATATGAGTGGAAGTACAAATTGGAATACGGCCAATAATGCTCACGACAATATCATCAATTTAGTTAGAACCAAAACTACTCTAGAGACTGTCTCTGTAGGGCTTATAGCTCAAGGCCTTATGTATGGTGATGCTGAGAAGGATAACCACTATATTACGGCTGCTCACTATAGGAATTTGGTCAAAAAAATGTCTCCAGAGGTGATGGCTTTGGTGGATAAGAATTCCTTTGAGAAGACGGTTGAGAATCTGACAAAATATCGCACCGAGGATAAAAATAATAGCATTTATGCCATGTTTAGTTGGTCGCATCCACACTATAGTTATGCTGCGCTTAGTAAAATAAAGGTTGCTCGCAAGGGTAATAGCGACATGATAGAGATATCTTACGAGGCTGATGACCCTGGTATTGCAGATAACACATTAATGCTGCTCAATCGAGAGTTGGTTACCCGTTACGAGGGGTTGCTACTTAATACTTCGTCAGATGTGATTAAACATTTCGAGGGCCAGTTGGCCATTGCTGCCGAAAAGCTGAATCAAGCTGAAGAGGAACTGGTGACCTTTAATATCGACAATAATATTATCAATTACGAAGAGCAGACCAAACACCTTGCTGCCATGAATAATGGTTTTGAGGAGCGTTACGAGGGGGTGTTGCGCCGCAATAGTGGTTCCTTGGCTTTAATTAAAGAGGTAGAGCATCAGATGGAGACACGTACCAAGTTAATTCGTGAAAACGAATTGTTCTTGAGTTCTCTGGAGGATGTGTCGCGGCTCAACGGTAAAATAGCTGAAATCGAGATTTTTGGTTCCGACTCTTTGGCACAAAATAACTTGACTGACTACAAACAAGCCTTGGCGGAGGCTGAGTCTCGGATTAAAATCATCTCGGACACCATAGAGGATTATCGCTTTTCCAAAGAAGGGGTTGTCATATCGGATATGGTGCAGCAGTGGTTGGATGCAATGTTGGATTTTGAGAAGAGCAAATCAGAGTTAGAGGTTATGGGCCGTCGCAAGGCTGACATTGACAAGCAATACTCTATTTTTTCGCCAGTTGGCCCTAATCTGGGACGTAAAGACCGCACGGTGAGGGTGGCCGAGGAGTCATATCTGACCCTATTACACCATTTGGGGCTAGCTAAATTAAAACATAAAAATATACTCTTGGATGCTGGTACCTTACAAGTGGTGACACCTCCCGAATACCCGCTTTTGAATGTGCCTCGTAAGCGAGAGGTTTATGTTATTGTGGTTTTTTTTGCAGCTCTAATTTTTATTAGTGGTTTCTATCTCTTATTGGATTTATTGGACCGTACTCTTCGCGATAAACAGCATGGTGAGCGGCTCACTACGGGCAAAATTTCAGGCGCTTTCCCCACCGATAAACAGTTAAAATATCGCCGCTTTTCCGAACAGATTAGGCGAATTTCAACCTCTTATATGGCCAATATTCTGAGCGGTTATATCCATGCACAAGAGCCTACAATTATCAATCTACTTTCCATTGAACCAGATGAGGGTAAGTCTTTTATTGGCGAGCAGTTGGAACAGTATTGGACCGAGCGAGGTTTTACTGTGGCCTTGGTGTCCTATCACAAGGAGTTCCAGGCCGATACCAAAGCTTTTAGGCAAACCACTTCGGTGTATAGCTTTTTGAGCCCCAAACAGCAAGAGTCCCATCCTGATATTATTATCGCGGAATATAGGGCTCTTCGTACTAATAGTGTGCCTGAGATATTGCTGCGCCAGGCTACGGTTAATCTGTTAATTTTGAATGCTCGTCGTGCTTGGAAGTCGAGCGATATGCCCATTTATGACCACCTGTGTAAAATTTTGGGTGACCAGGTGTTGTTGCTTTACCTCAATAAAGCCTCTCGCGAGGCTGTCGAACAATTTACGGGTCAGTTGCCACCATACAATAGGTTACATAACTTAAGTTACCGATTTTTTAATTTTGGTATCACGGCCCAAAAATAGATAGCAAAAGGCTATGGAAAACCGTAAGCATATCTCCACCACCAAGCTCTACCCATTTGTGATAGCTGCAGTGGTTGTTGTCATCTCTTTTGTCACAGCCTATTTTGGCTTTGTTCAGGGATTGGCGATTGCAGTGGTTCCGTTGGTTGTTTTATTACTATTTAAGGTGATTCAGAATCCATTTTATGGCTTCATACTGCTCTTTATTTTTAATTATTTTATTATCGCAATAATGCGATATAGCGGTCTCTCGGGACTTAGTGTGATAGTGGATGTGATTATGGCTTTGGTTTTTGTTGCTTTTGCACTCAATGCCGCCTTTGGTTCAACTGGTTTTGGAGTTCAAAATCAAGCTTCGCTACTCAATGGCTTGGTTTTTGTGGCCTCTTTGTGGTTTATATATTGCCTTTTTGAACTATTTAACCCCACAGCCATGACCAATGTGTGGCTACTCAATCGTGGGTTGACGGCATATATGCTTGCGGTGGTTTTGCTTACATTTGTAGTATTTAAAAACTACCATAATTTGAATACCATCGTCATGCTACTCTCGGTATTGGTCCTACTTAGTGTTGCTAAGGCTTTGATGCAAAAGTATATCGGTTTTGATGCCGCTGAACAAAGGGATTTGAATGAGGGCTTGGCCAATACTCATCTGCTGGCCACTGGGACACGCTACTTCTCCATCTACGTCAGTGCTGGCATTTTTGGAGCCGTCATGGGGCATGCCATGGTGGTTTTTGGTATCCTCTCTCTCTACACACACCTTCGGTGGAAGCGTATCTATTTTATTATTGTGGCTTTGGTCTCGTTGTATGGTCTGTTAATCTCTGGTACACGTGGTGCATTGGCTGTTCCCATGGCTGGTCTTTGTTTGTTTACTATACTCTCCAAACGACTTAAACTGATGATTCCTACGGCTGGAATTTTGGTGGTTGGGTATCTGTTTTTGGCCATGACCACCATTGGGCAGAGTAATTATTTGATACGCCGTATGCGTACCGCCTTTGACCCTAATGAACCTTCACTTATAGTGCGTAAGGAAAATCAAAAACTTTTTGCGGCCTACCTTTCCGACAAACCCTTTGGTGAGGGTGTCGGGCTTAGTGGTGTTGATACTCAACATCTCTCAATGCGTTACACCACCTCCATACCCACTGACTCTTGGTATGTAAAAATATGGGTCGAGACTGGCATTGTGGGGCTCTGTCTACACTTGTTTATGCTGGCCTATATTATCATCTATGGTTCGTGGATTATATTATTTAGAATCAGAGACTACCGTTTGCGAGGCATGTTAACGGCCTTGCATTGTGGGGTTTTTGGTATTCTGGCCTCCTCATATGGGAATCAGGTTTTGGGACAATTTCCAGTGGCCATTATTGTTTATATGAGTATGGCTTTGGTCTTTATGGGGCCATATTTTGATAGGCAAATTACGGGTGATACGTTACCTTGGGGCACAAGATTAATCAACAAGTGATATGGAGAGCTATTTTTTTGGTTTGAATGCATCAGGTGCGTTATACTCAACCTTGGTTGTGGTCGATAACCTATTGTTTACACTCTATGTCGTAGCGGTGGGTTATCTTTTTGTATTTGCTTTGGGAGCTAATATTCGCAAGCGTATGTCTTACCCCATGGCCGTCAAAAAATATCGTTATGCAGTACTTTTTTATGTTGATAATAAGGAGTTTAGAGTGGTTGAGTCGGTCAAATCATTTCTTGAACAACAGTATCCTTTTTACCGTGTTATGGTAGTCTCTAATGAGAATCATGAGGAGGTTAATGCCTCTCTTTCGGAGTTGCCCATAGAGTTATTTATGGCTGATGCTCAGTATTATAATAAGGCTGAGGCCATCCGTTATGCCATGTCTTGTATTGATGCTACGCAGTACGATGTGGTGGTGATAATGAATGCCGATAGTGAGGTGGACCAAGGTTTCTTAAATGCCATTAATGATGCTTATTACCAGGGTGGCATGGTGATACAGACTCATCGTACTTCTCGAAAGTTGGAGTCCGACATTGCTCTTTTTGGAGCCGTGAGCGAAGAGATAAACAACTCTATATTTCGCCGAGGCCACGTTAATTTTGGCTTTTCATCGGCTCTGATTGGCTCTGGTATGGCCTTTAAGGTGGAGTGGCTCAAATCCAATATCGAGGGTCTAACCAATACCGACTTTGAAAAACAGTTGGAAACTAAGCTTCTTGAGCAGTCTGTTTTTATCGAATATCTCAACGATGTGCACGTTTATGGAGAGAAAATTTCGCGTGCCGATGAGTTCTACAAGGAGCGTAGCACTTGGCAGACCAGTAGTAAACTGGGCTTTTTTGTGATTTTGGGTAAGTTGTTTGGCTCTATAGCCCAACGTAATTATGACCTTTGTGACAAGATGTTTCAGTGGCTTATGCCCTCGCGTATGATTCTTATGGGCACGTTACTTATTATTGCCTTTGGAATGTTGTTTCTCTCGTGGGCTTTGTCCATCAAGTGGTGGATGTTGTTGCTTACTTTAATAGTTGCCTTTAGTATAGCTCTTCCCGATTACCTGATTGATGCACGTTTTGTCAAGGCTTTGCGTGGTGCACCGATACTTTTTCTCTTGACCGTATTTAACTCCATTAGGCGCAAATTGGTGCCACAAAAAAAATAATATTATGATGCAGGGAGCAGATTTTGTATTTACTGGTTTGCAATCGTGGGATATGACCTTCGGTTCCAACGCTCGTGATATAGCCCTTGAGGTGGCCAAACACAATCGAGTACTCTATGTCAACTCCCCAAGGAGCATGCTGTCTCAAAGTAATGCAGCAGCTGCTGACGATGTGCAGCGCAGTAAGGTGGTCCGTGGTGTAGTCCCAGCTTTAAGACAAATGGGCAATAACCTTTGGGTTTTGGATTATCCGTTTACCATTTTGCCTACTAATTTTTTATCAGATGGACTACTGTTCGATATTGTCAATCGATACAATAATCGTAGGATGTACTCCTTTGTCAAAAAAATATTGAACTCGCTGCATTTTAGTGACTATATCTTGTTTATTGATAACGATATGTACCATAGCTTTTATGCTAAGGAGTATCTTAATGCGGCGCTGGCTATTTATTACCGACGCGATAATTTATCGACTGGTTACTGGCTTCGACACTCCTGTCGTATCGAGCCGTTGCTGTGTGCGAAATGCGATGCAGTGGTGGCTAATTCCAAGCAGTTGGCTCTGGCTGTACAACCTTATAATCCACACACGGTCGATATTGGTCAGGGTGTTTGTCTTGATAATTACGACCCCGAAAGGAACTATGACTTACCCGCTGATATGTCCTCTATTCCCCATCCAATAATAGGCTACACAGGTATGCTTACTACCCAGAGGTTGGATTTGGATTTGGTGTATACTTTAGCTCAAAGTATGAGCAGTTACTCTTTTGTCTTGGTGGGGGGGCAAGATGAGCAGTGTGCTGCCCATGAGTTACACAATCTGAAAAATGTCTATTTCTTGGGACTCAAGGAGTTTTCGACCATGGCTCAATATATTGCCTCTTTTGATGTTTGCATCAATCCGCAGTTGCTTAATGAGGTTACCGTGGGTAACTATCCGCGCAAGGTGGACGAGTATTTGGCTCTAGGGAAACCCGTAGTGGCCACAGCCACCGACACTATGACTCTTTTTCGGGATTACACTTGGATTTGCCAAGGGGTAGAGCAGTATCGCCAGGCCATAGAGCAGGCACTGCTCACTGTTGATGATGGTCCGAAAAAGAGTGCTCGTGTGGCTTTTGCCCATACCCATACTTGGCAAAATAGTGTTGCGAAATTATATGATGTTATCAATCAAGTGCAATGAATATAGCTAATTTAAAACGGATAATATAATGAATTGGTTGCTACACTTTTATGTGCTGGCAAGAGTTTAAAAACCTATGATTTTGAACTCAAAAGAGTGGGTTAAGCTGCTAACACAATAAATCGAGATGGTAAAAGGTAAAAATATGACTATTGAGACCCTGCGTGGTCTTGCTATTTTGTTGGTAGTGGTGGGGCATGTCATTGGTTCAGCGCCAGATGGGGGTATGAAAATTGATTTTCCATCTCCGTGGCGCTACTTATATCTGTGGATAGATTATATTCAGATGCCACTTTTTACGGCCATTGCTGGTTGGGCTTATGCTCTCAAAAAGGTTGATACATTTTCGATAAAAAGGTTTACTCATACTAAAATAAAACGTCTGTTGGTGCCAATGGCAGCCGTTGCCACCATCTATTTCTTGGTGCAGTATTTTGTACCAGGCACTAATGGTAAACCTTCTTTGGATGGAATATGGCGTATTTATATCTTCCCATATACCATCTTTTGGTACCTACAGTCGCTTTTTTTGATATTTATAGTTGTTGTTTTTGTGGATAAGTGTCGTTTAATGCAGAATGTTTTGTGGTGGCTTTCGGTTTTCTGTGGAGCGTGCGCCTTATATGTAGTCCAGATTACCTTGGTGGCAGGGCATAGCTCAAACTTATTTAGTTTTGAGGGGGCGATGAATCTTTTACCGTATTTTATCATCGGTATTGGGGTGCAGCGTTATGGTGATAAATTGTATCGATGTCGAGCGGTATTTGTGGTTCTTGCCATTATTGGATTGGTCGTTTTGCAGGCGAGATGGTTCTATCCCCAGTATCTAAAAGAACTTTACCAGTGCCTTCTCCCGTTGTGGCTTGCTCCTACGTTGATTCTCGCTCTTAGTCATAATTTTAATAACCGTGCCTTTGCCTTTTTGGGTACGTATGCCTATAGTATCTATCTTTTTCATGGTTTTGGTACTTCGGGTGGACGCATTATTCTGACCTGGATTGGGGTGGACTCTCAGTGGATTATTTTTATTTCGGCCGCGCTGATAGCGTTATTTATACCTATTGTGGTCGATAAGATATTGTCTAAGAACAGATTTACACGTTTGATTTTTCTTGGTAAAACTCATTAAAATTGTTCAAATGACCACGGAACCATATCCTATGTTATTATGCATAAGAGAGGTGTGTTAAACGTTTACTTTTTTCGTATTATCGATAATAGTTGGTTTAGTTCATTGAATTTAAGCAGATATGATACTGAGAAATAGTAAATCATTGCGGCGAGACTCCCCCAAATGAGTTGCCATAGAGCAGTTGTGCTTATAAACATCACTAGCCATATCACCAGGCCCATTGTAACCGATAGTAAAATGATAGGCATTAGTGTTTTAGCTTGTTGGACGAGTGTTATTTGTGTCAATCGATGGGTGAAGTGTATTATTATTAACATATCGGCAAATGAATAGACGATTAAGCCCAAACACATTACTGTGATGCCAAATGGAATTGTGGCCACAAGAATGATAATGGCCGTAGCTTTTTTGATAAACTCAGCCCGTAGAAAATAGTCAGAACGCCCCTTTACGTTTAGCATATTGTGGTTAATTTTCATTACTGGGTCCCACATATAGGCGATGCAAAGAATTTGAAAAAATGGAACCGCTGGTAGCCATTTTTCGGTTAGTAGCAGTTCAATCAACGGATGTGCCATCATACACAGTGCTATCATTATTGGAAAAATAATGTAGCATGCCATTCGTAAATATACCAAAAATGTGCGGTTGAGCTGTTCCGTATCGTCTTGTATTTTGCATTGAATTGGGTATATCGCGCGTACGATTACGTTGGTGAAATTGGATGAGGGGAATTGAGCCAAGGTGGAAGCACGATTAAAAAATCCTAATTCGGTGGCTGCAAATTGTTTTCCGATAACCAGCGTATATAAATTGGTGTAAATTGTGTGTAGTAGTTGCGAGGCTAGTAGTTTTGAACCAAAGGCGAATAGTCCGCGGAAAGAGTCTGTCGAAAAAGCAGCAATGGGTCTCCAAATCATCAAGGACCACAATATAATGACACGTATAACATTGTTTAACAGTGCTTGCCATACTAATGTCCACACGCCATAATCGTTGTACGCCATCCAAACTCCAATCGCACCGCTTAGAATAACGGCTATAAGTGAGGCAATGGCTTGCCTCTTGAAATCGAGCGCAATAGTGAGCTTTGTTTGTTGAACAATGCCGAATGAATTGATAATCAAAGTCAATCCGATGGCTTTGGTAACCATATCCAGTTTTGGTTCCTCGAAGAACGATGCGATTAATGGTGAACAAAAGTAAAGCAAGGCATAAACCACCAGGGCAACCACAATATTGAAGTAGAAAACGGTGCTATAATCGATTTCGGTACGGTTATTTTTCTGTATTAATGCGTTACCAAAACCGCTGTCGACAAATGTTTGAGCAATAGTCATAAAAATTCCAATCATGGCAATCATACCATAATCTGAAGGCAACAGTTGACGAGCGATTAAAATACTCAGTACATATTGAATGCCTTGAACCGAAAAACGTTCTATGCTACTCCAGAAAACGCTATTTGTAGTTTGTTGTTTGAGTGACATTACTTTTTATTGATTGGTGCATGGAGTCCAGCTAATATTCCACGACTTAGTGCCAACGCCATATCCCATTGCCTGTGCAATATGTATTTTATGATATGGGCGGGGAATGACATTACTAATTGATAGGCGATGGCTAAGATTTTTGAACTACTTCTTCTGCGGGTGAAAATCATACGGCTACGAGCCAGATAATAAGTCCGACATGACGTTGTTCGTTGGATTGTCATACTCTCTTTGTGATACACTGTCGAGTCTGGTTCATACCAAAGTTCGTAACCTTTATTGCTTAAGGCGACACTCCAATCCAACTCTTCGTAGAACAAGAAATACAGTTCAGTCATTGTACCAACATCTTCCAACACAGCGCGAGAGGTGAGCACGCACGCACCGTGGATAAATGGGACACGATGTGCCGTGTCGTATTGTCCATTGTCTGTTTGATTCGTACCCACTAAGTTATTACGCATTGTAATTTTACTCATCGGGCTATAACCAGCATACTGAATGATATGTGGATTGGAATAATATTTTATCTTGGGTGACACTGCACCAACTTTACCATCTATTTGCATTCGTCTTACAAGAGATTCAAGAAATGGAGTTTGAATAATTGTATCGTTGTTCAAATACATAATATATTCTCCCT
>JAVVSB010000031.1:0-24503 GCA_036654415.1 Mucinivorans sp. | reverse complement strand
GCCAGACTGGAAACGATGGAAAGATAAACTTGAGCGGTTTATGAGTTGACGGAAATGAGAGTCAAGTGGGATAAAAAGAAAACACCAAAATCCACTTTTTGGTGTAGATTTTGGTGTAACTTGTACAACTTGCTGATTATCAGTGTTGTTTGCGGAGAGAGAGGGATTCGAACCCCCGGAACCTCTCAGTTCAGCGGTTTTCAAGACCGTCGCAATCGACCACTCTGCCATCTCTCCTCGGGCACAAAAGTAATACCTTTTTTCGTATATCCAAAACAATACAGATTTTTTTTGTAAATTTGTAGATTATGGAGAACATCGACGACATAAAATATATGCAGGCGGCCTTGGAACAGGCGCGTATGGCACTCGAAAGGGGCGAAATACCCATCGGGGCAGTTATTGTGGCTCAAAACCGCATTATAGCGCGGGGCCATAACCTTACACAAACCCTAATGGACCCCACAGCTCATGCCGAAATGCAGGCCATCACTGCCGCAACGCACGCCTTAGGGGGGAAATACCTGAGCGGCTGCACGATATACGTAACAGTGGAACCTTGCCCCATGTGCGCCTCGGCCTTGCGATGGGCTCAGGTGGACCGTGTGGTATGGGGTGCCAAAGACATAAAGCGTGGATTTACAACCATCTCAGATAAATTATTACACCCCAAAACGACCACCAATAACGGGGTGTTGGAGCTAGAGTGTGCGGAGTTGATGACCAATTTTTTCGCTCAACTACGTAAATAAACGGGGTGAAAAACACAAATAATTTGGAATTGTCATAAATTTTCATTTTTTTTGTATGTTAAACTTAAACAAAAATTTAATCAACCACTATAAAAAACAGTTATGAACAGACTAAAATTCACAATTATCGCATTGTGTGCCCTTATGGCCACTAGTGTTTCAGCGCAAACTTTGGCTCAGGCCGGTGAAAAATTTAACGCAGCAATGGAATTGGCTCAGAATAAGAAATTCACAGACGCCACCCCTATGCTTGAACAGGCCATGAAAATGGCGGCCGAATCTGGCGAAGATGGCTCTGATGCGCTGGTTAAAGAGATTCAAGGTACGTTGCCTAAAATTTATATGTTTTCGGGTGTGATGCAGCTCAAAAGCAAGGAGTATGACCAAGCAATCGAAAAATTGCTTAAAGCCGAGCAGATGGCCGACCTTTGGGGTGATGTTAATGTTCGTCGTCAGGCCTCCCGTTTTGCATCGACTGGCTATCAGATGAAGGGTGCGGACTTCTTTAATAACAAAGATTTTGCCAAGGCTCTCGAGATTTTTACACAGGGCTACCAACAAGACTCTTCAAACCAGCAGTTGGCACTGCTAACAGCCAAGACTTATGCCGAACTTGCTCAGATGGATAAAGCTGCCCCTATATTTATGCAGGTAATCGAAACTGGAGCTGCCAACAGTAAATTTGCTGATGCTGCTGCCGAGGCTAAAACCGACTTAATCCAATACGCCCTTATTGCAGCCAGTGAGGCAGGTAAGAAGAGCGACCTTGCAGCGGTGGTTACCTATGCTGGTATGATTAAGAAGGTGGCACCAGAGAATGCCGAAGCTCCACTGTTATTGGTGCAGCTGGCCAACAACCTCAAAAAATACGACACCGTTATCGCTCATGGTGCAGAAGCAGCTGACGCACAGACAGATGCGGCTAAGAAATCGGATGTATACCTCTTGCTAGGTGTGGCCTATCAAAACAAGGAGAACAACGCCAAGGCTCTGGAGTGCCTCAAAAAGGTGACCTCTGGTGATGGAGTGGCTCAGGCTAAGGCCCTAGTGACCGAACTAAGTAAATAGTCAACAGCTCTTTGAGGGTTTACAAAGAACCCTAATAAAAGTTCTAACGGTATATTTTCATTAGAATCTGTTTAAGAAGCTATTAACATAGCTTCTTAAACAGATTCTAGAAATATACCGTTTTTTTATCCCTAAAAATATGAATGAACTAATCAACCAGATTCACGCAGATTTGGCTCAATTGGCCGATGAACGAGTCAGGGGCTCCTCGCAGCGGTTTTTTAAAGGGCCCATCAAGGCCTACGGCGTGCCGAGTGTTCGTTGCGCTTGGATAGCACGGGGGCACCTGTGGAAGGTAAAGGGGCTGCAAAAAGATGAATTCTTGGAGCTGTGCGAACAGCTTTGGGCCTCGGGTTACCTCGAGGCGTGTATGATTGCCTGCCAATGGACCCAATCGCGTCAGGGAGAGTTCAGAGGCCAGGATTTAAAGACCATGGAGCGATGGGTGGATAGATATGTGAGCAACTGGGCCACCTGCGACACCTTTTGTAACCACACTGTGGGACCTTTGGTGGCAACATATCCTGAGCTTGTGGACGAACTCTATCGGTGGGCCCACTCGCCTAACCGTTGGCTCAAGCGCGCGGCAGCTGTGTCGCTTATTACGCCTGTCAGGCGGGGCGAATTTTTGGCCGAGGCCTTTCATATGGCCGATATTCTGTTGCTTGACGAGGATGATATGGTGCAAAAGGGGTATGGTTGGCTGCTGAAGGTGGCCTCCAACAAATACTCAGAGCAGGTTTTTGAGTATGTAATGGCCCACCGCACCACCATGCCACGCACGGCACTACGCTATGCGATTGAAAAAATGCCAAAAGAGGTAAAAAAGGAGGCTATGAAAAGATGAAAAAGATAGTAGTTTTTACGGGAGCTGGGATGTCGGCCGACAGCGGCATTGCCACTTTCCGCGACTCTGACGGCCTGTGGGCCAAACACCGCATCGAAGATGTCTGCACCCCTGAGGCGTTATCGACCAACCGAGCTGGGGTTATTGATTTCTACAATGCTCGCCGTCGCGAATTGCTCCGTGCTCAGCCCAACGCGGGCCATCTCTCTTTGGTGCGGCTGGCCGAAAAGTTCGAAGTCGAGATTGTGACACAAAATATTGACGATTTACACGAAAGGGCTGGTTCCGTGGGGGTGGTCCATCTGCACGGCGAACTCCGAAAATTGCGCAGTTCGCGCGATGAGACGGCCACGGTGGAGATTCAAGGGTGGCAACAAAAGATGGAGAGCCGCCACGAAGATGGGTCACTATTGCGCCCATTTGTGGTCTTCTTTGGCGAGGGGGTGCCCATGCTCAACAGGGCCATTGAAATAGTGCGTACAGCCGATATTATGATAATTGTGGGGACTTCGCTGGCCGTCTACCCCGCAGCCTCACTGGTGCACTACCTACGCGAAGGGGTGCCCATCTACTTGGTTGACCCAGGAAGTCCTGCCACGGCAGGTATCCACAACAAGACAACCCACATCAAGGCCCATTCGGCTGTGGGGCTACCAGAACTGGTTGATGAGCTAATGATGACTCCTAAAAATTAGGCTTTTAGAAGTCATCATTAAAACTTTAAGTAGAACTCTTTGGTTAGGGCTCTATATTGTTCGGTGAAACCATTCTCGTCCATAATGGCGATACTCTGCTCTATTAGGGCCATGCGTGCGGTGGAAAACTCCAAGATAATGCGCTTGATATGGCCCCCTACCTTTGAATATATGTTGAGTATGCGGTTGCAATAGAGGCCGCACAAGGCCGCCTTGGCTATAAAAACGGCCCCGTTTTCGTATGGGAAAATGGCCACAAAACGGCCCGAGGCGGGCTCTATAACTCTCCCTACACCCTCGATGAGGTCGTCAGTGCCTAGTAGCTCTACATGACGCGCTGCGGTACGCTCCACAGCTGGAGACTTATAGGTGCCGTTAAAATAGGGGGGGTTAGAAACTATCAAATCGTATTTTTGCTGCCCCCGTTGTGCAAAAAGTTGAAACGACTCATTAAAGATATTCAGATGAGCAGCCCAAGGCGAACTCTCCATGTTACAGCGTGCCTCGCAGGCAGCTTGAGGTTCAATCTCCACAGCATCAATCCGTTCAGCCCAAGGGCAACGTTGAGCCAACATCAAAGCCACAAGCCCTGTGCCTGTTCCAACATCCAAAATCCGATTGGGACGTTGTTCCACCCCAGCCCACGCACCAAGCATCACCCCGTCAGTACCCACTTTCATGGCGCTTTGACTTTGACGTACAACAAAGTGTTTGAAGGTAAAAGAGTGTTTACTTGCAGGGTAGTCCATTGTTAAATTCGTTTTATATTGGCACCCAAAGCGTTAAGACGTACATCGATATGTTCGTAACCTCTATCTATCTGGTCTATGTTTTGAATCACACTTCGCCCATGCGCGCTCATTGCGGCAATCAACAAAGCCACCCCAGCACGAATATCGGGCGAAGTCATGGTTGTGCCACGTAGACGTACCTTGTTGTCGTGGCCAATGATGGTGGCACGGTGTGGGTCGCAAAGTATTATCTGAGCCCCCATGTCAATGAGTTTATCGACAAAGAACAGACGGCTCTCGAACATCTTTTGGTGGATAAGGACAGCCCCCTTGGCCTGGGTGGCAACAACCAAAAAAACAGAAAGCAGGTCGGGGGTGAGCCCTGGCCAAGGGGCATCGGCAATGGTCATTATCGAGCCATCGAGGAAGCTCTCAATCTGGTAGTGGTCGTGGCTCGGAATGTAGATGTCATCGCCACGCTGCTCAAAATTGATGCCAAAACGTTGAAATTGAGCTGGGATAATACCCAACTCGTCGAACTGCACATTTTTGATGGTTATCTGGGAGCCTGTCATGGCCGCCATACCTATAAAACTACCCACCTCAATCATATCGGGTAGCATGGTGTGGGTGGTGCCAGCCAAATATTCTACCCCCTCGATGGTGAGCAGATTCGAGGCTATACCGCTGATTTTGGCCCCCATACGCACCAACATACGGCAAAGCTGCTGCACATAGGGCTCGCAAGCGGCGTTGTAAATGGTTGTGGTGCCATGGGCCATAACAGCGGCCATGATAATGTTGGCCGTACCAGTGACAGAGGCCTCGTCAAGCAACATATAGGCCCCCTTGAGCGAATTGGCCGAAATGGAAAAGAAGCTCTCGTCAGTGTCAAAATTAAACTGGGCCCCCAACTTCTGGAAACCGATAAAGTGGGTGTCAAGCCTGCGCCGCCCAATTTTGTCGCCTCCAGGTTTTGGCATATAGGCCCTGCCAAAGCGAGTTAGTAGTGGCCCCACCATCATCACCGAACCACGCAAACGCGAGGCCGCATGACGAAATTCGCGACTCTGCATATACTCCAAATTCACATCCTTGGCCACAAAGGCGTAATGACCCTTGCCCAAACGCTCCACCTGAACCCCCATACTGCCCAACAACTCAATAAGTTGCATAACATCAATAATTTCGGGGATATTATTCACCACCACCCGCTCAGGGGTTGCCAACACTGCACATAAAATTTGAAGAGCTTCGTTTTTAGCCCCCTGAGGTGTAATTTCACCACTAAGCGGGCAACCGCCCACAACTTCGAATGTAGCCATAATATGATGATTTTTAGGTTAACGAAATTCTAAGCTTTGCGGCGATGAAAACGGTTTTGGTTGTTCTGCTCGCTCTGTTTTTTGACAGGGCGTATAATTTGGGTGTTGTCCAGCGTATCGGGCTCAACAGAGAGGCTACCTCCAGAGAGGCGATTCAAATCGGCAATGACCACCTCGTTGGATGGATACTCTTTATTGTAATCAAAACTGCGTTGTTTCATATATTTGGCTATCGACGAGGCCACCGAGACAATATCCTGAGGCTGCTCGTCACCACTCTGAGCGGCCGAGGCAACCGAACGCAACATCTGGGCCACCGAACTACCATAGTGCTTTTGCGAGATATAACCTTGAGTATAAGGCACACGCGAAGGCACGGGGGTAAACTGCGAGGCCGTGGGTTTCTCGAAGGGGCAATCAATATCGAGCTCGAAATCGGCAATCATAAAAAGATGGTCCCAAAGCATATGAGCAAACTCTTCAGTATCACGCTTATAAGGATACAAATTACCCATAATACCCACCACTACCTCGGCCTGACGGTTGCGTTGTTCCCTGTCGTCAATGGTTTTGAGGTAGCGCACCATTCGCTGTACATTGCGCCCATATTCGGGTAATAAAAGGCGTGTATTAGTTGTTTGCATGAAATTACTTTTAGAAAGCAAATATAATCATTATCTTTGAGAATCCGTTTAAGCAATGTAAAATAATTAAGGTGACTTCTAAAAATTACTCTCTTCTTCATTAGAATTAAGTACTAAAGCCCTAATTTACTTCAAATAAACTACGGTTTTAAGAGCTACTTAGCCTTGCAAGAATCTAATCATAATGTAATATCTTAAAAACAGTTGGATTTTCTTAATTTATACAAAAACAAAACAAAATGCCAAAAATTCTAATTGTCGATGACCAACGTGCCATTCGTACCACGCTCAAGGAGTTGTTGGAGATTGAAGGCTACCAAGTTGAGATGGCCGCAGACGGACCCGAGGCTTTGGAGCTCATGGTCGCAGGTAATTTCTCGCTTGTGATTTCGGATGTCAAAATGCCATTGATGGATGGGCACGAACTGCTCAAAAAGCTGTTGGAGATGCAGCCTGAAATTTCGGTGGTCATGATTTCGGGCCATGGGAACATAGAGACCGCTGTGGAGTGTATCCGTAACGGAGCATTTGATTTTGTGACCAAGCCCATTGAAATGAATCGTTTCTTGCTAACCGTACGTAACGCACTTATTTACAAGGAACAAATTAAGGAGATTAAAAAATTAAAAGCCAAAACCAGCAACGTGGTGGAGATGGTGGGTCAATCCGCAGCCTTGGAAAAGGTGAGGGAGACTATCGAAAAGGTTGCTCTCACCGATGCTCGTGTACTCATCTTGGGTAGCAACGGTACAGGTAAAGAGCTAGTGGCGCGGCAACTCCACCAAAAGAGTCATCGCTCGGGGGCACCCTTTATCGAGGTTAACTGCGCGGCTATCCCCTCGGAGCTTATCGAGAGTGAACTCTTTGGCCACGAAAAGGGGGCCTTTACCTCGGCCATCAAGCAACGCAAAGGCAAATTTGAACAGGCCGAGGGTGGCACTATTTTCTTGGACGAGATTGGCGACATGAGCCTTGCCGCCCAGGCCAAAGTGTTGCGAGCCCTCCAAGAGCGCAAAATCTGTCGCGTGGGTAGCGACACCGACATCAACATCAATGTGCGAGTGATGGCCGCCACCAACAAAGATTTACAGGCCGAGATTGCAGCAGGACGTTTCCGCGAAGATTTATACCACCGCCTGAGCGTCATTCTCATCCAGGTCCCATCGCTCGCTGAGCGCACGGGTGACATAGAGCTCTTGACCCACTTTTTCCTAGAACAAGTTTGCCAAGAGCAGGGTGTGGCTGTAAAACAAATCTCGCCAGAGGCCTTGGCGATGTTGGAAAAGATGCCCTGGCGAGGAAACATCCGCGAACTACGCAATGTGGTGGAGCGTCTGGTGATTCTTGGCGGGCAGACCATCGAGCCAATAGATATAAAAAATTATATGTAGTCCATGGTCAGCATCGGAATATACGGGCGCACCAACGCAGGCAAGAGCACCCTTTTTAACGCCCTGACGGGCCAAAATATAGCCCTGGTGGCCGCGGAGAGCGGCACCACCACCGACCCCGTAAGACGAGCCTTCGAGATTGCGGGTTTTGCGCCCGTAACCTTTATCGACACGGCAGGTATTGATGAGCAGAGCCCCCTGGGGCTGGCCCGCCTACAAAAAAGTATCGACACCCTCTCAGAGGTCGACTTGGCCATATATCTCCATAACGGAGCCTTGCAGCCCATCGACAACCTCTTTATCGAAGAGTATTTGGCCACCACACCACATATCATCACAGACCGAAATTACTCGATAGATGGACTCCTAGAGCAGATTAAGGCCGCTATCCCCAGCAGTAGCCTGGTGGAGCCCCCATTTTTTGGGACGCGCCTTGGCCGAGGCGACACCGTGATTCTGGTCTGTCCATTGGATATGGCGGCCCCTGCTGGCCGACTAATACTACCCCAAGTGCAGGCTCTAAGAGCGGCCTTGGATGTGGGAGCCATAGCCCTGACGGTGCAACCTAGGGAGTTGAAACAGGCTCTGAAGTTAGTAAAACCACGGTTGGTGGTAACTGACTCTCAGGTTTTTGACTCCGTGGTCACCCTTATCCCAAAGGATGTGGAGCTCACCTCGTTTAGTATTCTGCTTAGTGAACTAAAGGGCAACCCCGTCATTTATAAAGAAGGGCTCAAGGCCATCAAAGAGTTACGCGAGGCAGACAGAGTTCTGATTTTAGAAAATTGTTCCCATCAGGTCACCTGCCAGGACATTGGACGGGTAAAAATTCCCAAACTCCTGGGGCACCACCTAAGCTACACCTTTGTCAGCGGGCGCGAAAGACTCCCCTCGGAGCTAAGCCTCTATGCCTTGGCCGTGCAGTGTGGTGGTTGTATGACCACCCGCACGGTTATCCAGCGGCGCATCGAGGCCTGCCAGCGTGCCAAAGTACCCATTACCAACTACGGAATGTTACTTAAGGCACTGTTGATAAAATAATTATCACTTCTACAAAAGCGGGCCGTAACCTCTTATGAGATTACGGCCCGCTGAAAAACTGTTAAATTATATTAGTCCTGCAACTTAGCGCATAGATATTCGCGGTTAAGGCGAGCTATGTGTGCCACAGAGATACCCTTAGGACACTCAGCCTCACAAGCACGAGTGTTGGTGCAACCACCAAAACCCAACTCATCCATCTTAGCCACCATAGCCTTGGCACGGCGAGCACCCTCGACACGACCCTGAGGCAAAAGAGCCAAAGAGCTTACGCGAGCAGCCACAAACAACATAGCCGAACCATTCTTGCAGGTGGCCACACAGGCTCCGCAACCAATACACGAAGCGGCATCCATCGACTCGTCAGCATCGGGCTTAGGAATCGGAATGGCGTTGGCATCGGGCACCCCTCCAGTGTTGACCGAGATAAAGCCACCAGCCTGGAGAATCTTCTCGTAAGCACGGCGGTCAACCACCAAGTCCTTAATCACGGGGAAGGCCTTGGAACGCCAAGGCTCGATGGTGATGGTCTGCCCATCGCTGAACTTACGCATATGAAGTTGACAAGTGGTGATGTCCTCGTCGGGTCCATGGGCGTGGCCATTGATGTAGAGCGAGCAGGCACCACAGATGCCCTCGCGACAGTCGTGGTCAAAGGCTACTGGCTCTTGCCCTTTGTGGATGAGCTCGTTGTTGAGAATATCGAGCATTTCAAGAAAAGAGCTGTCGGGCGAAATATTATCCACCTTGTACTCAACGAACTTACCCTTATCTTTTGCTGAGGCTTGTCGCCATATTTTGAGTGTTATATTCATCTTTTTAGCTTAAAGAAATTATTGGTTAATAATGGTCAGTACCGCAAGGGTTACTCTTTATAGTTACGTTGTGCCAATTTGACGCTTTCAAAGTGGAGCTCCTCTTTAAGGAACTTAGGCTCTGTGTCGGCTCCAGTGTACTCCCAAACAGAGACAAAGGCAAAGTGGTCGTCATCGCGCAAGGCCTCGCCCTCGGGGGTCTGATACTCCTGACGGAAGTGGCCACCGCACGACTCTTCACGTCCCAAGGCATCACGAGCCATCAACTCACCAAGCTCCAAAAAGTCGGCCACACGTACCGCCTTATCAATCTCGGGGTTAAAGTCACCCTCCTTGCCTGGTACAAAGACATCTTTCCAAAACTCAGCACGCAGAGCGGCAATCTCTTTGATGGCCTTCTCCAACCCAGATTTATTACGAGCCATACCCACGTTTTCCCACATGATTATGCCCAGACGTTTGTGGAAATCGTCAACCGAGCTCTTACCTTTGACGGCAAACAACTTGTTGATTTTTTCAACCACCGACTTTTCGGCAGCCGCAAATTCGGCAGAAGAGGTATCAACCTTGGGTGACTGAATCTCTTTGGAGAGGTAATCGCCTATAGTATAAGGTAATACAAAGTACCCGTCGGCTAAACCTTGCATCAGAGCCGAAGCTCCTAAACGGTTGGCACCATGGTCCGAGAAGTTAGCCTCACCCAGTGCATAGAGCCCTGGAATGGTAGTCATCAAGTTGTAGTCGACCCACAGCCCACCCATGGTATAGTGTACGGCTGGGTAAATCATCATAGGTTCCTCATAAGGGTTGACATCCACAATCTTTTCGTACATCTGGAACAGGTTGCCGTAGCGTTCCTGAATTACGTGTTTGCCCAGACGAGCTATGGAGGTGGAGAAGTCCAAGAAGACAGCTAGCCCCGTGTTGTTAACCCCAAAACCTGCATCACAACGCTCTTTGGCCGCACGCGAGGCCACGTCACGTGGAACCAAGTTACCAAAGGCAGGGTAACGACGTTCCAAATAGTAATCCCTATCGGCTTCGGCTATCTGCGAGGCCTTCATCTTGCCAGCACGTAGAGCCTCAACATCCTTCTTATTCTTGGGAACCCATATACGCCCATCGTTACGTAGCGACTCGGACATCAAAGTCAACTTGGACTGTTGAGTACCGTGAACGGGAATACAGGTTGGGTGAATCTGGGTGAAACATGGATTGGCAAAGAAAGCACCCTTTTTATAGCACTGCCAAGCGGCCGAACCGTTGGAGTTCATGGCATTGGTGGAGAGGAAAAATACGTTACCATATCCGCCAGAGGCCACAACCACGGCATGGGCACCGTAACGCTCAATCTCACCAGTGACAAGATTTCGAGCTATGATACCGCGAGCTTTACCATCAACTATCACCAAATCCAACATTTCGTAACGCGAAAAACACTCTATGCGCCCCAGGCCGATATTACGGTTCAGAGCCGCATAAGCACCAAGTAAAAGTTGCTGTCCGGTCTGACCGCGAGCATAGAAAGTACGGCTCACCTGAGCACCCCCAAAAGAGCGGTTGTCGAGCAATCCACCGTAGTCGCGTGCAAAGGGAACCCCCTGAGCCACACACTGGTCAATAATGCTATTGGAGACCTCGGCCAGACGATAGACGTTGGCCTCACGAGCACGATAGTCGCCCCCCTTGATGGTGTCGTAGAAAAGACGATAGACAGAGTCGTTGTCGTTGGTGTAGTTCTTGGCAGCATTGATACCCCCCTGAGCAGCAATAGAGTGCGCACGACGAGGAGAGTCAGAAATACAGAACACCTTAACCTTGTAGCCCAACTCGGCCAACGAAGCGGCTGCCGAAGCACCACCAAGCCCTGTGCCGATGACAATAATATCGAGCTTGCGTTTGTTGGCGGGGCTCACCACCTTGATTTCAGCTTTATGCTTGCTCCACTTCTGGGTCAATTCGCCCTGTGGAACTTTTGATTCAAGTATACTCATTGTTATTTCAATATTTATGGATTAAAGGGCACAAGCGGCTCCGCAGCAAAGACTCTTAATATAGATGACCACAACCACAGCGGCAAAGGCCAAACAGATTAGTGTGGCAAACCATTTACCAACACACTCCAAGCGAGGTAACCACTTGGTGTTGTTCCAGCCCAGGGTCTGGAAACCGCTCCAAAAACCGTGAGTGAGGTGGAACCAAATAGCCACCAACCACAGTAGGTAACAAACCACATAACATGGGTTGGAAAAATAGTAGGCAATAAGGGTCGAACCACTAGTTGGGTCGATGGTGGTGTACTGAGCCCAGTCATGGCCATACATCAACTCAACAAGCTGCATCTTAGCCCAAAATTGCCACAGGTGCAGGCAGATAAAACCAAGAACAATAGCCCCCAAGACAAACATATTTTTCGAGGCCCAACTAACCTGAGCTGGACGGGTGACGGTGGCGTAACGCTCCGAGCCACGCGCCTTACGATTGTTGAGAGTAATGACCATTGACATGAGGATGTGAATCAAGAAGCCAGCAGCCAAAACCATAGTACCCACTAAAGCGTACCAGTTGGCTCCCAAGAACTTACAGATTGCATCGTACCCCGTTGGCGAGAAGGCGGCCACAAGGTTCATCGTGGCGTGGAAAATTAGAAACAACACCAAGAAAAGCCCCGTGAGGCTCATGATGAGTTTTTTCCCAATGGATGAGAGAGAGAGGTTGTTCATATTATTTTTAAGTTAAAGTTGTTGCTGGTGTGAATCAATTAACAAAGATATTGGTTTTTCTCGATATCTCAAAACTATTTTTTGGGATGTCGCGCTTTGCTGGTCTTGAATTTCTTGGGAGCCTTCCCTTTTTTGGGCTCAGTTTTAATCTTATCAGTTGATATGAAGGTATCAGCGGCCAAGGCTCCCGCTTTGCGCATGGCCAGGCTATCCATGGTGGTCAGGTGGTTAAGGGCGGTGGGAGTGAGCGAGGAGTTCAGGGTATCCTGTGGAATGTTGATTTGCATCCCATCCAGTGAGGCTTGGTCAACACCACGACGAAAGACATCGACAATGGCCGTGCGCAGATTCATACGCGTAGTGTCGATAAGTTGCACATAGGAGGGGATGTTGGCTTGACGGTAGCGTGCCCGACCAATATTAAAGTGCCAATCATCTAAAGTACCATAGACGTTGAGCCCCAGGCGGAAAGGCAGTGGAGAACGCAACACAGATATGTGGTAGTTGAAACTCATATCCAATTTATGAACCCCACTAATGGCAGCTTGGTAACGGTCAATCTCCATAACGAAGGGGAAGAGCTCAATTTGAGAATTACGTACCAAAATATCGGCCGAAATGTTGTTAATAATGTTGCGGGCCTGCTTTTTGAAAAACATAGCCTTGCTGATGGTGGCAAAAGTTTCGCCATCGAGCAACACCATATCCTTGCCGTGGATATGCGAGGCAGCCTCCAGCGATGGAAGCACTATATTCATCATCGTATCCAGAGCTGTAGTCACCGCCAAATCGCAGTCCAAAAGCCCCTCGAAGGAGGCCAACATAGGCAGCAATGAATCCACAGCAGGGAACATCTCAATAAATTTATCGACCTGTATATTGCGCAACTCCATGTCGAAACCAGCGCGAATATCCTCACGCGAACGGGTGGCATACAGGGCATGAAGTTCCACCGTACCAGCGTTGGTATGGGCATAAAAATCTTTGAGCTGGAGTGCTCTATCTTTGGTCAGCACACGAGCCCTCATGCTATCCATAACCATCTGTCCATAGAGTGCATAGCCCACGCGCAGCCCCATTGATAAATCCAGATTCGAGGGCACAACCACCAACGGACTACTACCCTCACTCTCCAAAGCCATAAGCGAGTCGGCACGTTGAGCCAGAGCCTGCTCCCGTAGTTGCTCGTTATCATCTCTTGCGTCAATCGATTGCAAAAGCTCTTGCCGCTGTTGCCAAGAGCGAGCCCCAATATTCATGGCTCGGATTAATTCGTTGAAGTTCAATGTGTCAGACCGCAATTCGACGTGCGCCTTAAGAGCGTTACGCCCCATAAGTGTCCCCTTTAGGTCGCTCACCACAGCATTGATACGCAAGTTGGACTCCCCGACTCGGATAAGGGTGTTCTTGAGCCAAAACTGGGAGGGGGTCATACGCATATCCAGAGCCAAGAGCGAAGTCTTAAGTGGCATAAAGGGCGAAACCACCGTCCCACTATCCACATTTAGATGGCCCGTAACCACCCATCCCGAGAGGAATTTGCGCAGAGATGGGGGCACGGCAAAGTCCACATCATCCTTGGTATCGAAAGCTCCACGCGGCAGAGAGACCTCGAAGCCACCACGACGCACCACCTGGGCTTCGGGGTTAAAAGGCTCACGAGCAAGGCGTAGTTGAGCATCAATGCCGCGCATACGGTAACTATTGAGCCGCGAGAGTATCGAAAGATGGTCGGCTTGGCCGTCGAGTTCAACAACGGGTAAACACTTATTGCTATCCGAAGGCGTTTGTATCAAAGCCAACGATAGGTTGACCGTGCGTATAAACGAGGAGTCCAGACCACGTATCTCGAAACGAGCCGCACTGGCACGCACACTAGAGGGGTGAACGGTTAGGCTATCGCGAGAGAACATTGAGGCCGCCACATGAGTCGAAGCCCTTAGGCCGCGGCTACGCACATCCACATCGACCCCCCACTGAAGGCTCAAGGTATCGAATATAATTTCACCACCCACCGCACGACGACCATGAGCCATGATTGTATCGCGCCTATTGGCATTCGAACCTATGTTGATACGCGCACCATGGGTGTTAAGGTGCAACTTTTCGGAGGGCATGGCCAAGGTGAGTGAATCCATGGCCAAGGCCAGAGAAAAATCGACCCACTCAAAGTTGCGGTTCATCAGCGCGCTGAGCCGTGCGCGGCCACTACTCTCTATTTTCACTATCCCTTGCGCTGTGATGGCCTCTTCAGAGGGCAACAGTTCGCTTAAGGTGCTGATATTGGCCTCCCCTTTAAGGTGGCCATTAAAATTTATATCGCCCAATAAATCCTCAGCCCTGAGTTTGCCACTTAGCTCAACCCCAAAGCCCCCGAGGTGGAATTTTTCTATCTCTACAAAAGATTTTTTGGGAACCTGAGGGTCAATTTGAGCACGCAAATTAAAGGTCAAATCGTCCAGTCGCGTGGTCACCCCCTTAAGCCCCAAATAGCCCCCATGGCTACTCATGGAGAGCTCTACGGCAGGTAGCAACTTGGCCTGGGCATTGTATTTGCCATTTACATCGACCTCCATGGTCATGGAAATATCACTTTCAATCTTGCTCAAAACCGTTACAAAAGGCATATAGTATGGCAGGCGACCAATGATGGGGCCTCGACCGCTCAGGCACAGATTACCCGCCACCAAGGTGTCGTCCAGGAGTCCCACATGGCCATCGACCCCAAATTCAAGGCTGTCGATGGCCACCTTAAAGTTATTGAAAGCTATGCCTTTAACTGCACTAGAATCAAAGGTTATCCCCCCACCAAGACGAAGCGGTAACCCCCGAAGAAGGTGGGCTGAGGAGTCTAAATCAAGACTGGTACGGCAACTCAAAGCCGTTTGATAGATATATTTGGAACTCCCCTGAAGGCTCAGAGAGTCCAAAAAAGAGTCAACCAAGAGCTCACCCCCCTGTCTAGCTACGATGTGAGCCCCACCAATGGAGAGTTGGCGCAGCCGCAATAGAGCGGTGTCGGGAGTCAGATTACCACTAAGACGCAAACCACCAGTGGTGCCAAAATCGAGGCTAGCATAGATGCTGTCCCGAACGTTGTTGTAGACAAAAGTACCTCCATGGTTGAGTATAAAACGTTCGACATTGATGGCCAAAGAGGAGGCGGTGGTCTCGGAAGCGGTACTATCCGAGGAAAATATATCCCACGAGGCGCGCCCCTGCTCACTGACATACGTATAGACATGAGCTCCGCTCAGGCGCACACGCCTTATCTCTACCTTACCCAGTAAAAGTGGGGGGGTGTTGAGCGAAACCAGTAGTTCATCGAGCCGCACAAGGGTGTCGGCCGCAGCGGGGATACTATCGAGCCCTCTAAAAGCGTTGGTCATCACCCGAGCTCCGCGCAGACGCAGACTAACCATTGGCAATTCGGCCCACCACTCCAGCTCCACGGTGTCGATACTCACCCGAGCATCAATAAAACGCGAAGCATATTCATTGACCAAAGGAGTTAGCCTAGCAGGGGTGAGTAGAACCATCACCGCCACAATGGCTACCACCACCAACCCCAATAGCGAACCCACTATCCAGGCTATGATTTTTATTGCTTTTTTCACTTGATTTCTATCCCTATAAAACAGACTCCATGTAAAGTATCCCTAGCTGTGAGTTGCCGTATGGCCACCGAATAGTCGGCCTTGGGCCTAAAATTTACACCCGTACGGTAGAGCTCCATCAAGTCGTACCTACCCATAAAGGTACGCCCACGCCACCGCCCATCTACCCCACGCAGATTGATGGAGAGTGTATCGCTCCAAAATATTTTCTGCTGTTTATCGCAACTTTTAATCTCCAACTCCAAATTAGGGTAGGCCATCACAGAGGTGTAACCCACAAAAACCGACATCGAGGCGTTGTGCCATCCCTGAGACGAGGTCTGAAAATCAAAACAGACCCAACTATCACGCATCCACCCCTGTTCATCCAGCTCCTGGTCCGAACAATAGAGCGTATCTATGCCACAACTACTCAAAGTCAAGGCCAGCAGCATCATAGATAACCAACGCAATACCATCTACTCCGTTTTTGGGCTCTTGGGCTCCTGAGGTGTACGCGCTGGACGCCCTTCACGCGAAGCACGACGACGATTATTGTTGTTACGTGAGCGTGAACGGTTTTCTGCCTCCCCCTCCACTGTCTTAGCCGATTGTGGTTCTGAGTTAGACTTTGGCCCCCTGGCAGGGCGGTTGTTTTGAGGTGGTCTATTCTGTGGTGCACGCTCTTGGGTACTCTTCTCTGGCGTGGGGGACTCTTGTGGCGCGGCCTGTCTAGCAGCACCATCTGCCACTTTATCGCCCCCAGTGCCTCGCGCAGCACGATTGTTGCGACCACGGCCACCACGCCCCCCGCGTGAGGAGCTGTCGAAACGGGTCAAGGAGTCTTGGCCCACCACATTTTCATATGTTGGTTCATCAAGCTCAACTGGTTGAATACTATATGACTCGATACTCTCTATCTTTTCACCACGGCGATTGATGGCTATAATCTCGCGCACCTGCTCCTTACCCAAAGTGATGACCGAGGAGATGGAGTGCGGATTAGAAGCAAAATACATCAATCCACGCAACACATCAGCCTTAATAAGGTGGTACTGAGCATCCATAGCCTCTAAGGGGCCATTGATACGAGGCATCTTGCTACGCGCATCAGCGTAGACATCCATCTCATAATTGAGACAGCACTTGAGCTTACCACACTGCCCAGCCAATTTTTGAGGGTTGGGCGAAATATCTTGAACTCGAGCAGCATTGATACCAACTGATGAAAAATTATTCTGCCATGTCGAGCAGCATAATTCGCGACCGCAACCAGCTATACCTCCAATTCGTCCAGCCTCTTGGCGTGCCCCTATCTGCTTCATCTCCACCCTAATGCGGAACTGCTCAGCCAGAATTTTGATTAGCTCACGGAAGTCAACCCTCTGGTCGGCAATATAGTAAAAGATGGCCTTGAGCCTATCGGCCTGATACTCCACATCACCGATTTTCATATCGAGCCCCAAGTCGCTAGAAATCACACGCGAACGAATCATGGTGCTATGTTCCAAGGCAATAGCCTCTTGCCAACGTTCAATATCATAGGTGCCTGGACGACGCAAAATTTTCTTAAACTCGCAACCCGTGGGGTTGAAACCCGTACGCTTCATCTGTCTGGCCACTAAGTCGCCACACATGGATACTGTGCCAATATCCAGCCCTGGTTGCGACTCCACAACAACAATGTCGCCCTTGTGAAGAGACAAGCCTTCACTATTGATATAGAACCCCTTACGTGTATTTTTAAACTGTATCTCGTATATTTGGTCACTACTTAGCGGGTTGGGTAGGTGCTCCATCCAGTCGTAAACTTCGAGTTTATGACCTCCAGAGATGTTCTCCACCGTAGAGAGCCCCGTCTGTTCCGAGACCCCAAAACAACAACCTCGTGATATTTTTTTCTTACAGCAACTCATTTCGTTATAATATTTTTTATGCAACAAAGATACAAAAAAATGGTAATCTTACTATCTTTGTTGTCATGAAAAGTTATATTCGTAAATTATATTGGTTGATGGGGCTCTCCTTTTTGGTGCGCCTAGTAGTGGGCTCTTCTGTGGAGCTGGGCAACGACGAGGTCTACTATCGCATTTTTGCTCTGATGCCTGATTGGAGCTACTTTGACCACCCACCACTGGTGGCCTGGACGGTGTGGCTCACCACTTTGGGTTCGGTCCATGCCAGTGAATGGATGGTGCGCTTGGGCCCTATTATCATAGGCACCATCAATACATATATCATCTACCGCATGGGGGGTGGACAGCGGCGCGGGCTTATCGCCGCCCTACTCTACACGGGTTCGCTCTACTGCTCGGTCATTGTGGGGACCTTTATCATGCCAGACAGTCCACTGAGCCTCTTTTGGCTAATGGCTTTATGGCTCTTTATGGAGATATTGCCGCGCTCAGAGACAGCTCTACCCCACTATCGGATGTTGATGGCTGGACTATGTGTGGGGCTGGCCATGTTGAGTAAATATACGGGGGGCTACCTTTGGGCAGCGGCGGGGCTCTATATCCTGCTCTTTAATCGCACGTGGCTCAAGGGGTGGTCGCTCTGGGTGGCAGCACTACTTTCGCTACTACTTATCACCCCCGTGGTCTATTGGAATGCGGCCAACGACTTTATAAGTTTCACCTACCACGCCTCGGGCAGGGTAGTGGAGCCATACCGCTGGCTCTTTTTCGGGCGCGAACTCTTAGGTGGCATAGGCTACAACAACCCCATTAATTTTGTGGTTATAGTGACAGCCATAGTGGCCTGGGCTCGGGGACGAAAGTTTATGCAGGGGCGGCAGATGTGGTTGCTGCTTATATTTTCACTGCCCATGGTGTTGCTGTTTTGGGGTGTGGCCCTCACGCGTGAGACCCTACCCCACTGGTCGGCTCCAGCCTATTTTGCCCTTATATTGGTGGGGGCGGCCTACCTTGACAGCCTACCCAAAGCGGGGCTACGGGTGGCCTTTTGTAGCGCATCCTTAGCTTTAACGGTGCTGATTGTGGGGGTTTTGCAGGTTAACTATGGCATCATTGAACTGGACAAACGGGGCACTGAGGTCCAGGATATTGGAGGCGATGATTTTTCGCTCGACATGTACGGGTGGCACCAAGCAGGAGAGCAGTTTGCCCAAATTTATAGGGCCGACACCGCTGCAGGACGTATGCGCGCGGGTACACCACTGCTGCACTACTGTTGGGACTACGCGGCCCATGTGGACAACTATGTGGCCCTGCCGATGGGGCTCAAGACCTTCACCATGGGGCGGTTGGTCTCGACCCACTACTACGAATGGATTAACCGCCGCCGCGGAGGAATACACCCAGGAATGGACTTCTATCTGCTTAACAGCAGCCCATATATGCTTAACCCTGAGGAGCTATATGGCGCGCGCTTCGACAGCATCTGCCCACCCGACACACTGAAGGTCTATCGCCGTGGCCGCCACGTGATGAGCCACTACCTCTATCGACTCAAAGGGCTCAAAAAGTAAAAGCCGCCAAGAGATAGTTGAGAGTGAAAAATGGTCACTTCACCTTTTTTTTGGGTACCAAACCATTGGTTTTATCTTACCTTTGTAACAAGATAAAACCCTATAACTATGTTCGATGCAATAGTCGGCTTTTCGGTCAAGAATAAACTTTTTGTAGGATTGACCACCCTTTTCCTGCTCCTGGGGGGCATTTACGCCATGCTCACCCTACCGGTGGATGCGGTGCCAGACATCACCAACAACCAAGTTCAGATTGTGACTGTCTCGCCAACACTGGCCCCACAAGAGGTGGAGCAGCTCATCACCTTCCCAATAGAGGTGGCCATGAGCAATATTATGAATGTGCAAGAGATACGTTCGGTCTCGCGCTTTGGTCTATCGCTAGTGACAGTGGTCTTCAAAGAGAGTGTGGCCGTGCTCGATGCCCGACAACTAATCAACGAGCAGATTCAAACCGTTGCAGGCGAGATTCCACCCGAGTTAGGCTCACCTCAGATGATGCCCATAACCACTGGTCTGGGCGAAATTTACCAATACACTCTCGATGTGGACCCCGAATACCGCAACCAGTACGATGCCATGTCGCTGCGAACAATCCAAGATTGGATTGTCAAACGACAACTGTCGGGCATAGCTGGTATTGTGGAGATTAACAGTTTTGGTGGTTACCTTAAGCAATACGAGGTGGCCATTGACCCCGACCAACTCTACTCGATGGATATATCCATCAGCGAGGTCTTCGATGCCCTGAGTGCCAACAACCAAAACACGGGGGGCAGCTATATCGAAAAAGATAACCGCGCCTACTATATCCGTTCGGAGGGGGTAACGGCCAAGATAAGTGACATTGAACAGATTGTGGTGGCCAACCGAGGCGGCATACCCATCCACGTGAGTGACATTGCCACCGTACAATTTGGGGCTCCAAAACGTTTTGGAGCCATGACCATGGATGGCACAGGCGAGTGTGTGGGTGGCATAGCCATGATGCTCCGTGGGGCTAATGCCAATGTGGTGACCAAAGAGCTCGAGGCCAGAGTGGCCAAGATTCAGACAATGCTCCCCGCGGGGGTGCATATTAGCCCCTACCTCAACCGTGCCCACCTAGTTAGCCGCAACATTTCGACTGTTATTGGGAACCTAATCGAGGGGGCACTAATCGTCTTTGTGGTGTTGATTCTCTTTTTGGGGAATCTACGCGCGGGGCTTATCGTGGCCTCGGTTATACCCTTGGCCATGCTCTTTGCCTTTATTTTGATGAGGCTCTTTGGGGTCTCGGCCAACCTGATGAGCCTGGGGGCTATCGACTTTGGGATTGTGGTCGACGGCTCTATAGTAATCATGGAGGGGCTTATGGCCCACCTCTACACCAAACGGTTCAATGGACTAACCCTCTCGCCCGAGCAGATGAACTTACAGGTCAAGGCTGGAGCCAGTAATGTAGTTCGTTCGGCCACCTTCGCCGTCATTATTATTTTGATTGTCTTCTTCCCACTGCTGACTCTAAACGGCATTGAGGGAAAATATTTCACCCCCATGGCCAAGACCTTGGTTTTCTGCATTATCGGGGCACTTATCCTATCGTTGACCTATGTGCCTATGATGGCCTCACTACTGCTCAAACGTCATATTGTGGTTAAGCGAACCCTGGCCGACCGCTTCTTTGCCTGGCTCAACAAGGTCTACCACCGAGCTCTAAAATTTTGCCTTCACCACGGTTGGTCAACCGTTGGGGTGGCCTTTACGGCCATGGTGTGTAGCCTATTGCTTTTTACGCGCCTAGGGGCTGAGTTTATCCCCACGCTCGACGAGGGGGACTTCGCCATGCAGATGACCCTACCCGCGGGAAGCTCGCTCAGCCAAAGTATTGCTCTGAGCCAACATGCCGAAAAGGCCCTCAAAGATAAATTTCCCGAAATAGTACACGTAGTGGCCAAAATCGGTACTGCCGAAGTGCCCACCGACCCCATGGCGGTGGAAGATGCCGACATAATGATTATTATGAAGCCCTTTAAGGAGTGGACCTCGGCCACCTCGCGCGAGCAGATGGTTGACAAAATGAAACAGGCCCTGAGTGGAATAAAGGGGGCTGAATTTAATTTTAGTCAACCCATACAGCTGCGCTTCAACGAGTTGATGACTGGAGCTAAAGCCGATGTGGCCATCAAACTCTATGGCGAAGATATGGCGGAGCTCTACTCCAAGGCCAAGCAGGCTGCCAAATTTGTGGAGAAGATTCCTGGCGCAGCCGATGTGCAGGTAGAGCAGGCCATGGGCTTACCTCAACTGGTTGTCAAATATGACAGGCAGAAGATTGCCCGCTACGGAGTTAATATCCGCGAGCTAAACACCATAATTCGCACCGCCTATGCAGGCGAAACTGCTGGAACGGTCTTTGAAAACGAACGTCGCTTTGGCCTAGTTGTCCGTTTGGACCCAAACAAAGTATCTGACTTGAACCTAGATAAGTTTTTTGTCCGTACGGCCGATGGGGTGCAGATTCCAGTGAGCGAGGTGACATCGATAGAGCTAGTCAACGGCCCGCTGCAAATCAACCGCGATGCCACCAAACGACGTGTGGTGATTGGGGTTAACGTGCGTAATGCCGACATTCAACAGGTGGTGGGACAAATTCAACAGACCCTAAAGGAGAATGTAAAACTGGACGCGGGTTACTACTTTGAATATGGCGGCCAGTTTGAAAACCTGCAAAACGCCATCAACACCCTGCTAGTGGTGGTACCTATTGCACTATCACTCATTCTGCTGTTGCTGTTTTTCGCCTTCAAGAGTGTAACCTACACCTTGGTGGTCTTTAGTACCGTGCCGCTATCTCTTATCGGAGGTATCTGTGCTCTCTATCTGCGCGGGTTGCCCTTTAGCATCTCGGCTGGGGTTGGTTTTATTGCCCTCTTCGGGGTGGCCGTCCTAAACGGGATATTGATGATTAACCACTTCAACGACATAGCGCGGCGCACCAAGTACGGTCTGTCGACCGACAAAATTATAGCCCAAGGCACCCCGCACCTGCTGCGTCCTGTCTTCTTGACGGGGTTGGTGGCCTCGCTTGGCTTTGTGCCTATGGCCATTGCCACCACCGCTGGAGCCGAAGTGCAGAGGCCATTGGCCACTGTGGTTATCGGAGGGTTGATAGTCTCCACCATCCTCACCCTGCTCATCATTCCTGTCTTTTATCGCTTGGTGGCCACCACCACACTGCTAAGGCGCAATCGGATAGTACGTCGTTTTCTGCCGTTTCTAGCCCTCTTTATAATGCTTGGGGTCCCATCAAACGTCTTGGCACAAGAGAGTGTCACCATGGAGCAGGCTCTGAACTCAGCTTTGTCCAGTAGTCCAAGACTAAAGTCGGCAGGAGCCTCTATCGAACGTGCCAAATCCATGTACGGCCTCTCGTGGGAGGTTGGCCCCATTAGTGTCACCTATTCGCGAGGACAAATTAACGGACCCGACCGCAACGACAGCGAGTGGGCAATTGAACAGCCTCTGGGCTCACTGATGACCCCGTTTTATAAAGATGCTCTGGTGCGCCAACAGGTCAACACCTCGAAACTCTACCGCGAAATGGTGGTCAAAGAGATAACCGCCGAGGCCAAACGAGCATGGGTCTACTACCTATACTCCACCGAATTGTGTCGTCTATACGAGAACCACAACCAGCTGGCCCTGCAACTACAACATGCCGCTCAGGTACGCTACAACCAAGGCGAAATAACACCTCTGGAGCGTAACATGATGGCCACAACAGCCGCTACCATGCATAACAAACTCTTCCAGGCCCGCCAACAACAGACGGTGGCTCTGAACCGTTTGCGCTGGGCCTGTTTTTTGGACGAGAACTCCGTGCCCAGCGACACCACACTGTTCCAAATAGAGACAGAGACCACCTCCATGGAGCAGCCTTCGCAAATATACATCGACTACTTCAACAGTCGCCTTAAGGAGACCACCAAACAGCTCCATGTGGAGCGTAGCCGCTTTTTTCCAGAGCTGGCCGTGGGCTACAACAACCAGACTATCCAACCCGTCAGAGGGCTCAGCACCTGGAGTGTAAAAGCCTCGCTGCCGCTTTTTGCCTTGCCTCAAAAGAGCCGCATCAAGCAGGCCAAGATAGATAATTTTATCGCCCAAAACGATGCCCAGACCTCTCTGCGCAACTTGAGCAACACCCTAACCGAACTTCGACAGTCAATTATTGGCTACCGCCAAAGCCTTCAGTTCTACAACACCTCGGCACTCAAAGAGTCTCAAGAGCTTATTCGCGCCACACAACTACAACTAAACTCTAACGAGATAGACATCACACAATTTGTGCAGAGTATTGGTTCGGCACTCGAAATTCGCCGTGGCTACTTCGAGACACTCTATCTATACGACGTGGCAGCTGTAGAGTATGAACTATATAACAATTAACCAAATGAATACCTCAACAAAACTTTTGCTCACAGCCTCACTCTCGCTCTTGGCAGCCTGCGGCTCTACACCAAGTACCACTACAACCGCTGCCGATAGCACCGCTTTAGTGGCCACGGATTCCGAATCGGGGGCCACAACCACCGACAGTACCGCAGCCGCGGGATACAATCCCCAACAACCCTCAGTGGATGCCGTAAGTTCGGCCACAGCCATAGCCAATGTGGCCACCATGAACGGAGTGATGACCATTCCACCACAGAATTACGCCACCGTGAGTCTGACCATGGCTGGCACGGTACGTTCGGTGGAGGTGATGGCGGGTAGTTATGTAAAAAAAGGGACGGTGATGGCAACCATTGAGAATCCCGAATTTATTACCCTTCAACAATCTTTCTTGGAGAGCTCGGCCCAGAGAGAGTTCCTCGAAAAAGAGTACCTGCGCCAACAAACCTTGGCCAAGGACGAGGTGGCCTCACAGAAAAAGCTGCAACAGAGCAAGGCTGACTACGTGTCGATGAAAAGTCGCCACGATGCGGCCGCGGCTCAGCTTAAACTGCTAGGGGTATCCACCAGCTCGCTGCTCACTAATGGCATTGAACCCATGTTGGAGGTTAGGGCCCCGCTATCAGGTTATGTAAGTAAAGTTCAGCTCAACCTGGGCAAACATATTGCCGCTGGCGAGCCACTGTGCGAAATGGTGGACAAAAGTAAAATTCTGCTCTCAATCACAGCCTATGAAAAAGATTTGAATAAAATAAAGGTGGGCGACATGGTGCTCTTTCGCGTGAACAGCCTGGATAAGAATACCTACCAAGCAGTGGTTGTGGCCATTGGCCAGCAGGTGGACCTAAAGACCCGCTCGGTGGAGGTCTTGGCACAGGTCAACCAGGCCAATGCACAGTTCCGCCCAGGGATGTATATAACGGCGAAGGTCTCCAAACAATAGCCCCT
>JAVVSB010000030.1:0-25342 GCA_036654415.1 Mucinivorans sp. | reverse complement strand
GAAAAATATTTTTATCATCCCCTATGCAACAATCCTAAAAATCCAAGTTGCATTTATAAGTTGAATTCAAGTATTAAATATTATTAATAAGTTAAAAGAGCGTCTTAAAGGTAATAAATGTTTTTGTATTTACATTAAAAAGAGCCCTGTTATTATTGTAAATCAAGTAACATCTTACTCTTCTCTACAACCTGAATTTCAGCACCACCATCCTCTCGCTCCAACACCGAGCATAACACATATATATCGTTTACTTTGTAAATTGCAGCATAGATTGTGTAGGTCTCGAATTCACTGTCAATACTCCAATCTACAAGTTCAACAGTACCATTTAATTCATTAATTATTGGCGTTATATCTTCAATTATAGCTATCACATTACGAAAGACTTGATTCTTATCTTTGGATAACAATTCAAGATAATAGGTGATAGCAGATGGGTCATAGCCATAAAAACTCTCTAATCTTTCGTAGAGTATATCCCAACCCGATGCTCCATTATCAACAAACTGCCAAACTTTATCTTTTATATCCGTTCTTAGAAATAGTTTTTCTGGAGAATATATCGTGATATTATTCAACACAACCTCCGCTAAAGCATAATATATCTTTACCTCACCCCATGATGCATCACCAGATTCATCGTCGTCATAATTTCCAATGTATTTAATAGGAAGGCTTTTAATTTGAAATTTTTCATGAATAAATGATTTGAAAATATTCTCTTGAACTTCGCGAGGTAAGTAAGTTTCTGCAACCCATGGCTTGAACTCCTCTATTGCAGCAGGAATATCTGAGTGTGTTTCATCACTGTTTTTTATAAATAGGGTAGATGACAACAAAAATACAATAACAACACCAAATATCACCCAACTAAATATCCCTTTTTTCTGAGAGCCATCGCCCTCTCTTTGAGTTGCCTGAGCTGTTTTGAAGTTAGATGGCTCTGCTATTGCAGGTGCATATTTGAAGTAGTGTTTAATTACAAGCAACAAAATTACGACAACAGCACTGTCTATTGCGTTTATAATAAAATCCTCTTCACGTGTCAAATTTTGTGCAGTAAACATAATTGCCTCTGTAATAAACGATATCAAGGTACAAATAATAAGAGAGATACCTAGGAGTGTAGAGTTAATGTAGTTTCGAAGGATTTTAACGCCAATAATTATGTCATAAATCATGAAAACAACAGCAAATCTCATTGACAGAGTCATCATTCCAGCATTATCGTCATCTAATATCATATTTACCAATAGAATAGATGCCGAGATGATACTCAGTGCTATGTATTGAGTAAATATGGTTTTCTTGGCAATATAATGTTTCCGAAGCATAATTAAAATATAGATTGTAATTGCGAAAATTGCACAAAACACAACCCATTCTGGAATTAAATTGACAAAATTCACATAACGTGTCAGTTTGCTGGATTTGTCAATATTATCCAAATCTATTGTACTACCAATGTACTGTAAAAAAGAGACTACCACAAAGAAAATAGCTAGTGCACAAGCAATTCCAATTCCTTCATGCTTGCTTGTTTCCTTCACCTCAGCTGGCGGATAGTTGTTTTGTGATTTTTGCTGAGAACTGACAGCTACCTCTTCGAGCTTCTCTCCGCAATGCTCGCATTTAATTACACCTTGTGCAATCTCTTCCCCGCAATAAGGGCATGTGATTTTTTCCATATTATTGAATTTAAGTTTGCTTATTGATTTTAGGTATGGACATAGAAAAAGCGTGGGACTCACGACTTTTTATCTCTAAGGTCCGACCAAGGTACCCTACCACAAAAAGCGAAGCCCACGCTATGGAAAACGTGAGGATCGAAACTTTTTGCTTCGTGGTACTTCATCGGGAGGTTTTTGCGCCTCCATCTTTTACTTGGTCGGTTTAAGAGATAAAGTCAAAGCTATCAATCTTTCAATATGTCTTTTACTTTCTTTGTTTTAATTCATTGGCAATTGTTTGCTTGTTCATTACAAAGTTAGTAAAAGTTTTCCATATGCGTGGAACTTCTGAGTACAAAATTATTACACAACTATGCTAAATCACAGCACAGACAATAATTATTGACTAAAAATCATTTGCTCTTCAATTTCTCCGCCTCATGGTTGAGTCTTTTAGCCTCCAGTTGTCGCAATCGTGCTTGCTCATCAAGGGTGGTAATAAAATGCTGGAAAGAAATTAAAACAGCTTCTTAGACTATATTTCTCCAAAAATAATCTGTTAAGCGTCTAATTTTTTGACGGCAGTGTCAAAAAATTAGACGCTTTTGTTAATCGCTAAAAAGTTAATAATCTGATAATCAGTTGATAAAAAGTTTGGCACGATATTAGCATACTACTAAGGCATAAAATAACCTAAAAAAATAAAAACTATGTTAAAAATTGAAAATTTGGAAAAAGTTTTCCGTACCGAAGAGATTGAAACAGTGGCCTTAGGAGGAGTATCGCTTCATGTGGACAGGGGTGAATTTGTAGCTATCATGGGTCCTTCTGGTTGTGGTAAGTCTACTTTGCTCAACATTATTGGCCTGTTGGATAACCCAACTGGTGGGACTTATTATCTTGATGGTAAGGAAGTTGGCAAACTAAAAGAGAAAGACCGCACCCTAACTCGCAAGGGCAATATTGGCTTTGTCTTCCAGAGTTTTAACCTCATTGATGAGCTCAATGTCTTTGAAAATGTAGAGCTTCCGCTTATCTATCTTAAAATTCCAGCCAAAAAGCGCAAACAGATGGTTGAGGATATTCTCAAACGGATGGCGATTTCGCACCGCGCCAACCACTTCCCTCAACAGCTTTCGGGCGGTCAGCAGCAGCGTGTTGCCATTGCGCGTGCCGTGGTTTCTGGGCCTAAGATTATCCTTGCCGACGAGCCCACTGGTAACTTGGACTCCAAGAACGGTAAAGAGGTGATGGATATGCTCACTGAGCTAAACCACGAGGGGGCAACCATCGTCATGGTTACCCACTCGCAACACGATGCCAAGTCGGCCCACCGCATCATCAATCTCTTTGATGGTCATATTGTGGACAGTATTATCGAACATATGTAGTGGAGGTGATTTCTAAAAAATTGCTTCTCTTTTGTTGTATTTCTCTCTTATAAATTCTCGTTTACTTCAAGTAAACGCAGTTCTTAAGAGCTAGTCTGCAACGGGGAAGGCTTGATTTTAGAAGCCCCATTAGAATATTCCATCGGGCTATTATTTAATAATGGCCCGATGAAAAAACTTTATCAGCATGAAAAAAATATCGTTACTGTTTCTAATTACAATTTTTGCTTTGGCCAGCCAGGCCCAGATAAGCCACCCCTACGAGGTCTCAAAATTCAAAGGCGAGCCCATCTCCTCAATCCGAGCTTCGGGCTCCTTCAAAATTTCGGTCACTCAGGGCTCCACCACCTCGGCTACGGTCTCTATTCCTGAGCGGTACAAGGATAACTTGATATTTGAACTCGATGAAAAGGGAACTTTGACAGTAGGGTTGCGCGATGTGAAAAGTCACAAACCCTGGAACGATGAGCCCTGCACGCTCACTGTGGTTTGCATCTCGCTCAAGGAGGCCCGCCTTTCAGGTGCCTGTGCGTTCGATATGCCCAGTGGAATGACCACCCCTTCGCTTCGTTTTGAACTTTCGGGGGCCACGGAGGTCTCCGCAGGGGGTGATGTGAATGTGGGTGGCCGTTTTGAGTTGAAGCTTTCGGGTGCTTCTGAGTTACGTTTTAATGGTCGTGCCTTGGATTGTAACATCGAGGCCTCTGGTGCCAGCGAATTAGAGTTGGGACAGTTTGTGGCTGTCAACCTCACGGCTCAGCTCAGTGGAGCCTCCGAAATGGAGTGCAATGTCACGGGCGAGTTTCGTGCCCAGGCTTCTGGAGCCTCTACCATTTACTACAAAGGTTCACCCCGCCGCAAATCGGTCGAGAGCTCTGGTGCCAGTCGCATACAACCCCGGTAAATTGTTAATGGGCTGTTTATACTTATTAGGAAGCCTTGCAGAGGCTTCCTAATAAGTATTTTGTCGTACATTTAAATCAAGGTAATAATATGAAGAACTTTATTTTGGCCTATCGCACGCTTAAAAATTACCGTCTCTATTCCGTAGTCAACATTATTGGGTTGGCCCTAAGCCTGAGTTGTACCATTGTTTTGGCGCGCCATCTCTATCGCGAATTTACGGTGGATAGCTTCAATAAAAATCTGGACCGTATCTATGCCATTACCCTCGAGAAAGGGGGAGATATACAGGGGGCTTTTTTGTGTGGTACCAGTAAGGACAATAGAAACTCCTCCTACATTGACCCTCTGTTGGACCCATCCATAATCTACTCCACTGAGCTGTTGACCTATGAGCATGAGAATCTAAAGATAGGGGTGGGGGAGTTTCGTGCCGATGTAATGTTGGTGGATAGTAATTTTCTGAAAGTTTTTGATTACCAACTTTTAATGGGCGACCGTTCCACTGCCATGCGGGGAGCCAATAGCGCAATCATCACTGCCGATTTTGCCAATAGACATTTCCCAGGGCAGGACCCCATGGGGCGTACCATTATGCACCCTTCGGGGCGCGAGGTGGTGGTCGAGGGGGTAGTGGCCACTCCGCCTAGCAAGTCTCTTTTTCGGTTCGACATACTTATAAGTCGTGAGCTCCAGAAATATTGGTCGCATATTGGCTATGGCTTTGTATTGGTGGTTCCTAATACCTCTATAGCGGAGCTTAATCTGCGCCATGAAGGGTATATGGAGGTGACAAAAGGGGACTCTTATTCTCAGCGTCATCAATTTGTCCCCCTACAAGGGCTCTATTTCGATAGGTATCTTAATACTGACCATATTGAGCTCTTCAATAAGGGGAATCGAGCCGCACTCACTGTTCTTTTGGTGGTGGCTCTATTGGTGTTACTGGTGGGAGTCTTTAACTTTGTCAATATCTACACCGTGCTTTTATTACGCCGCAATCGCGAGATAGGTGTAAAGAAGGTTTTTGGGGCTGCCACCCGCTCCATCATCCGCACCCTGTATGTCGAAAATCTGGTAATGATAGCCCTCTCTATCTTTTTGGGGTGGGCTCTTGTTGACATAACGCGTGGGGTGGTTCAAAGTTATTTGGGTATATCAATGGTGGGCAGCACGCTCTTTGACGTAGGGCTATCACTCGGCATGTTGTTGGTTTTGCCGTTGCTAACCACCATTTACCCATATTTTAAATACCGTTATGCCAAGCCTATCACCTCGCTCCGTCAGGTTGGGGGTAGGGCAGGCTCTAGCCTTTCGCGTGCCGTTTTCATGGTGCTCCAGTATGTTATCACGGTTGTGATGATTATTATTTCGCTCTATTTTGTGCGTCAGTTAGACTATATGCTCTCTTCTGATTTGGGTTTTAATTCCGACCGTATTATCCAAACCCAGATGATTCGCCCAAGGAGCTCTTGGGATAGAATCTCCGAAACGGGTTTTGAACAGCTCAGACAACACACTCAATATATCCGGCAGCAGATGGACTCCAGCCCACTCTTTGAGCAGTGGACCTACGGAGAGCTTCCGCTCGTAGCTCCTAGCAGCTTTCACATGGCTTTTAGTGTTCGTGGTGAACCATCCAAAAAGCTGAACCTTATGTGGGTCAATAAGGTGTGGCTTGATATGTTTAAAGTGCCTTGGCTTTCGGGTGAGAGCTTTTCGGACTCCACCTCGCAGATGTCTGATTACAAGTTGATAGCCACGCCTGCTACCTTAAAGTTGATGGGTGTTACAGATTATAGCTCTGTTATGTTGCAACCCCAGAATAGGCTTTGGTGGAGTTCCGAGGGTGGGGATATGAGCCAGAATCCACCTTACGCCATCATCGGGCTGGTGGGGGATATGTACACGACCCACCTCAGTGTAGCAGCCTCTCCCATTGTGATGGCCTACAGCAACAAGAGAGCTGACTTTTCCGCCGATAATTCTCCCCTTCTGGCGCGTATTGTGCGGGGGCGTGAGGCTCAGGCCATTGACTTTTTGCGCTCGTTACACCAAAAGGTCGATGGTGGTGAGTTCACCTATACCTTTGCCAAAGACGAAATCCGTAAGCTTTATGATGCTGACTCTCAGGTGGCCCTTATCTATTCTGTATTTGCTATCATAGCCATTTTTATCAGTTCATTGGGGCTATTTAGTCTTTCGCTCTATGATGTGCAACAACGTTACCGCGAGATAGCTCTGCGTCGTGTCAATGGGGCGCGGGTGGGGCAGATAGTTTTTATGTTACTACGTCGTTACTATCTTCTGCTTTTGCTCTCTTTTGTACTTGCCATGCCTTTGGCTTGGTGGGTTGTGGAGTGGTACACCGCCGACTTTGCCGTGCGAGCTCCGTTGAGCTGGTGGATTTTCGCTTTAGCTGCACTCATCACCGTATCCATCTCTTTACTTACCCTCATCTTCCAAACAATTCGTGCGGCCCATACCAACCCCGCCAGTTCGCTCAAAACCCAATAATGCTATTTTTTACCCCACAAGCTCAATCTCGCACCCAAGTAGGGTTCTGAGAGCTTTGCGCCCTGTGGCTCCTATGTCTATCGAAAAATCATTGACAAAAAAGTCGATATGTTTTTGTCTCACATCCTCATCTAACTCTTGGGCATGGTTCTTTACCCACTGCCGCGAGGCTTCGGGGTGGCTCCATCCGTACTCTACGCTGCGGCGTATGGTGCGGCATACGGCCTGCGCCACCTCCAGTGGAAGTTTGCGCCCAACCACTATCGAGCCTAGTGGTATTGGTAGGGTGGTGATATCTTCCCACAGTTCGCCTAGGTCGGCCACGCGACGTAGTCCCAACCCCTGATAGACAAACCGCCCCTCGTGGATGAGCACCCCCGCCTCTACCTGGCCCGAGATAACAGCGTGCGCGATGTCCGAAAAGAGGTAGACTCGTGTACTCACCCAAGGGAAGAATCGACGTAGGAGCAGTGCTGCGGTGGTCCTTTCGCCTGCTATGGCCACCACTGCTTTTGGTGGCAGGGGGGTGCCTGTGGTAGAGACCAAAATGGGGCCGTTGCCACGCCCCATGGCCCCACCAGCGGCTATTGGGCGGTAGTGCTCCACAACCTGAGGTAACAGGGCCGAACTCACCTTGACCACGTCGCCAGAAGAGTTAAGGGCCAGGCGGTTAAGATGGTCAATATCCTCGAAACGAACATCGAACTCCACCCCCTCGCACTCCACCAGTTTGTGGACCATGGCGTGGAATATAAACGTATCATTGGGGCATGGGCTAATTAGCAATTGTAAGGGTCTCATTATGTTATAGTTTTCTCCTACTTAAACTCTACGGCCACCCCATTTTTATTGATAACCAGTGGAATGAAGGCGAAACTCCACCTTTGCCCCGCAAAACTTTTGGGAGCATTCACCACCACTTTGTTTTCACCCTTGTTTAGGGTGATATAAGATGGGGTACGAGTCCAGTAAAATTGCTCATCTGTGTATGGCAATTCATTCTCTTTGGAGTGCCATGTGTTGAAATTGATACCGTAGCGACCAGGCTCTTTCCAAAGAGGAGGCTCCACAGCCACACCGTTGACCCTGACCTCAAAGCCTTGTGGCCACTGCCCCTGCTCGGGGATACCCAATGAAATGCGGTTGCTGCGGGCTGGTGTCTCGAAGCTCACCCACGCTCGGATGGTGGTGTCGGCCTTACTATAAATGGTGGTGGTGGCCGTAAGGGCCATGGGGGCATCCACTTTTATATTATTGTTTGCACATAGCACATCCATGTCCACCGCCCCACCTGTGGTGTGGAGCAGGGTGTCGGCCACCTGAATCTGCCACTGCATAGCCCCACAGGCCACATAGTAGCACGGCGAATGGATGCAGTAGTGGTCGCGGTGGAAGGCCATGCGTGATTCAAACTCCGTAAAGTCGGCATCCTCCTTGGCCCCGCGCCAAAAACGTTCGGCAAAGGCCATCATCCCAGGCACCATGCCATTGTGCCGCTCTATATTAAATTTATCGTCCACCTTCACATCGTTCCACAGGCAGAGTATTGCGCCTTGGCTTTTGGGCTCTGGAGTGTGGTGGAAGAGCTTGTTTACAAAGTAGATAGGGTCATAATAGTTTAGGTAGCCCACATAGGAGTCCACAAAAGGTCGCCCCTGGAGTAGCCGTTGTTCAACACGGTCAGTGTTCCATATCTGGAGTATTGTAGTGCTGTCGCTTGGTAGTCCTGGGTCCCAACTCATTGGTGTGCGGCCAGCTCGGCGCACCATATCCTGAGCCCAGCGCATAAACCCTGTGGGGTCGGCTATCTGCACTTCGTCCGAACCGATGTGTACGATGGGGCAATCCGAGGCTGGAATCTCTGCAAAGAATTCGGCAAAGCAGCCCTCCAGAACTTTACGTCCCTCGGGTGAGTCCATCGAGAAGCCAAAAGTGCGGTCGAAATAGGCACTATGCCCTGGAATGTCAATCTCGGGGATAACTCTGATGCCCAGCTCATGGGCTAGACTGATTACATCTCTAATTTGGTCGTAGGTGTAGAACATACCTCCATCGCGACTCTGAAATTTCTTGTCGTTGAGTTCGGGGTAGGTTCGGCACTCGATGCGGTAGCCTGGGTTGTCTGCGAGGTGCCATTGAAAGGTGTTGAATTTGTAGAAACTCATCAACCACAGATGACGTTTTATGGTTGGCAGGTCAATAAAATTGCGTCCAGTGTCGTGCATAAAGCCACGTATGGCCGTGGCGGGATAGTCCTCTATGGTCATTTCGCTAGGCAGGCGATGGTATTCATCCTCCATCTGTCCCAGGGTGGAGCGCGCCCACTGCAAGCCAAGGGAGTCGGCGAATTCTATACGGAGTCTACCCCCTTTACTATTTATGCGATAGCCCTCTTTGGGTAGGTTATCAACCTGCAACTGCTCAATATCTTTAACATCAACTGGTTTTGCATTCTTTATAACCATTGTTCGTGGCTGTGGAATAATATTTTGTGCCAAGACCATACTGTTCCAAAGTAGGAGTATAATAAGAATTAACCGCCTCATTTTAATTTTGTGTTATTTTGCTAACAAAGTTAATAAAAAAATCTTTATCTTTGAACTTTCAAACAACTTTTAAAACCGATTTAATTATGAACACACCTGCAAACCTAAAGTATTCAAAAGATCATGAATGGATTAGAGTAGAGGGCGATGTGGCCTATGTGGGCATCACCGACTTCGCTCAAGGACAACTTGGCGACATTGTCTTTGTGGATGTCACCACCCAAGGCGAAACCTTGGACAAGGACGAAGTTTTTGGCACCATCGAGGCTGTAAAGACTGTCTCAGATGCTTTCTTGCCTGTGTCGGGCGAGATTTTGGAGTTCAATGAGGAGTTGAATGATGCTCCCGAAACAGTTAATAAAGACCCATACGGCAAGGGGTGGATGGTGAAAATCAGCCTGACCAACCCTGCTGAACTATCTGAATTACTCTCTGCCGAGCAGTACATTCAACTTATAGGGTAACATCTCCATGGAGCTCAATATTCCGCAGACTGACTCTCCTCGCATAGTGGTGGTTGGTGGTGGTTTTGCGGGGGTCTCTTTTATCCACTCTGTGCGGCACTCTGCTTGCCAGATTGTCCTATTGGACCCCAACGATTTCCATCAGTTCCACCCCCTGCTCTACCAAGTGGCAACAGCAGGGCTTGAACCTACCGCCATTGCCTTTCCTATTAGGCGTATGGTGCGTGGTTTTAAGAATGTGCTTTACCGCCAGGCCAAAGTGCTAAGGGTGGACAGTGGGGCAAAAACGGTGGAGACAGATTGCGGTTCTTTGAGCTACGATTATTTAGTGCTAGCTTGTGGCACCGACACCAACTACTATGGTCTGAGCAATATAGAGACTCGTGGCTACCCGCTCAAGAGCGTTGGTGAGGCTATGGCTCTACGCAATAAGATACTCCTTAATATGGAGTTGGCCACCAAGAGCCCCCTTTCCGAGCGGAGTGTTTGCATGTCGGTGGCCATTGTGGGTGGTGGTGCCACAGGGGTTGAGTTGGCTGGGGCTTTGGCCGAGTTGCGTAACACCATTTTCGTGCGCGACTATCCAGAGTTGTCGATGGAGGATATGAAGATATATCTGATAAACTCTTCAGATAGGCTGCTTCAGAATTTCTCTGTCAAGAGTTCGGCCGAGACTTTGCGCGAGCTTACCAAGCGCGGTGTTGAGGTTGTGCTTGGAGCCAGGGTTAAGGATTTTACAGGCTCTCAGGTGATTTATAATGATGGCCAAAGCGTTCAGTGTGGCACTATGGTTTGGGTGAGTGGAGTAGTGGCCAATGTGGTTCAAGGGGTCGAATCGACCGCTCGTGCTGCTCGCGTTGGGGTTGATGAGTGTAGTCGCGTGGTGGGGGCTGATGGCCTTTTCTGCATTGGAGACATGGCTCTGATGGTGGGTGACAAAGGCTTTGAGGGTGGACATGCTCAGGTAGCTCAGGTGGCCATACAGCAGGGGCGACACTTGGGACGTAATTTAAGTCGTGAGCTACGTAATAAAGCCTCGTGGCAACCGTTTAGTTACTACGACAAAGGGTCTATGGCCACCATTGGGCGCAGTAGTGCGGTGGCCGAGATTAAGGGTATCAATATACATGGCTTTGTGGCTTGGGTGGCGTGGTTGATGCTCCATCTTCTCTATGTGGTGGGTGCTCACAACCGTCTGACCGTTCTCACCGATTGGTTTTGGGGGCTTATACTCTACGACAGCCCTTTCCGTTCGATGATTGTGGCCAAAACAAAACAAGAAGAAACAACAATTTTAACTAAAAAAGAATAAAAAAAATGTCAAAAGTTACAGTAGTAGGCGCAGGAAACGTTGGAGCAACGTGCGCCAATGTGCTCGCCGCACGTGAAACGGCTAACGAAGTTGTCCTTCTGGACATCAAAGAGGGCTTTGCTGAAGGCAAAATGCTCGATATATTCCAGACAGCTACGCTGTTGGATTTCGATACCAAATTGGTTGGTGTGACTAACAATTACGAAGCTACGGCCAACTCTGATGTAGTGGTTATCACCTCTGGTATCCCTCGTAAACCTGGTATGACCCGTGAGGAACTTATCGGCACCAATGCTGGTATTGTTAAGAATGTAGTGACCGAAATTTTAAAACATTCGCCCAAGGCCATTATCCTTATTGTCTCTAACCCAATGGATACAATGACCTACTTGGCTCTTAAGGCCACTGGGCTGCCCAAAAATCGTATCTTTGGTATGGGTGGCGCGTTGGACACAGCTCGTTTCAAATGTTATTTGAGCAAGGCTCTGGCTGTTAACTCCAACGAAGTAGAGGCTATGGTTATTGGCGGACACGGTGACACCACCATGATTCCTATGATTTCAAAGGCCACTTACAAAGGTATTCCTGTTTGCAAATGCGCCTCGAAGGAGGTTCTTGATGGCGTTGTAGCCGACACAATGGTTGGTGGGGCCACCCTTACTAAACTACTTGGGACTTCGGCTTGGTATGCTCCAGGAGCTGCTGCAGCTTATGTAGTTGAGTCTATTGTTAAGGACCAAAAGAAGGTTGTTGCTTCGTGCTGCTACCTTGAGGGTGAATATGGCCAAAATGACATCTGCATAGGTGTTCCAGCCGTTATCGGCAAAAATGGTGTTGAAAAAGTTCTTCAACTCGACCTTACCGCTGACGAGGCTGCAGCCTTTGCTAAATCGGCCACTGCCGTTCGCACCACCAATGCTGTACTCAAAGAGATTAAAGCTCTATAAAACATAAAATTAAAGCGGGCCCCCTACTGTACAAGTAGGGGGCCCGCTGTTTTTTGTAGTAAGGTTATCTAAAACTCTGCGCTACGTGGAGTACGAGGGAAAGGAATCACGTCCCTAATGTTACTCATGCCAGTGACAAATAGCACCAGACGTTCAAAACCAAGTCCAAAACCACTGTGTGGGGCTGTTCCAAAACGGCGGGTATCCAGGTACCAATCCATATCTTTTTCGGGGATGCCAATTTCGTGCATACGTTCCAGTAGCTTATCTAAGTCCGATTCACGCTCCGAGCCGCCTATGATTTCTCCAATTTTTGGGAATAGCACGTCCATGCCACGCACAGTTTTGCCATCTTCGTTGAGCTTCATGTAGAATGATTTTATCTCCTTGGGGTAGCCTGTCATCATCACTGGGCATTTGAAATGTTTCTCCACCAAGTAGCGTTCATGTTCGCTCTGAAGGTCGGCCCCCCAACTCACGGGGTATTCAAATTTTTCGCCACTCTCCATCAATATTTTTACCCCCTGGGTATATTCCAGACGGATAAATTTTTGCGATACCACAAAGCGTAACCGCTCGGTGAGCTCCTTGTCGTACATCTTCTCAAGGAAGGCCAGGTCATCTTTACAATTTTCCAAGGCATAGCTGACCAAATACTTCAAAAAATCCTCGGCCAAGTCCATGTTGTCGTCTAGGTCGTAGAAGGCCATTTCGGGCTCCACCATCCAAAACTCGGCCAGGTGACGTGGGGTGTTGGAGTTCTCGGCACGGAACGTGGGGCCAAAGGTGTAGACCTCGCCTAGAGCCATGGCTCCTAGTTCACCCTCCAGCTGTCCTGAGACTGTGAGGTTGGTGTGGCGTGCAAAAAAGTCCTGTGAGTAGTCCACTGCTCCATCTTTGGTGCGTGGTGGGCAGTTCATATCCAAGGCTGACACCGAGAACATAGCTCCCGCCCCTTCGGCATCGCTGGCCGTGATGATTGGCGAATTCCAGTAGTAAAAACCGCGGTCGTTGAAGTATTTGTGGATTGCATAGGCCATGGCGTGGCGGATACGAAGCACCGCCCCAAAGGTGTTGGTACGTGGACGTAGGTGCGCAATTTCGCGTAGGAACTCCAGTGTGTGCCCTTTTTTCTGAAGCGGGTATGTTTCGGGGTCGGCCTTGCCGTAGAGCTCTATGGAGTGGGCCTGAATTTCGACTGGCTGTCCAACGGCTATCGAGGCCACCAGCTCGCCCGTTACGGCTATTGAAGCTCCAGTTGTGATGTTGCGTAGTAGTTGCTCGTCGAACTTGTCAACCTCCACCACCACTTGTATATTATTAATGGTCGAACCGTCATTTAGGGCGATAAAAGCCACCGATTTATTACCACGTTTAGTGCGTACCCACCCCTTGGCCAATACTGTGCGAGGGGTCTGAGTGCTGCCAAGCAGAGCCGCAACTTTTTCTCTTTGTATCATTTGTTTAATTGATTTTATAGCATACAACTTGCAAAGATACGAATTTTTTTTGGTACATTTGTCCACTGTTATTATAGAAAATTATGGGCAAAAATAAATTCAAACGTTTTCAGGAGAACTTAACTTTTCCTCACATGGTTCAACCCGACTTTCAGGACTACTTTCGTTGTGTTCACCCCATGCGTGGCCACTGGAACGAATTTTTTGGTAATGAGCAACCTATAGTGCTGGAGTTGGGGTGTGGACGTGGCGAATACACGGTGGCACTGGCCCAGATGAATCCACAGCAGAATTTTATCGGGGTCGATATTAAGGGGGCTCGTATGTGGCGTGGAGCCAAAACTGCTCAGGAACAGGGATTAGACAATGCAGCTTTTCTACGTTGCAGAATTGAATTTATCGACTCTTTTTTTGCCCCAGGCGAGGTCTCGGAAATATGGATTACCTTTCCCGACCCGCAACTGAGCAAAGATAGAGCAAGCAAACGTATGACCAGCTCTGGTTTTTTGGCTCAATACGCCAAGATGGTCTGCCCAGGTGGGGTGATTCACCTCAAGACCGACAGTCTCCATCTGCACGAATATACTAAAGCGGTGCTTGTGGCCAATGGCATAGAGCCATTGGTTTGTAATGCCGATATTTACCACAGCCCAGCGTTTGACCCACGCCTGGCCATCAAGACCACCTACGAGCAACGTTTCTTGGGCGAGGGACTCCCCATCACCTACCTCAGTTTTTCGCTTGGTGGCAAGATATGTTTTGTAGAACCTGATTTCCAGGCCGATGCCATGCCAGGCAACCTCGATAAGACGCGTCTTCGTCGCCGCACTATCGAGATTGACCCCCATTCGGGTTTCTGTTTTGGGGTGGTCCACGCCATTGAAATTGCCGAGAAACTTTTACTTGAGGAGCACAGTGCTAGCTCATTGGGCGATATTGTCCATAACCGTTTAGAGATGAATCGTCTAGAACAGATGGGTCTCAGGACAGTCTCTCATGAGCACCTATCCACCATCACCGATAGCCTGCTTATTCGTGCCCATGGCGAACCGCCCTCCACCTACGCCACTGCCGCTCAGTTGCACCTCAAGGTGGTCGATGCCACCTGCCCTGTGGTGGCTCACCTTCAAAAGAGGGTGCGTACAGCTTGGGAGAAGATGCAGCAGTGCCATGGGCAGGTTGTTATCCTTGGCAAGCGTGGCCATGCCGAAATTGTGGGGCTTGCGGGGCAGATTGGCCTTGATGCCATAATAGTAGAGAGCCAGGACGAAATTTCTCAGATAGACTTCACCCGCCCCATATATCTACTTTCTCAGACCACCCAGTCCTTGGAGCTCTTTAGGCGGGTTAAGCTTCTTATCCAGGAGCGAGCCCTCAACCCCGAGACTGTCACCATCGATGACACCATCTGCCGCCAAGTGTCAGGTCGCACGCCCCATCTTCGTGCCTTTGCCGCCCGTTTTGATGTTATCCTCTTTGTCAGTGGTCGCAAGAGCTCCAACGGAGGAGCCCTTTTTGAGGTCTGTAGGCAGGTCAACTCGCGCACCTATATGGTGGAGGAGGCCTCAGAGATTGACCCTCAGTGGATGGTGGGGTGTCAAAAGATAGGCATCTGTGGAGCCACTTCAACACCCAAATGGCTTATGGAGCAGGTTAAGGCTGCGTGCGAAAGTTTATGATATAAAAATAGTGTTTTTAGACAGTTGTTTTAGGCACAATAATTGCTTGTCTACTACGTTAGATATAACGCTTATAAAAACACTCAAAATCATGAAAAAATTACTGTTGGCCATCCTGTCTCTGTTTGCTTTGCAAAGTCAGTCTATGGCCTCGACCGCCCGACCCATTGAGCTCAATAAGTTACCTGAGCTCTCTCAGAATTTTATTAAAACGTATTTCTCTCAAACCAAGCCTCTTCGTGCCACATTCGATAACGAGATTCTGGATAAAGAGTATAAGGTGGTCTTTGTCAATGGCTCTAGTGTGGAGTTCGACGGCAAAGGGCTCTGGAAGGAGGTTGATTGTCAACCCAATGCACTGCCCAAGGGGATGGTGCCAGCCAAAATAGCCACTTATGTCGTCACCACCTATCCCGAGCTAAAGATGGTCAAAATTGAACGCGAGAGCTCTGGGGGCTACCAAGTAAAGCTTTCCAACCAGATAGAGTTAGAATTTAATGCCGCTCAACTGTTTGTGGGTATCGATGATTAGTCCCCTATGGGGCGGATTTTAGACTATTTTGAGCAGGATTTATCCCACAGGATAGGTTCTGCTCATGCTTTTATCGTTATTTCTTAATTTTTATTTTTATATCTAAACTAAAGAATCTAACTTTGCGCCCATTATGAAAGTGATTAACACAGTAAATGAGCTGCAAGAAGAGCTCGTAAAATGCACAGGCACAATAGCTTTAGTGCCCACAATGGGGGCTCTACACCAAGGGCATCTATCTCTAGTAAGTAGGGCTGTTGCTGAGTGTAACCACGTGGTGGTGACCATTTTTGTCAACCCCACCCAGTTTAACGACCCAAAAGATTTGGAACGCTATCCACGCACATTGGATGCCGATTGCGCTCTGCTGGAACCTTCGGGTGTTGGTATTATTTTTGCCCCCACCCCTGCGGAGGTCTATCCCGAGGGTTATCAGGGTCGTAGTTTTGACTTCGGCAACTTGGATAAAGTGATGGAGGGGGCTGCGCGTCCAGGCCATTTTGCTGGTGTGTCTCAGGTGGTGAGCCGTCTGTTGGAGATAGTAAAACCTACAAAAGCCTATTTTGGTGAAAAGGATTTTCAGCAACTCGCCATCATCCGCTCTATGGTTCTCCAGGGTGGGTATCCTGTCGAGGTGGTGGGTTGCCCCATAGTGCGTGCTCAAAGCGGTTTGGCTCTTAGTTCGCGTAACGCGCTACTTACGGAGCAGCAACGCCAAAATGCGACCACCATATTCAGTGTGCTCACCAAGATGAGTGCTCTGGGTGGACCAGCACGTCAGGTGGAAGCTTGGGGTGCCGAGCAGATTAACCGTGGCGGGGAGTTGCGTGTGGAGTATATTGAGATTGTAGATAGAAAAACTTTGCTTAAAGCTGACCAAGCAGACAGTAATAGCCAAATTTGTGCAGCCGTGCACTGTGGTAAAATTCGTTTAATAGATAATATGCAATGCAAATAGAGGTTTTAAAATCAAAGATTCATCGTGCCAGTGTCACTCAGGCCGACCTTAACTACGTTGGTTCGGTGACCATTGACGAGGCTCTTCTTGAGGCTGCCAATATGATTGCTGGTGAAAAGGTGGCCATCGTAAACAACAATAATGGGGCTCGTTTCGAGACCTATATCATCAAGGGAGAGCGAGGTTCTGGGCAGGTGTGTGTCAATGGAGCAGCGGCTCGTTTGGTGAGTGTGGGTGACGTGGTTATTATCATCTCGTATGCCTTGATGGATTTCCAGGAGGCCAAGACATTTACCCCTTGGGTGGTTTTCCCCGACACAGCAACCAACCAAATTATAAAATAAATTTGGTGGCCTAGAAAATTTATTTTACCTTTGGGGCGTAAAACAGACAGAAGTGAAACAATTATTAAATAACAATTGGTGGTGGCCTTGCTCTATTAAATATAGTGTGAGTCAGATTCCTCTTTTCCAATAGTTATTATAACTTTTATACGGAAGGTCTATCGTGAACTCACGATAGACCTTTTTTTATGACAATTTTTTAACAAAAACAATAAAACAATGAAAACAAGTAACAAGACAGTATCAGAAACGGGTTTTTACGGTGAATTTGGGGGTGTATTTATCCCCAAGATGTTGGAAAAAAGCATAGCCGAATTAACAGAATCTTACCACACTTACGCTCAGAGTAAGGCTTTTCGGCAGGAGTATAATGCCCTGCTCAAGGATTATGTGGGTCGTCCTTCACCTCTTTACCACTCTGCCCATCTTTCCAACAAATATGGAGCTAAGGTCTACCTTAAGCGCGAGGACCTTAATTTTACAGGTTCGCACAAGATAAATAACACCTTGGGTCAGATTCTTTTGGCCAAACATATTGGCAAGACCAAGATTATAGCCGAGACGGGTGCAGGGTCGCACGGTGTGGCCACGGCTACGGTTTGTGCATTTTTGGGGTTGGAGTGCGATATTTATATGGGTGCGGTGGACATTGAACGCCAAAAGAGTAATGTTCGCCGTATGGAGATGTTGGGGGCTAAGGTTATCTCCGTGACCACAGGGTCGGCCACTTTGGCCAACGCTGTTGATGAGGCTTTGTCGGTATGGTGTTCTGATACTTCGTCCTACTATTTAATTGGTTCGGCCGTAGGACCTCACCCCTATCCAGCTATGGTGGCCGATTTCCAGAGTGTAATTTCGGCCGAAATACGGGCTCAGTTACTCGAAAAAGAGGGGCGCGAGGAGCCCGATTACGTTGTGGCCTGTATCGGTGGTGGCAGCAACGCCATGGGAGCCTTCTACCACTTTATAGATTCTCCCAAAGTACAGCTTATAGCTGCCGAGGCTGGGGGTATGGGTAGTCAGACTGGTAAGACCGCAGCCACCATGACCGTGGGCCGTCCTGCTGTGCTGCATGGCTCGCGTACCATGGTTCTGCTGGACGACAAAGACCAAGTGATGGAGCCCTATTCGCTTTCGGCTGGCCTAGACTACCCAGGTGTGGGGCCTTTGGCGGCGCATCTCTCGCATATTGGTCGTATGCAAGCCATCTCTATCAATGATGATGAGGCCATTCGCGCAGCCATGGAGCTCACCCGTTTAGAGGGTATTATCCCTGCCTTAGAGAGTGCTCATGCCTTGGCCGTGTTGGAGAAAATCAAGGAGAAGTTGACCCCCGAGACCGTTGTGGTGATTAACCTTTCGGGTCGTGGTGACAAAGACATTGAGATGTACCTCTCCATGCAGGGCAAGTAGAACTCCCTATATACAATGAGCATCTCTCCTTACCTTTTTCAGGTAAGGAGAGATGCTGGTTTTTAGCCATATAAGCCACAAAAAAATAGGGCGAACATATTCTGTTCGTCCTACTCTAGCTTTTAGAGCAAGAAGATTATTTCCTCTTACCTGATTTTGCAGCGGCAGCAGCAGCTTCGGCTTCGGCAGCGGCAGCAGCGGCAGCAGCTTCAGCTTCAGCAGCAGCCTTTGCAGAGAGGTCTTGTCCGATAGCGGTCATTTTCATCTGCAGAGAATCCATTTTGGCAGAGAAAGCGGCTTTTTCAGTTTCAGAAATCTTAGCCCAATCAGGGTTAGAGGTGAACTGAGAAGTAGCGTCGCTGAATTCCATGCTGAAAGCTTGGAGTTGTTCCAATGTTTGTACGCTATCCAATTTAACGATAGACTGGCTTACTGAGTTCATTGCGTCAGTGTAAACCTTTGGTGAACCGCAAGAAACTACCATGGCAGCTACTGCGATAAGCGAAAAAAGTAGACTTTTTTTCATTTTTGTTTGTTTTTGTGTTTTATTTTGTTTATTTTACGCTGCAAAGGTAAATCGCTTTTTTGAATAAAAAAAATTTTTTTCAATACTATTTTTTAAAAAATAACACCCCTCTTTAATCTAACCCCTATGTATAGGTGTAATATATTGGTAATAATGCGTTTATAAAAAAGCAGGCCCTGAGATTATTATCTCAAGGGCCGCTTAGTTTAGTGATTTTAAGCAAAAAAAGTGTTTAATTCATATTACAACTTCCCGAGTAGGTGACCGCACTGTTTAGGGTCGGGGCTATGGTCAGCGTGGCGTTGCCGCTGTTGAGGTCAACCTGTATATGGATAACCACCCCCTGAGGTACGGTGCTCTGTCCATCCATATTGACAACTATTGGAGCCACTGCCACAACATAGGCTGTGGTGCCCACTACATTAAAAGAGTAGTTGTAGTCTGAGGCTGTGAAATTCATTGACTGGAAAACCAGTGTAGGGTTAACCGAGTTGTAGGGTAGTTGGCAATCCAAAAAGCTATTTTCAAAGCTCAAAAAATTATTGATACCCGAAACATTAACCGTAAAACCAAAAGCAGGAGTCATGGTTTGGGCGGTGAAGGTGAAATTCTGGTTTTTTAGAGCCGTTGTTAACTGCGTCACGGATTTTGCCTGGCGTTGGGCGCGGATGGCATTACGCTGTTCACTGGTGGTTTGGGTGAAACCTACCGACATGATGGCTCCTAATAGGAGCGTTAAAAGAAGTTTTTTCATTGTGTTTGGTTTGTTTAAGGTTAGTGACTTTAGTCAAGTTTTAAACCAAAAAGTATGCCAAACTAAGAAGCTGTTTTTAATTTCATTCAATAAGTTCGTGGTGGCCTTTTTCCACCATTTTCCATTGCCTATTTTGTTACATCGTCACCGCTTATCGATAAAATTAAAAACAGCCTATTTTTTAGAGCAGGAATTGCAGGTCGTCCCCTGCTACCACCTCGCGTGGGGTAGTTCCGTAGCGGAATATGCGCATGGCTCGTGGCCCCACAAGGTTTAGCTTCTCTCCCTCCATCAATAACATACACCCCTCGCGTAGCCCCACGGTCCACATCCCTTTGTTGGCCTGAATGTACTCCATTATACGTTGTTCTCGTGTTTCGCCTGCGTGCCCATCTGGATGCGCATCCAAGTAGTGTGGGTTAATTTGGAATGGGATAATCCCCAAAGCCTTGAAAGATAGAGGTTCCACCACAGGCATATCGTTGGTTGTACACATGGTTGGGCATGTGACGTTCGACCCTGCGCTCCATCCTATATATGGTATCCCAGTCCGCACCCTCTCCTTGATGGGCTCCATCAGGCCGTTGTCCTGCATGGTTTTGAGCAGAGCAAAGGTGTTGCCCCCACCCACAACAATACATTGTGCCTCCAGTACGGCCTGAACAGGGTTGGGGCAGTGGTGAATCGAATCGACCGCCACTCCAAACTCGGCAAAACGGTTGCGCACCTTAATTTCGTAATCATTCCATGTAACTGTCACGCCAGCATAGGGGATAAAAAGCACTCTGCTCACTTTTTGTAGAGCCAAAAACGTGGCAATGTTCTGTTTTGGATACTCCAAATAGGCCTCGCCCGCATTGGTGGAATTGCTAATTAATAGTAGGTTCATAGTAATTGATTTATAATTTGTGGAAAATATTCGTGTTCAAGCTTGTGAATTTTCTGGGCCAAGCTCTCGGGGCTCTCCTGAGCTTTTAGGGCTACTTTGGCCTGAAAAATAATATCACCGCTGTCGTAGTTCTCGTTGACATAGTGAATTGTGATGCCCGAGAAGCTCTCGTGGGCGGCCACTACCGCCTCGTGCACATGGTCGCCGTACATACCTTTGCCACCGTAAGCGGGGAGCAGTGCGGGGTGAATGTTGATAATGCGGCCACGATATTTGTCGATTATGGCCTGTGGAACCAACATCATAAAGCCAGCCAAAACCACAAGGTCGGTGGATTTTTGTTCCAAAAAGTCCAAAATGGTGTCCGTACTATTATATAGTGTGTCGCGATTGAAGATTAGGGTATCGATATTTTTTTTTCTAGCTCGCTCCAAAGCATAAGCCTGGGGACGGTTGGAAAGTAGTGCCGAGACCTGTCCCCGCTTAGAATCTTCAAAAAAATCAATGATTGCCTGTGCATTTGTACCTGCACCCGAGGCAAAAATAGCTATATGTTTCATAAATAAGGCTTTAGAATTAAATTTTAGTTAAAAGTAGTAAAAAATTATTTAATAATGGTACGGAATGATAAAAAATTATTACCTTTGTGCCACGGTAGGTCGTAGTATGACTCGACTTTTATCCGAAGCAAATCAGAAAGTTATTAATAATCAAAACGAAAAACATTATGTCAGACATTTCTTCAAAAGTTGTTGAGATTATCGTTGATAAGCTCGGCGTTGATGCAGCAGAAGCTGTACCAACAGCAAGTTTTACGAACGACCTTGGTGCAGATTCACTCGACACGGTGGAGCTTATTATGGAATTTGAAAAGGAATTTGAAATCTCTATTCCAGACGAAGATGCCGAAAAGATTGGCACCGTTGGCGATGCAATCACCTATATCTCTGCTAAAAAGAACTAATTTACTCTCCTGCGAAACTATTTTCGGAAAGATTAAATTAAAGGACTGACTGTTTTGGGTGAAATTTTCTTCGCCCAGAGCAGTTTTTTTGTTATTAATTAAGATAATAAACCACAACGACATGAAATTCAGACGAGTAGTAGTAACTGGCATAGGGACTATTAATCCCCTTGGTAACAATATAGAGCAGTATTTCACCGCCTTGGAAAATGGGGTGTCAGGGTCAGCTTTGATAACACTTTTTGATGCGAGCAAGTTCAAAACTCAGTTTGCGTGCCAGGTCAAGGGGTTTGACCCTTTGGACCATTTCGAGCGCAAGGAGTCGCGTAAGTACGACCGTTTTTCTCAGTTTGCACTCGTTGCGGCCGAGCAAGCCATGGTTGACGCAGCCTTTGATTTGGATAAATTGGATTTGGATAAGGCTGGGGTTATTTGGGCCTCGGGTATTGGTGGTTTGCAGACAATCACTCAAGAGATTGAGAATTTTGTCACTGGCGATGGCACACCTCGTTTCAATCCATTCTTTATTCCCAAGATGATTTCTGATATTGCTGCGGGGCATATATCTATTAAGTATGGTTTCCGCGGTCCCAACTATTGCACAGTGTCGGCTTGTGCAAGTTCCAACCATGCTTTTATTGATGCCATGAACTGGATTCGTCTGGGCAAGGCTGATGTGATTATTGCTGGTGGGTCCGAGGCTGCCATCACTCCCGCTGGGGTTGGTGGTTTCAATGCCATGCAGGCTTTGAGTACTCGTAATGACTCGCCTCAGACGGCCTCGCGTCCATTTGATGCCGACCGTGATGGCTTTGTTATTGGTGAAGGGGCTGGGGCTTTGGTTCTCGAAGAGTATGAACATGCAGTGGCTCGCGGAGCTAAAATATATGCTGAGGTGGCAGGTGGCGGCATGAGTGCCGATGCTTACCATATCACCTCGCCTCATCCTAACGGTATGGGGGCGGCCCGCTCAATGAAGAACGCTCTGGAAGATGCTGGCGTTAAAGCCTCCGAGGTTGATTACGTCAACACCCACGGCACTTCTACCCCCGCAGGCGACTTGCCTGAATTGACAGGTCTTATGACCACCTTTGGTAACCACGCCTACAAGATGAATATCTCCTCGACCAAGTCCATGACGGGTCACTTATTGGGGGCGGCGGCAGCCATTGAGGCTTTGGCTTGTATCATGGCCATCACCAAGGGGATTATTCCTCCCACAATCAATAACTTCGAGCTCGACAAGGCCATCGACCACAAGTTGAACCTGACGCTCAACAAGGCTCAAAAGCGTAATGTGAATTGCGCCCTTAGTAACACCTTTGGTTTTGGGGGTCATAACTCTTCGGTTATTTTCAAAAAGATATAATGAGGGGTTGGTTCAATAGAATTTTCTCGAAAGACCGTCACCACTACCGCTTTATTCATCGCATCCTGGGCGTAACACCCACAAATATAGAACTATATAAGCTGGCCTTGGTACACAGGTCAGCTTCCGTAGTTTTAGACGATGGCCAATCAATCAACAACGAGCGGTTGGAGTTCTTGGGTGATGCTATCCTTCAGGCTGTCATTTCGGAGTTGGTTTTTGTGGAGTACCCTTTGAGTAACGAGGGTGCTCTTACTCAGTTACGTTCCAAGATAGTCTCGCGAGCCTCGCTCAATGATTTGGCGCAGCGCATAGGGCTCGACAAGGAGATATATTGCTATCCAACCACCATACTTCAAAGTCAGGATAATATGTATGGCGATGCTTTTGAAGCACTTATGGGGGCTCTTTACTTGGATAAGGGTTATAATCGAAGCTCTAGAGTCATTGTGCGCTTGATTCTCTCGGCCATGGATATTGAGCAGCTCACCAATACAGAGCGTGATTTCAAAAGCCGTATTATTGAGTGGAGCCAGCGCGAGCACCTCTCCATTGAGTGGCTTACAAGTCGTGGTAGCGAGCATACTGAGCGCAACCCTAGTTTTGAGACCATTCTCAATGTGGAGGGGGTAGCTCGAGGCTTTGGGGCCGGGCGTTCCAAAAAAGAGAGTGAACAGCGCGCGGCCAAACAACTATTCGAGCAACTCTCCATCGAAGAATAGAGAAAAAATAAAACAGAAGAGATGTCAACAAAAAAACTTTGGCAAAAAGATATAGCCTCGACTGGGGCTGTCGAGAATTTTACAGTTGGAGCCGACCGTGAGTTGGATATGCAGTTGGCCAGGGCCGATGTGCTTGGTTCGCTAAGCCACACCCGTATGTTGCAGAGCATAGGTCTACTTTCTGCCCAGGAGCTTCAGCAGGTACAGCAGGGGCTTAAAGAGATTTATGGCGAGATAGTGCGGGGTAGCTTCACCATTGAAGATGGAGTGGAGGATATCCATTCCCAAGTTGAGTTGATGCTTACCGACCGCCTGGGCGAGGTTGGTGGCAAGATTCATAGCGGCCGTTCGCGTAACGACCAGGTGCTTTTGGATTTGAGGGTCTATCTTCGACGCGAGATTTATGATATCGTGGGGCTCTGCCACACGCTTTTTCAGCGTTTGCAAAGCCTTGCCAACGAGCACAAAGATACCCTTTTACCAGGTTATACTCATTTGCAAATTGCCATGCCTTCGAGCTTTGGCCTCTGGTTTGGGGCTTATGCCGAAAGTTTGGTCGACGATGTACAGATGTTGGAGGCCGCCTACCGCATTATCAACAAAAATCCGTTGGGCTCGGCTGCTGGCTACGGCAATAGCTTCCCGCTCAATCGCACTATGACCACCTCTTTGTTGGGTTTTGACACCTTGAGCTACAATGTGGTCTATGCCCAGATGGGGCGTGGCAAGAGCGAGCGTGTGTTGGCCCAGGCCATGGGGTCGGTGGCCTCAACCTTGGCCAAGTTGGCCATGGATAACGCCCTTTACTTGAGCCAAAATTTTGGTTTTATCAGCTATCCGCCCGAGCTCACCACTGGTAGCAGCATTATGCCCCACAAAAAGAACCCCGATGTATGGGAGATTATGCGTGGCCGTTGTAATGTGATTGCGGGGGTGTCCAACCAAATTACACTACTTACCACTAACCTCCCCTCGGGCTACCATCGCGATTTGCAGCTGCTCAAAGAGGTGCTTTTCCCAGCCATCACTTCGCTTAAGGAGTGTCTGGTGATGGCTGACTATATGCTATCCCATGTGAGTGTAAAGAAGGATATTCTGGAGGCCCAGATGTATGACTATATATTTAGTGTAGATGTGGTCAACGAAATGGTCCTCTCAGGAATCCCCTTTCGCGAGGCCTATCGTACTATTGGGCGGCAGATTGAAAAAGGGGAGTACACTCCCAAGCGTGGTGTAAAGCATACACACGAGGGTAGTATTGGCAATCTTTGCCTTGACAAAGTCGATAAATTAATGGAAGAGAATCTTGCTAAATTTAATTTTGAAAAATTTTTGGATGCCGAAAAATCTTTAGTTCAATAAGTTACCATTATCACAAAGAGTAAACGACAAAAAATTTTACCAAAAAATTTGGTGGCAAAATAAAAAGTACATATCTTTGTGCTCCGAAAGTAATAGAGCGTACGACAACTTATATAGATGGCCCATTCGTCTATCGGCTAGGACGCAAGATTTTCATTCTTGTAAGAGGGGTTCGATTCCCCTATGGGCTACATAAAAAACATTAATAAAAATGGCAAATCATAAATCATCCGAAAAGCGTATTCGTCAGACCGACAAGCGTCGTGTGCACAATAAATACTATAGCCGTACAACACGTAATGCAGTGAAGGCCCTTCGTGCCACTTCTGAAAAAGAGGCTGCTGTGGCTATGTTGCCTAAGGTATTTGCAATGCTTGACAAGTTGGCTAAGAATAACGTTATTCACAACAACAAGGCCGCTAACCTTAAGAGCAGTCTTCAGTTGCACGTCAACGCGATAGCCTAACTTTTAGGGTCTACAAGGACTATAACAATAGCCATCCCTCCAAGGGTGGCTATTTGTTTTGTGTCGTTGCCTCAAGTGGTGTAACTTTTTAGAATCTTGGCTTAATGGTCAAAATGGTGCGTGAAAAACAGCAACATTCGTTTAATGGTCA
>JAVVSB010000029.1:0-25373 GCA_036654415.1 Mucinivorans sp. | reverse complement strand
GGTAGCCTGGAATACGATCTATACCCGTGATGTCTATGGCTGGTTTATTCTGACGATTCATTACCACCCACAGGGCATCCTCTTTGCGCATATCACGAAAGATAATCAGAAAATCATTCCAGTTATTAAACTCTACAAACTCAATATCGGCAGCCTTTTGTGGTAGTAGTGTCTTGATACGCGCCATGGTCAGTGTTGCGCAATAAAAGACCACTTTTGTACTGGTGTTTTGCCTTACGTTCCACACTTTGTCCACCCAGTGGCCAAAGCCAGCTTCGTCTTCGGCCTTGTCTGGTACCACCACTACGTGTCGCTTGACGGTTGATAAAGGCTGCACGGGTTTGTATATCATTGTGGTCACGTCGCTGTGGTTTAGTACCCCTTCGGTTATGTAGCCCAGAAAGTAGCCCGAGAGCCCTTTGCTTTTGTGAAGTCCCAACACCAAGTCGCTAATTTCTTGTTCCAAAATAACTCCCAAGATGGCATTTGTGGCGTTGATGTCGTATCGTAAGAGCTCCTGGACGTGTGTGTCGGTGGCTGCTGCTGTGGCGGAGGCGTTTTCGAGCAGTTTACGCGATTTTTTGAAGGCCTGCTCATCGGCCTCCGATTGGTTGTCCAGCACACTTAGTGCATATAGATTGCGATTCTTCTTGGATTTGATGGCCAGGCTTAGGTTCACCAACTCTTCGGTGGTTTCGGGGTTACTCACCGACATTAAAATGCGCTCGGTGTTTGTATCCTGTACACTGCGGTCGGCTGGCTGCGAGGCGGCAATATTGCGCGCCCCTTTTTGAGCCGCAAACGAGGCCATAGTGCAGGTGACCATAATCATCAAAATTGTGCCATTGAGTACACTCTCGTTGAGTAATCTTATTGGCTCTCCATCGGCCCCTTCTCCCAATATGACGTTATAGCCTACCATCACCGCAGCCAGTGTGGCTGCTGCCTGAGCGTTACTGAGTCCAAAGATTACGCGACGTTGGTCAACGGACAGTTTAAACGTTTTTTGGGTTAACCATGCGGCTATGAATTTTGCCCCCGTGGCCACCACAATCATCACAAGACCCACCTCTATGGTCTCAAAACTAATGAAAAAAGCTCTGTAATCCACTAACATTCCCACTCCGATAAGGAAAAATGGGATAAAGATAGAGTTGCCTATAAATTCGACTCGGTGCATTAGTGGCGAGGATTGAGGTATAAGTCTGTTGAGGGCCAAACCCGCCAAGAACGAACCTATGATTGCCTCTAAACCAGCTAGTTGAGCTAAAAAAGCACCAAGAAAGACCATTACCAATACAAATATATATTGTGAGATGCTGTCCTGTACCTTCTTAAAAAACCAACGCGAGAGCAGTGGAAAAATCACGATAACAAAGGCGGCAAAGAGCACCACCGACACCCCGAGCCGAGTCCAGAAATGGTCTCCAGTCTGCCCCGTGGCAATGCCAACTATGGCTGTCAGTACCAATAGGGCTAGTGTGTCGGTTATCATTGTACCACCGATGGTTATACTCACAGCCTTGTCTTTGGCCACGCCAAACTTGCTGATTATGGGGTAGGCTATTAGTGTGTGCGAGGCAAACATGCTGGCCAGCAAGATGGAGGTCTCCATCGAAAAATTAAGCACATAGAGCCCCGTAACGGTGCCCAGAGCCATTGGGACTGCAAAGGTGTATATGCCGAAGACCAAGCTGCGCGCGCTGTTACGTTTAAAGTCCCCCATGTCTATTTCCAGTCCTGCCAAGAACATTATGTAGAGTAGACCAGCCGTTCCAGAGAGTATGATACTACTGTCGCGCAAGACCAAATTTAACCCGTGTGGGCCGATAATGGCTCCAGCTATAATCAATCCCAGGAGGTGAGGTATTCGTAACCTGTTGAGAATAAGTGGTGCAGCGAGAATAATTACTAGTATTAGTAGAAACTTTAATACTGGGTCGGCCAGTGGAAGCGCAAAGGAGACGGTTAGTGGTAACATCACAATTTATCTTTATGTTCCAAAGGTACAATTTTGTCTCTAAAAAACAATAATGTACATAAAAAAAGGACACTCTTGTGCCCCTTTTTATGTATTTAGCTCTGATAATTTTCAGAAGCCACCAATAATGGGCTCAAAATTGGGGAATAATAGACTTTTGTTCCCACAGGCTATCTACGGCCGAAACTTAGGGATGCTCTTTGGCGAACTTAAAGAGGTTACTTTTGAATTCCGCTGTGTTTTTGGTTAAATAGTCAAATCTGATTAATGTTTTTCAAGGCGTTATTTCCTATAAAAAAGGAGACCCTTAGGTCTCCTTTTCGTGTTATCGTTTGTTGAGTGGTGTGTATTTTTTTGACTCGCATACGTTTTTGTAGGCGGGGCGAATTATGCGACGCGACTCGAGGTTGAGCTCCTCAATGCGGTGGGCGGCCCAACCCGCAATACGGCTCATAGCAAAGAGTGGGGTGTAGATATCTTTGGGTAGTCCTATCATTTCGTAAACAAATCCTGAATAGAAGTCCACATTGGCGCATACGCTCTTGCCTACGCTGGTGCCTTTATACTCCATAAAGCTTTCAACGCCCAGCTCTTCAACCAGCTCCAAAAAGGCGAATTCACGTTCCATCCTCTTCTCTTTGGCCAATTTACGGGCCATCTCTTTGAGTAGCACCGCACGAGGGTCCGAAATGGTATAAACCGCGTGGCCGATACCATAAATAAGTCCTTTCTTGTCGTAGACTTCCTTTCGCAGGATACGCATTAAGTAGGCCTTCACCTGCTCGCGGTCTTCCCAGTTGGGCAACGCTTGGCGCAGGTGGATGAACATATCCATCACCTTTATGTTAGCCCCACCGTGTAGAGGACCTTTTAGTGAACCAATGGCCGCGGCAATCGAAGAGTAGGTGTCGGTTCCCGAAGAGCTTGTCACGCGTGTCGTGAAGGTGGAGTTGTTACCCCCACCGTGGTCGGCATGGAGCACCAAACAGAGGTCCAGAACCTTAACATCTAGTTCTGTGTAACCTGTCGACCCCTTCATCATATAGATAAAATTCTCAGCTAGTGAAAATTGAGGCTTTGGATGGCGAATATGTAACGAACCATTATTTTTGTAGTGGTTCATTGTGTGGTAGGCGTAGGCAATGATAGCTGGGAATTTGGAAATCAAATCCACTGACTGTTTGATAAGGTTGGTTCTTGAGGTGTCGTCTGGTGTGGGGTCGTAGGTGTAGAGTTGCAAAACCGAACGGGCCAAAATATTCATAATGTCATCGCCATAGGTTTGCAGAATATTCATCTTTTGCGAGTGGCGTAGAATCATCTGCTCGTTTAGAATGGTCGAAAAGGTCTCCAACTCCTCTTGGTCGGGCAGATAGCCCGAGAGCAGCAGAAAGGCAGTCTCCTCGAAACCCATACGTCCCTCTTGCTCCACTCCGTGAGCCAAATCTTCGATGTCAATACCGCGATAGACCAACTTCCCAGGTATGGCTTCCAAGGTGCCGTTGTCGTTCTTTTTGTAACCAACCACGTCACCCACTCTGGTTAGACCAACCAACACTCCAGAATGGTCTTCGTTGCGTAGACCACGTTTTACTCCAAATTGTTTATAGAGCGCGGAGTCGATATTACTGTTTTTCTTGACTGTATCCGATAGTTTATATAACAGATATTCTTTGTCCATGATTTTTTTAAAGTTTAGAGATTAAACAATCTGCAAATGCACTCGTTGAAAGTTCTGTCGCAGGACTCATAAATCGCACTAAATCGTAGGTTGCCTCACCACGTAGGAACGAGGCCTCCATTGCTTGCACAATGGCCTCAGCGGCTTGGGTCCATCCCAAATATTCGAGCATCAGCACACCCGAGAGCAGTAGCGAGCAGGGGTTGGCCTTGTTCTTGTCGGCGTGGATGGGGGCTGTGCCGTGTGTGGCCTCAAAGATGGCGTGACCAGTTTGGTAGTTGATGTTGGCCCCTGGGGCGATGCCTATGCCTCCCACCATAGCTGCCAATTGGTCGCTTATGTAGTCACCGTTGAGGTTTGGTGTGGCAATGACCGAAAACTCGTTTGGTTTAAGCAAAGTCCATTGCAAAAAGGCATCGGCTATGGCATCCTTTATTAATACTTTACCTTTTAAGAGCTCTTCATTCTGGATAAGATTGGCCTGGGCCTCGCCTTTCTCGGCTTTTAGCTTCTCCCATTGGTTCCAAGTAAAAGTCTGCTCTGGAAACTCTCTCTCGGCCAAGGCATAACCCCAGTTTTTGAACGACCCCTCGGTGAATTTCATAATATTACCTTTGTGTACCATTGTTACCGATGGTTTTTTGTGTTCAATGGCGTAGAGTATGGCCGCACGGATTAAACGTTCTGTCCCCTCTTTGGAGATAGGTTTAATCCCGAAAGATGAGCTCTCTGGAAAACGTATCTTGGTCACCCCCATCTCCTGTTGTAGAAACTTTAGTAGTTTGGCTGCCTCGGGCGTGCCTGTTTGCCACTCTATGCCAGCATAAATATCCTCGGTGTTTTCGCGAAAAATAGTCATTGAAACCTTTTCTGGATTTTTTAGTGGTGAACCCACTCCACGGAAGTAACGCGTTGGACGTAGACATACATAAAGGTCGAGCTTCTGGCGCAAAGCGACGTTAAGAGATCGCATACCTCCACCAACAGGGGTGGTGAGCGGTCCCTTAATACCAACTAAATACTCACGAAAACTATCGAGTGTCTGTTGTGGTAACCAGCTGCCCGTTGTGTCGAATGCTTTTTGGCCGGCCAAGACCTCTTTCCACTCTATTTGCCGCTGCCCCTGATAACATTTTTCTACAGCCGCATCAATAATACGTCTGCTGGCAGCCCATATGTCTCGGCCTATGCCATCCCCCTCGATAAAAGGAATCGTGGGGCGATTGGGAACACTTAACACCCCTTTGTTGATTGTGATTTTCATTTTATTGCTGATTCTTTAAGTCTGTTAAGGGCACTGCCAGCCACAAACCACTCTTTCTGTTGCTCGTTGTATGTGTGGTTTACTTTAATCTCTATTTTGTGGCCATCTGCCTTTATTATATATAGTTTAGGTTCAAAATTCTTTAACCCTTCGACCACAAAGGTATCTTTTTCTTCGATTAAATCATAATCTGCTTTGTTGGCAAAGGTTAACGCCAGGAGTCCCTGTTTCTTAAGGTTGGTTTCATGTATACGAGCAAACGACTGAGCAAGAACCACTTTTACTCCCATATATCTAGGTTCCATAGCTGCGTGTTCGCGCGAGCTGCCTTCGCCATAATTTTCTTGAGCCACAATGATTGTACTCCTATTGGCATCTCTATATTGCTGAGCTGCCTGGGCTACGCGGTGATAACCACCCGTGAGTGAGCAATAGACCGAGTCAACTTGGCTGTTGAAGGCGTTAGTGGCGGCCATCAGTAGGTTTTGCGAAATATTTTGCAGGTGCCCACGGTAGCGAAGCCATCGCCCAGCAGCTGAAATATGGTCGGTGGTACATTTGCCCTTGGCCTTGATAAGTAGTGCGAGTTCCATAGACTCTTTCCCGTCCCAAGGGGAAAATGGTGTCAATAGTTGTAATCTTTCGGACAATGGCGAAATTCTTATCTCCACAGAGTTCATTTGCGGAGTTTGGAGCCCTTTATCTCCCATTTTGTAACCCAATGGTGGTAATTCGTGGCCCCGTGGTGCATCCAGCATCACCAACTCTCCACGGTCGTTGAGTAGAGAGTCTTTCATAGGGTTAAAGGTGATTTTCCCAGCGATGGTTAGTGCCGTTGTGATTTCTGGAGAGGCTACAAAGGCGTAGGTGTTGGGGTTGCCGTCGTTACGGGCTACAAAGTTGCGGTTGAAGCTGGTGACGATGGAGTTGGGTAGTTTTTTCTCGGCTCCCTTGCGTGCCCATTGCCCAATGCAGGCTCCGCAAGCGTTGGCCATTACTGTACCTCCGATATTTTCAAAAGCCTCGAAAAGACCATTCTCTTTTGCCGTCTGTTGTACCATAGACGACCCTGGAGTGATGATAAATTGGCTCATTACCTTTATTCCCTTCTCTTTGGCCTGCTTGGCCACCGATGCTGCGCGCGCCAAATCTTGGTATGAGGAGTTGGTACAGGAGCCAATCAAACCAACATCCATCTTTTCGGGGTATCCACTTTTGCGCACCACATCGGCAAACTGGCTGATGGGGTAAGCAGCATCGGGAGTAAACGGACCGTTAATATATGGTTCCAACTCACTAAGGTTAATTTCTATTACCTGGTCGTAGATAGCCCCTTGGTCAGCTCTTAGGTAGTGGCTTATCCTCTCGGCAGCACGGGCCACATCTTCTCGCTCGGTGGCAATAAGGTACTCTTTTGTCTTTTGGTCGTAAGGGAAAATCGAGCAGGTGGCACCAACTTCAGCACCCATATTGCAGATGGTGGCCTTACCTGTAGCCGAGATGGTGGAGGCCCCATGACCGAAGTACTCTACCACCGAGTTGGTACCACCTTTGACGGTCAAAATACCTGCCAATTTCAAAATCACATCTTTGGCCGAACACCATCCGCTCAGAGAGCCAGTTAGGTGTACTCCTATAATCTTAGGCATCTTGAGTTCCCAGCTCAGGCCACTCATCACGTCGGCCGCATCGGCTCCGCCAACCCCTATTGCCACCATACCTAGTCCTCCAGCGTTGGGTGTGTGCGAGTCTGTACCTATCATCATTCCACCAGGGAAGGCGTAGTTCTCTAAAATTACCTGATGGATAATGCCAGCCCCGGCACTCCAAAAATCAATACCAAATTTAGAGCTCACCGAACTCAAAAAGTCATACACCTCTTGGTTGGCCACCTTGGCCGCCTCAAGGTCAGTCGTGGCACCGTTGTTGGCCTGAATTAGATGGTCGCAATGTACACTAGCGGGTACCGATGAGCTCTTTTTGCCTGCATTAATAAATTGTAATAGAGCCATTTGTGCTGTTGCGTCCTGCATTGCCACGCGGTCAGGGCGGAAATCAACATAATCTTGTCCCCGTTTATGACTGCCACCTATGGTGTCGAAATGGGTAAATAAAATCTTTTCTGTTAAGGTGAGTGGCTCCTTGAATTGACTTAATTTCGAGGCCATTGAAGCATACAAATCTTCGATTAATTGGATGTTCTGTGTCATAGTTATGCGTGTTTATTGGTGCAAATATAGTTGTTAAGTGGCGAAAATTCACTAACTTTGTACAAATTTTGTAACTTTTTATGATACGTTTAGCTATTCAGGCCAAAGGCCGATTGAATGAAGATTCGCTGGAACTGCTCTCTGAAGCAGGCATTCAGGTCGAACAAAATAGAAGAAAATTGCTCTCGGTGAGTGATAATTTCCCTGTTGAGGTACTCTATCTTCGCGATGATGATATTCCAGCTGCTGTGGCCATGGGCTCGGCAGATATTGGTATCGTGGGACTTAATGAGGTCTTGGAGAAGGGTGAAAATATTGACGTGGTTCACCGTTTGGGTTTTGGTAAGTGTCGCTTATCATTGGCCATTGCCAAGGGTGAAGCGTATGAGTCGCTGGAATATTTTGCGGGGCGTAGTATAGCCACCTCTTATCCTGAAATTTTGGGTCGCTTTTTTGCTGAAAATGGTATCAAAGCCCATATTCACCAAATTGCAGGGTCAGTTGAAATAGCCCCTACTATCGGTATGGCCGATGCTATCTTTGATATCGTAAGCTCTGGTGGTACGCTCATTACCAATGGTCTTAAAGAGGTTGAAAAGGTGCTTTTCTCGGAGGCTGTCTTGGTTGTCAATAAAGACCTTTCTGCACAAAAACGTGAGATTTTGGAGCAGATGCTTTTCCGCTTTAAATCTGTGGAGCAGAGCCGAGGGATGAAATACCTTTTGATGAATATTCCAACTGATAAACTCTCTGAGGCTGTGGCTGTTATTCCTGGAATGAAATCCCCCACCGTATTACCTCTTGCTCAAGTAGGGTGGAGTTCGTTACACGTGGTGGTTCACCAAAGTGAATTATGGACCAAAATAGAGCAGCTAAAGGCTATTGGTGCCGAAGATATTTTGGTGCTCAATCTTGAGAATATGGTACGATGATGGATGTTTTTGTAAATCCAGCACCACAGCAGTGGGAGTCTTTGTGTTATCGTGCGGCTGCAAAATCACATAGCGACCACGTGGCACAGGTGGTCGCCAAAATCATTGAACGGGTTCGCCTTGGTGGTGATAGTGCTATTGCTGAACTATCCCAAGAGATAGACCACGTGCAACTTGACTCATTGAAAATCAGTGAGCAGGAGTTGAAGGCTGCTCAAGATGAAGTGCCAGAAGAGTTGAAGGATGCCATCGCGCTGTCGCTTAGTAATATACGTAAATTTCATGCTGCCCAACTTGCCAATGTTGTAGATATTGAAACTATGCCAGGAGTGCGTTGTGTGCAGCGTTCGGTGCCTATTACTCGTGTGGGGCTCTATATTCCTGGTGGTTCGGCTCCACTATTTTCCACGGTGTTGATGTTGGCTGGAGTGGCCAAGATTGCTGGTTGTGAGCAGGTGGTGCTTTGTACCCCCTCTCGGAATGCAGCGGTGCTGTATGCAGCTTATATTTGTGGTGTAGATGAAGTGTACAACATAGGTGGTGCTCAGGCTATTGCAGCTATGGCGTATGGTACGGAGACAATCCGTAAGGTGGATAAAGTTTTTGGCCCAGGCAATCAATACGTAACCCAGGCCAAGCAGCAGGTGAGCCTTTCTCAGGTGGCCATCGATATGCCTGCTGGCCCTTCGGAGGTGATGGTTTTGGCCGATAACAGTGCACGAGTCGACTTTGTGGCTGCTGATATGCTTTCTCAGGCCGAACATGGGCCTGATTCTCAGGCTATTTTGGTCTGCCACAGTGAGGCGTTTGCTCGCGATGTAATGTCTGCAATTGAGCTTCAACTTAGTTCGCTCTCGCGTCGAGATGTTGCGGGTCATGCCTTAGATAATTGTAGAATAGTGGTCTTCTCTGAGGCCTCTAATCAGGTGGCCTTTTCCAATGTCTATGCTCCTGAGCATTTGATAATTTCAATGGATAGTCCATGGGATATGGCTGCGCAGATTACAGCTGCTGGGAGTGTTTTTATCGGTAATTACTCGCCCGAGAGCGTGGGTGATTATTCCAGCGGAACCAACCACACCTTGCCAACTTACGGTTGGGCTCGCTCGTTTAGTGGTATAAATGTGGATAGCTTTGTGCGTAAGATAACTTTTCAGGAGCTCTCTCCTTCGGGGCTTGCCTTGCTTGGTGGGGCGGTTATTGAGATGGCCAATGCCGAGGGGCTGACGGCTCATGCTAATGCTGTTAAACTTAGATTAAATGATTGATATTAAACAGTTTGTAAGGCATAATATACTATCATTGAAGCCTTATTCTACGGCTCGTGATGAGTATCATGGTGAACCTTTAGAGGTTTATCTCGATGCCAATGAAAGTCCTTGGGATAGTGGTTTTAACCGTTATCCTGACCCAGTTCAAAAGCTATTAAAATTAAGATTATCAGAGATTAAGGGGCTACCAATGGATCATATTTTTGTGGGTAATGGTAGTGATGAAGCTATTGACCACTGTTTCCGTGTTTTTTGTGAGCCTGGCATCGATAATGTTGTCTCTATAGCCCCCACTTATGGGATGTATAAGGTGGCCGCGGCCATCAATAATGTAGAGTTTCGTGAGTGTGCTTTGGGTGGTGATAATTTTGCTTTCTCAGTCGAAAAGCTTCTTGCGATGAGCGATGCCCATACCAAATTGATTTTTGTCTGTTCGCCCAACAACCCCACTGGGGGAAGCTTGGGGCGCGGTGAAATCATTAAACTCCTGAAGGCTTTTCATGGTATAGTGGTGGTGGATGAGGCTTACATTGATTTCTCCTCTGAGAAGAGCTTAAGTAGTGAGTTAGTTAACTACCCTAATCTTATTGTACTCCAGACTCTTTCAAAGGCGTGGGGGATGGCTTCATTGCGTTTGGGCTTGGCATTGGCTTGCCCCGAAATCATTAGGATTTTTGGCCAGGTAAAGTATCCCTACAACATCAATTCATTGGCTCAACAGACTGTTCTTAGTAGGTTGAGTATCGATATAAGTAAACAGATTGAAATAGTTGTACATGAACGAGATATGTTGTATGACTATCTCTCTAAATCACCTAAAATAATAAAGGTCTACCCATCTGACTCTAATTTTCTCTTGGTTCGTGTCCCACGACCACGAGAGCTCTATAACCAGCTTATTGCGGGTGGTATTATTGTGCGTGACCGCTCGGGAGTGGTTGGGTGTGAGGGGTGTTTACGCATTACTGTGGGTACGCCCGAACAAAATGTGCGTTTAATGGAGATTATGCGATGAGAAAAGTAATATTTGTCGACCGTGACGGTACTATTATTATCGAGCCACCTATTGATTTTCAAATCGACAGCCTCGAAAAATTAGAGTTTATTCCCCGCGCTATTTCGGCTTTAAGTTCTATTCGAGAGCTTGATTTTGAACTTGTTATGGCCTCTAATCAAGATGGACTTGGTACAGCCTCTTTCCCTGAGCAGAGCTTTTGGACGGCTCATGATAAGATGTTGCGGACCCTGGAGGGTGAGGGTGTTGTCTTTGATGCGTGTTTAATTGACCGTAGTTTTGAAGCCCAAAATTCGCCATCGCGTAAGCCACGAACAGGTATGTTTAGTAAATACTTAGGCGGGGAGTATAATCTCTCTGGCTCGTTTGTTATTGGAGATAGGATTACGGATGTGATGTTGGCTAAAAATTTGGGTGCTAAGGCGATTCTTTTTCAACCTCAGGATAAAGGCGTACAACTTCTTAAAGAGCATTCACTTGAGGATTGTTGCGTCTTGATAACCGATAGTTGGCCACGTGTAGCAGAATATTTACGTGCCTCAGAACGCAGGGTTGACCTTCGTCGCACCACTGGTGAGACAGATATTAAGCTAACCCTTGATTTGGATGGAAAAAGTGAATCGAAGATTGATACGGGACTTAAATTTCTTGACCATATGCTTCAACAGATTGTCCACCATGGGGGAGTGTCGCTTGATTTGCAAGTTGTTGGTGACTTAAGTGTGGATGAACACCACACCATGGAGGATGTAGCTATTGTGTTGGGAGAGGCCATTTTAAAGGCTTTGGGTAGTCGTCGTGGCATCGAACGTTATGGTTTTGCCCTGCCGATGGACGAGTGTTCGGCGTTGGTGTTGTTGGACTTTGGGGGGCGTATTGATTTTCAATGGGATGTTGATTTTAGAAGGGAATATGTGGGTGATGTACCAACGGAGATGTTCAACCATTTTTTTAAATCACTATGTAGTTCAGCCAAATGTAACCTTCATATTTCGGCTCGTGGCGACAATGAGCACCACAAGATAGAGGGGATATTTAAGGCCTTCGCTCGTGCCTTACGAATGGCCATTCGTCGCGATGTCTTCTGCTATGATTTACCATCTAGTAAAGGTGTTTTATAATTATGATAGCCATTGTAGATTACGATTCTGGCAACCTTTTTTCAGTTGGTTGTGCCTTACGAAGGCTTGGGGCAGAATATATAGTTACCAGTCTTGGTGATGAGATTGCCATGGCCGATAGGGTTATCTTGCCTGGGGTTGGGTGTGCCGATGTGGCAATGGAGCGGCTTAAGGAGCGTGACCTTGTGGAGGTACTTCAAAGGGTTCAGCGCCCGCTGTTGGGTGTTTGTATTGGTATGCAGTTGATGTGCGAATATAGTGCCGAGGGCGATACCTCTTGTTTGGGTATCTTCCACACCAAGGTCAAACGGTTGGAGGGTGATATCAAAATCCCAGAGATGGGGTGGAATACTATTGAAGAGCTCAAGGGGCCTCTTTTTCGTGACATAGCCCCCTCGGAATGGGTCTACTATGTTCACAGTTATGCCGCTGATATCTCTTCAGAGACCATTGCTCGTACCACGTATGGCATGCAGTTTAGTGCAGCCCTTGGTCGTGATAATTTTTTTGGTACGCAGTTTCACCCCGAAAAAAGCGGTTCAACAGGCGAAAGAATACTTAAAAACTTTCTGGAATTATGATTCAAATTATACCTGCTATTGACCTTATTGGTGGCCACTGTGTTCGCTTGACCCAGGGCGATTACGGCCAAAGTAAGAGCTACTCGTCTGACCCAGTTGCCTTGGCTCGTTCTTATGAAGATATAGGGCTTAAAAGGCTGCATATGGTTGATTTAGATGGTGCTAAATTTTCGCAACCAATGAATTTAGATGTACTCAGTGCGGTTGCTGAGAGTTGTTCTTTGGAGATTCAGTGGGGTGGAGGAGTCAAAAGTAGGCAATCGCTTGAAGAGGTGCTTAAGGCTGGTGCTAAAAGAGTTATATGTGGTAGTGTGGCCGTGAGTAATCCTCAAATGATGGAGAGTTGGATTGAGGAATTTGGGCGCGAGAGGGTTGTGTTGGGAGCTGATATAAAAAATGGTTTTATATCAATAAATGGCTGGTTGCAGCAGTCTCAAGTTACTGTGCAAGAACTTATTGCTCGCTTTAATCCCTCGCAAGTTATCTGTACTGATATCTCAAAAGACGGTATGCTTTCTGGCCCTGCTTTCGAGCTTTATGAACAGCTACAAAGGGGGTTCCCGCTGATAGATATTACCGTTAGTGGAGGCATAAGCAATATGGATGATATATTGAAACTCAATGATATGGGACTTAGGAGTGTAATTGTGGGCAAGGCCATTTACGAGGGGAAAATAACCTTAAAAGAGATTGAACAATGCTTGCAAAGAGGATAATACCATGTCTTGATATTAAGGATGGACAGACTGTTAAGGGGGTTAATTTTCTCGAGCTTCAGAGCGTTGGTGACCCTGTGGCCATGGGGCGATACTATGCTCAACAGGGGGCCGATGAGTTGGTCTATCTGGACATCAGTGCCACTGAGCAGGCTCGTCGTACTTTTTCTGCTCTGGTCGAGCGTATTGCCATGAATATCAATATTCCATTCACTGTTGGTGGTGGTATAAGTTCGGTGGACGATGCCTCACGATTATTGCTCTCTGGGGCCGACAAGGTCTCCATCAATTCTGCAGCCGTAACTCGTCCAGCCCTGATTGATGAAATTGCGGCTAAATATGGCAATCAATTTGTGGTGGTGGCTATTGATGCCAAAAAGATAGATGGTCGTTGGGTTGTCACCACGCATGGAGGTAAGAGGCTGACCGACAAAGAACTTTTTAGTTGGGCTTATCAGGCTCAGGAGCGTGGCGCGGGGGAGATACTTTTTACCTCGATGGACAATGATGGCACCCAGGCTGGCTATCCTTGTGAGACCTTTGCCGAGCTTGCTCATGGGCTCTCAATCCCCATTATTGCTTCGGGTGGAGCTGGTTCGGTGCAGGATATTGCCGATGTGTTGACTGTTGGTGGAGCTGATGCTGCTTTGGCGGCCTCGATTTTTCACTATAATACCATCCCTATCCCGTTCTTAAAACAAAGTTTACATAAAATGAATATACAAATAAGATTATGATTAAATTTGAAGATCTCTCTTTGAGCAAAAATAGCGATGGGCTGTTACCTGTTGTTATTCAGGATGATGCCACATTGATGGTGTTGATGGTTGGATATATGAATGCCGAGGCTTACAACAAGAGTATGGCCGATGGACTTGTTACCTTTTGGAGTCGAACCAAGGGGCGTTTGTGGACTAAGGGCGAGCAGAGTGGCCATTTCCTAACTATTGTCTCGGTGGCCGTTGATTGTGATAAGGATACTCTGTTGATTCGTGTCAATCCCATCGGTAACACATGCCACACTGGCAGTAAGAGTTGTTTTGGTACTCGTGAAACCGAAGGTTTTGTTGGTTATCTACAGTCGGTTATTCGTGGTCGTCACGAGCAGATGCCCGAGGGTTCATACACTACACACCTTTTTAATAAGGGGGTCAACAAGATTGCCCAAAAGGTTGGTGAAGAGGCTGTCGAGACTGTTATCGAGGCTGTGGCATGCAATCGTGAAGCTATGATTTACGAGGCCTCAGATTTGATGTACCACCTTTTGGTTTTGCTGGAGGTTACTGGTTGCTCTATGGCCGACCTAGAAGAGGAGTTGGCGCGCAGACATAAGTAAGGGCAATAATAAAAGCAGGGCTTGAGGAACCAGTAATGATTTTCAAGCCCTGCTTTTTACGTATTTTTACTTCAGTTTTTCAAACTTGTCGCGGGCATATCCCAATTTTACTTTGAAATTCTTGCGCGTTGTCGATGGCAGTTCATACATAGCCTCAACCATTATCGTCTCGCAAATTGAGCGTAGACCACGTGCTCCTAGCTTATACTCCAAAGCCTTATCCACAATGTAGTCCAATACTTCATCCTCAAAGCTAAGTTTGACCCCGTCCATGGCAAATAGGGCTTCATATTGTTTGATTATGGCGTTTTTAGGCTGGGTGAGAATCTCACGCAGAGCCTCCCGTGAGAGCGGCTCCAAATGGGCAATCACAGGAAGTCGCCCAACCAGTTCAGGAATCAAACCAAAACTACGTATATCTTTTGGCGTGATATACTGCATAAGGTTCTCAGTGTCAATGTCCGCTACTTTATGTTGTTGGCCGTAACCCATGACACGTGTGTTGAGTCGTGCCGCAATTCTCTTTTGCACTCCATCAAAGGCTCCGCCACAGATGAAGAGTATGTTTTTGGTGTTGACCTGCGTGAATGCCTGCTCGGGGTGTTTACGTCCACCTTTGGGTGGTACATTGACAATAGTACCCTCAAGAATTTTGAGCAATGCCTGTTGAACTCCCTCGCCCGAAACGTCGCGTGTTATGGAGGCACTTTCGCTCTTGCGGGCTATCTTGTCTATTTCGTCGATGAAGATAATACCTCGTTCGGCAGCCTGAACATTGTAATCGGCAGCCTGAAGTAAACGGGTGAGAATATTCTCCACATCTTCGCCCACATAGCCTGCTTCAGTCAAAGCTGTGGCATCGGCTATGGCAAAAGGTACGCCAAGAAGGCGAGCTATAGTCTTGGCGATAAGCGTTTTGCCAGTCCCAGTTTCGCCTACCAACAGCATATTGCTCTTTTCGAGTTCCACCCCCTTATCGTCTCCTTGATATAGAAGTCGTTTGTAGTGGTTATATACTGCCACCGATATATATCGTTTGGCTTGTTGCTGACCGATAACATATTGGTCGAGATACTCTTTTATCTGTTGTGGTTTTTGTGTGCTGAAGTGGTCTTTAATACATTGCTGTGCTGCATTACTCTCTTTTTGTATTTCAGTAGTTTTTTCCAACTCCAAATGTTCCTCCACCATAGCGAAAGCTCCTTGGGCACACTCCGAACATATATTACCCGTGTTACCACGAATTAGCATTGGCACCTGGTCTACTCCCTTGCCGCAGAATGAGCATTTATCGTTATCTTTTGACATAGTCGCGTTTTGTTAATATTGTGTCAATGGCTCCATACTCTACAGCTTGTTGTGAGGTAAGCCAAAAATTACGGTCTGAATCAGTGGTAATCTGTTCTATACTCTTGCCTGTATGCAGAGCCAGAATTTCGTATAGCTCAGCCTTGGCTTTCATAATTTCGCGTGCCTGAATCTCTATGTCCGAGGCCTGTCCTTCGGCTGCACCCAGTGGCTGGTGGAGCATCATACGCGAGTGGGTTAGGGCTGATCGTTTTCCAGCAGCTCCAGCCGTAAGTAGTACCGCTCCCATCGAGGCTGCCATACCCGTACAAACGGTAGCCACATCTGGCTCAATTAGTTGCATGGTATCGTAGATGCCCAGACCTGCTGAGACAGACCCACCTGGCGAATTGACGTAGATGGTTATGTCGCGCTTTGGGTCCACACTCTCCAAAAAGAGCAGTTGAGCTTGGATTATGTTGGCCACATCATCGTTGATGGGGCACCCAAGGAAGATGATTCTATCCATCATAAGCCTGGAGAATATATCCATTGAGGCAATATTTAGCTGCCTCTCTTCAATAATTGTTGGCGAGATATAGTCAGCCCACTGGTCCAATCGAGCCGAGGAGATGCCGCTACTGATTGCGAATTTTTTGAAATCGTTCATGTCTGTTTTGTTAGAGATTTACAAAGGTACGAAAAAGATGTGTAAAATAAAGTGGCGTGGACTTTGCCAAACAAAATTCCATGAAAATGAGGGGTTTTTAGGCTAAATTTCACTTAAAGTTGTTTGTTTGCCTAAAAAGTATTATCTTCGGTGCATAATTTCTAACAAAAACTAACTGTACCCTGTGAAAAAGAATTTACTTAGTGTGATTTACAGCTCTTTGATGCTTGTAATGTTCGTTGCATGTAACAAACCTGTGGAACCTGCGCCAGATGAATTTAAAATTTCGGCATCATCAAAAATTATGAATCTTAAGGCCGATGAGGTCAACAAAGTAGTGTCTATTATTGCCACTTCTGAGCAGTGGAAGGCCGAACTTATTGACCCCGCCACCAGCGGATGGCTTACTGTGGTGGCCTTGCCCAAGAGTTCTCAGGTGACTATCACTACTTCGGTCAACGATGATATCAAATCTCGTACGGCGCAATTTCGTGTGGTCTCCACTACTGGTTTTGTGGCCGACACGGTCACTGTCTCACAGCTTGGTACAGCACCCGATATTTTGCTCAATGTGTCTCTGGAGGTTGATGTGCTTAAAGAGGCACGTGAGTTACCCATTGATGTCACGACCAACGTTCCCTACACCATCACATCCAACGACAGTTGGATTACGCAAATGATTCAGGGGCGCTCTATGGTGACCTATCACCACAGCTTTAAAATAGAGCCCAATACGGGTGCCACCCATATTGGTAGTATCACCATCCGTTCCACGGGGATTACTCCTGAGCTTGTGCGTGTGATAACCATCAAGCAGCATGGCCCTGGTGGTGATGTGGTCATCGTTCCTGATATTCTTTACCGTCCCATAGATGCTCGTGTTTCAGATTTACAATATGGTTCACCTGCAGGTTTTGTCTATGATGGTGACCTGTCTACTTTTTGGCATTCCAATTGGAAGAAAGACCAACCAAGTGACTTTCCTAAATATTTGGAGTGTGACCTGCCAACCGATGCCACCTCGTTGGACTACCTTATTGTGCGCCCCCGTGGTGGCAATGGAGATTGGGGTAAGGTGACCATACTCTACAACACTCGTGAAGTTGGAACGTGGACAAAGTTGGGCGACTATGATTTCAAACGCTCTGGGTTGGTTATGCCAATTTATTTTGCCACCCCACTTCAAAACGTCAAGACTGTCCGTTTTGAAATTCAAGATGGAGTTAACGGTAATGCAACATGTCGTGAGGTAGAGTTCTACAAATACAACCAGGAAAACACCTTGGAGAGCTCTTTGGCTAAGGTCTTTACCACCACGGCTTGTATGGCAGTGCGTGCCGAGGCTACGGATAAGGATATCGCGGCTCTGCCAGAGATGTTTCAAAATGTAGCCGTTGCCATGCGCAAGGGTACTTATAATCCAGAGTTTCGCATGGGTACCTACAAGGCCTTCAGCTCTCCCGAAAAGTGGGCTGGTATTTTCAAAAGTCGTAAGTGGGGACAGGCTGATAACCCAACTGGCATTTGGGCCAAAAAAGGTGACGAGGTGGTTGTATGCGTTGGCAATGTTTGGGGCCAGCATATCAATTTGTTCAGTTGCGATGCTTATCAGGGTGCTTGGGGTGATAATTATATGCTCAAATCGGGTGTCAACAAGATAACCATACTCAATGATGGATTGCTGTATGTTAAATATTATGTAGATGATTTGCATAATCCAGATGCAAAACCTATTGAGGTTCACTTCCCCGAAGGGTCAGCTCGCGTAAATGGCTATTGGGATGTTGCCCAACACAAGACCAATTCAGAGTATGAACGTATTATGCATCTAAGTAAAGACCCCTTCCATATGTTTGACATTGTAGGGCTCTATAGTCACTTAATCTATCCACGTGAATTTATTCCTCAATATCAGATTGTCAAGGCTTTTGAATGGTATGACAAAATGTGCTGGTGGGATTGGGAAATTATGGGTTTGGATAAATTATATACACAGGGGATAATCAATCACCGTCACGTATTTATTGCTGGCGACATTCCAGGCAAATTTATGAATGCTTCAGATTATAGAACATACTATAATCAAAAAACCTTAATGGAGCGTCTCAATGAGGCGACAATGAAGCGTACTCGTGACTTGATGTGGGGTCCAGCGCACGAGATGGGTCATATGCACCAATATGTGTTCAACTTCCACGGCTACACCGAGGCCTCCAACAACTTCTTCTCTAATCTGTTTGTTTACAAATCACAGTGGGGATTTAAGTCGCGCGGCCAGGGTGCTCAAACCTTGATTGATGCTGGTTTTGCCTACCAAGACCAGATGATTAATGCCGGCACTGATCAAAAACCTGAGTGGAACATCTATCCTCGCACTCCATTCTTACTTCTACACCGTGTCCCTGTTCAGGGAACTGATATAATGTTGCTTGCTCGTATGAATTGGCAGCTTTATACCTATTTTCATATTGCTGGTAAGGATACTGAGTTTTGGCCTAAATATTTTGAACTTCTGCGTCAGGGGCCATCCTTTGGCAATAGTGAATCCGAGGCTGCTGCTTTGAACCTCTATGTTATGGCTTGCGAGGCTGCTAAGTTAGATCTTACTGACTTTTTCGAGGCTTGGGGTTTCTTTGTTCCTCTTGACTTTACCATCTACGATTATATCGAATTCCACCACTGTATGACTCAGGAGATGATTGATGCGGCTAAGGCACAAGTCAAGGCCAAGAACTATCCCAAGGCTGGGCCAATCGAATATATCGAAGATAGAGATGTGTTGGATGCTGAAGACCAAGACCGTAATTTTACCAAAGGTGATACAGGTTACTGGACTTACTACCGAGATAACGCTAAAATAAAGAGTAATATTAGTGTTGCCGTTACAGCCAATAACTTTGCGGTGACCAATTGGGAAGGGGCTGCTGCTTTTGAAATCTGGGATTTGGGAGTCGTGAAGTTCAAAACTGTGAAAAAAGGTTTCACCGTACCAACCAAGTTTATTACCCCCACCTCTAAACTTTATGCTGTGCAGGTCGATGGGCAGAGAATAGCCATCTGGCCTAAATAAATTAAACCACGATAAGGAGATACCGCAGTATCTCCTTTCGTTTTTTCGTTAGCTACAAATTTAGTTTTTTAAAATATTTACGTATGAAAAGAATTTTGATTATTGGAGCTGGTGGTCAAATAGGCACCGAGCTTAAACACTATCTTCGTGGTTTGTATGGCGATAAAAATGTGATTGCCGCTGACCTTCAAGCCAGTCCTCAAGACGAATATTCGATACAGTTGGACGCTATGGATGCCTCGGCCATAAGTTTGATTGTCAACAAATACAAGGTGGACACAATTTACAACTTGGTGGCCCTGCTTTCTGCTCGTGGCGAGAAGGATCCAGCCTTGGCTTGGCGTATCAATATGACTGCCCTCATGAATGCTTTAGAGGTGGCTCGTCAGTATGAATGTTCTGTTTTTACACCTAGCTCAATCGGGGCTTTTGGTCCCGATGCCCCTAAAGATAACACTCCTCAAGATACCATTATGCACCCCACAACAATGTACGGGGTCTGTAAGGTGACAGGCGAGATGATGGGTAATTACTATTTTCAACGCTTTGGTGTCGATGCCCGTTCCGTGCGTTTCCCTGGAATCATATCCAGCGGGTCGCTTCCTGGTGGAGGTACCACGGATTATGCTGTCGAGGTTTTCTACAACGCCATTAAGGGCGAAAATTTCTCGTGCCCTGTGCCTAGCGATAGGTTTATGGATATGATGTATATGCCCGATGCACTCAATGCCTTACACCAGTTGATGGTGGCTGACCCAAAACGATTAATTCATCGTAATGGTTACAATGTTACAGCGATGAGTTTCTCGCCAGAGATTCTCTTTGATGCCATTGCTAAACGCATTCCAACCTTGACGGTGGAGTACTGTATCGACCCAGTGAAGGATGCCATATCTAATGGTTGGCCCAACTCCTTGGACGACAGTTGTGCTCGTGCTGAGTGGGACTGGTCACCTAAGTATGACTTAGATGGTATGGTGGATGGTATGATTGAAGCTCTGGGGCGAAAATTATTGTAAAAATAGCTTGTAAGGGCTTTAAAGCAAGTGGCGAAACTCACAAAAGAGTTTCGCCACTTGCTTTTTTATAGATGTTTGACCACTTTGGCAGGGTTACCTACGGCCAGGGAGTCGGGTGGAATATCCTTTGTTACCACACTGCCAGCACCAATGGTGCTTCGTCGGCCTATGGTCACTCCAGGTAGAATTATGGCACCACCACCAATCCATACCTCATCTTCGATGGTAACTGGGGCAGTCATTGCTTTACAGAAATTGCTTCCTGGACTTGGCATCCGTTCAGCAGCATGTGTGGGGTGAGTTACAGTGTATATCTGCACCGCAGGTCCAATCATTACATTATCCCCAATTGTCACCTTATTACAATCTAGAATCACACATCCGAAATTAATTTCGCAATTTTCACCCACGTATATATTCTGGCCATAATCGCAGTGGAAAGGTGCGTTGATATTCACAGATTGCCCCCGTTCGGCCAAGAGCATGGTCAGAATTTCGTTTTTTCGTTGTCCATCTGTAGCCACAGTGTTGTTGTAGAGGTGGGTGAGCTTTTGGGCTCGACTCCACAATAACATAAGCTCTCTATCGGCACAGTCGTATAGTTGTCCCGATATCATTTTTTCCTGCTCGGTCATCACTGCTTTTTAGCCTTTAGATACTCATCAATGGCCGCTGCTGCCTTGCGGCCAGCCCCCATAGCCAAGATGACCGTTGCAGCCCCAGTAACCGCATCACCTCCAGCAAAGATACCCGCGCGTGATGTGGCCCCAGTCAGGCAATCAGCCACAATACCGCCCCAGCGTGTAGTGTCTAGCCCCTTGGTGGTCTTGGCAATAAGTGGGTTGGGTGATGTGCCCAAAGCCATAATCACCTGGTCGCACTCGATTTCAAACTCAGACCCCACAATTTCGCGTGGCGAACGGCGCCCCGAACTGTCGGCCTCTCCGAGCTCCATACGCACGCAATGGATGGCACGGACCCATCCAGCTTGGTCAGCTAGAATTTCCGTTGGATTGGTTAACATCTCAAAGTTTATCCCCTCTTGCTTGGCGTGGTGTACCTCCTCAAGACGTGCTGGTAGCTCTGTCTCGGAACGACGGTAAACTATAAATGCATCAGCTCCAAGTCGTTTGGCCGTTCTTACGGCATCCATAGCCACGTTGCCTCCACCGACCACAACAGCCCGTTTACCCACAAAGATAGGGGTGTCATAATCGTCGTCAAAAGCCTTCATCAGGTTGGTACGCGTCAGGAATTCGTTGGCCGAAACCACCCCATTTAAATTTTCGCCACCAATACCCATAAATTTAGGTAGTCCAGCACCCGACCCTACAAAAACAGCTTCAAAACCTTCGTCCTCCATCAGCTGGTCAATGGTGAGAGTGCGCCCTACCACCACATCTGTCTCTATCTTAACGCCAAGTTGTATAACGTTCTGGACCTCTTTTTCTACAATATCATTTTTGGGTAGACGGAACTCAGGAATGCCATACTGGAGCACACCGCCAGCCCTATGTAGAACCTCAAAAATGGTGACTTGGTAATCTAACTTGGCCAAGTCGGCTGCACAAGCTAGCCCCGAAGGGCCACTACCCACTACAGCCACCTTTTTGCCATGTCGAACCGTGGGTGTGGTAGGCTGAGAGTTCTTGATTTTCCAGTCACCCACAAAGCGTTCAAGTTTGCCTATACTTACTGCTTCACCTTTGATTCCCAGTATGCAGGAGCCTTCGCATTGCGACTCTTGTGGGCATACCCTGCCACAGATGCTGGGTAGCAGATTATCCTTTGCAATGACTGTGGCGGCTGCGGCTATGTTACCAGCGGCCACTTGTGCAATGAAATCTGGAATCTGCACTGAAACTGGACAGGCCTCGCGGCAGAGTGGCTTTTTGCAGTTCAAACAGCGCGAGGCCTCAGTCATAGCCTCTTCTTGATTGTATCCGTAGCAAACCTCTTGGAAGTTTGTAGCTCTTATTGTTGGGTCTTGTTCTCGTGCGGGAACTCTTGGTGTTTTATTGGCCATAGTTATAATCCTAAATTACATTTATGTGATTCTTTCTCTTTGAGCCTCTGCTCAATGGTGCGGTACATTGACCCGCGGCGTAGTGCCTCGTCAAAATCTACCTGGTGGCCGTCGAACTCGGGGCCATCTACACACGCAAAGCGGGTCTTACCACCCACAGTTACCCTACAAGCTCCGCACATACCAGTGCCATCCACCATCAATGTGTTTAGACTTACAATAGTGGGAATATTGAGTGCTTTTGTGGTCATGGCTACAAACTTCATCATAATCATGGGGCCAATAGCCACCACTTGGTCAAAATGTTCTCCCTTGGCTACTAACTCTTTAAGCAGGTCTGTTACCAAACCGTGGAAGCCTGCAGAACCGTCATCTGTTGCAATATGCACGTTGGGGGTGATGGCCCGAAACTCTTTTTCAAAAATGGTTAGATTGCTGTTTTTTGCCCCTATAATCACGTGAGGTTTCACTCCGTGGTCGGCAAGCCATTTTACTTGGGGGTAGACTGGTGCTGCCCCAAGGCCACCAGCTACGAACATAAAGTTTTTGTCTTTAAGCTCATCTTCACTCAGTTTGATAAACTCCGAGGCATGGCCTAAAGGGCCCACCACATCGCGCAAGAATTGGCCTTCGTTAAGCTCTACAATACGCATTGTCGAGGCTCCAATTGCCTGAATTACAATGGTTACAGTCTCTTTTTTACGGTCGAAGTCACACACAGTGAGCGGAATGCGTTCTCCACGTTCATCGACAATGACAATCAGAAACTGACCTGGTTGAGCCGAGACGGCAATTCGTGGCGCGTGGAGCTCCATAAGGTAGATTTGTGGAGCCAAGAGGCTCTTTTTTAGTATTTTATACATTGTTATAAGATATTTGCCATAAGGCGTAGTTCAATTACTGGACGATAGGGGTCGTTGGTTATCACGCGTACCATTTCAGCCACAGCTTCGGTTTTTTGGCTCAGGAGCTGCACCGTTATTTCGGCTGACTCTCCCGAAGGAATGGTCATCGAGCTGGTCGCGGCCAATACATTGGTCTGTTGAAAATCTAAGTAGCGTATAATAAGTGGTCTTTGCCCAACATTTGTAAGACGAAATGTATGGATGAGCTTGTCTCCACGGTGAACAGTCGAAAAATGGTAAAAGTAGGATGAGATATCTCCGCGTGGTGCATCTTGAATCTCCTGTGGGGTTAACGACGAGAAATCCTCGATAAAGGTCATTAGCAGGTTCAACTTAAAAGGCTGTATCACACCATTTATCAATATTGGAACTTCCAAATGTTTATGGCCCCAAATGGCTGTTTGGACTGGCGAGATGGTGAAATCTATTTTACATTTTTCGCCAGCGGCTATCTCTGTTTTATTGTTGATTTTGAGCCATGGTGGCATAAGTGCACCCTCGAAGTTTAGAGTTGCCGCTTTTGCTGAATTATTTACCACACCTATCTGCACAACGGTTAGCCCACTACCACTTATGTTACCCATATCAATACTGATATCCTCCAGACGAATTCCCGAACTCAGAGCCACAGGATAATCGTCCTCTAAAGTGCGTGGACGAGGCTTTACTAAGCCTCGTATTATTAGAGTGATTGCCCCTTTATTATTATTACTCTGCACTATAATCTGTTTTTCAAAACGTCCAGGGCGATTCATTGGGTCAAAAGTTATTTTTATTTCATCGCTCTGTCCAGGTAGGGTCGGGGCTTTGGAGTATTGTGGCGTAGTGCAACCACAAGAGACATTTATAGCTGTGACTACAAACGGTTTAGAACCAGTGTTACGGAATTTAAAGCTATGCTGCACGGCTCCATCAACCTCATCAATGGTGCCAAAGTCCCAGCTGTATTCTGTGAATTCGACACTGGTAGTTCTATTACTTTGAGCCATAGCAAAGTCAAGCGAGCAGATAATAGCTGAAATAACGAATATCAGGTGTTTCATATCTTTACAATGGTTAACGTTCAATAACCCCTGAGCCACATAACTCCTGCCCGCGATACCAGCAGGCAAATTGGCCTGCCGTTACTCCGCGCTGAGGCTTGTCGAAGGTGATGTATCCCCCCTCGGCTTCGATTCGGAGTATCCCTTTTTGTAGTGGCTGACGGTAACGGATGCGCATATCGAACTCCTGCTGACCTTGTTCAAAGCGGTTTTTGTCACATATCCAGTGTAGTTCATCGTGGTTAATAAAGAGCCCCTCGCGGTAGAGTCCTGGGTGGTTTTCGCCCATACCTACGTAGATGGTGTTGTTTTCGGTGTCGGTGGCTATGACAAACAGAGGTTCTTTTTTGCCACCCACACCAAGACCGTGGCGTTGGCCCACAGTGTAGTAGTGAGCCCCATTGTGCTGACCCACTTTGACACCGTCTGACGGGCAGTAGAGCCAAGGTTCAAAAAACGGTTTCTTTTTTGTATAGACGTCGCTATTGGCCATAATCTCAATTATATCTCCCCGTTTTGCAGCTAATTTTTGTTGCAAAAAAACAGGTAAATCCACTTTACCCACAAAACATATTCCCTGCGAATCTTTGCGCTCGGCTGTGGCTAATCCTTGTTCCATGGCTATACGGCGTACTTCAGATTTCTGAAGCTCTCCGATGGGGAAAAGAGCCTTTGAAAGTTGTTGTTCAGATAGTTGACACAAAAAATAGCTTTGGTCTTTATTTTTATCAACCCCAGCCAGCAGCTCATTGTTATCTCCCTTGCGGCAATAGTGCCCCGTGGCCACATAGTCGGCCCCCAACTTTAGGGCGGATTTCATAAAAGCATCGAACTTTATCTCTCGGTTGCATAGTACATCTGGGTTGGGGGTACGTCCTTTAGCGTATTCGTCAAACATATAGTCCACCACGCGGGTGCGATACTCCTGGCTCAGGTCGATATAGTGGAATTCAATATCCAGTTTTTTGGCCACCAACTCCGCAAAGACACGGTCATCTTCCCACGGGCAATCTCCCGAGAGGGTCCCCGTAGTGTCGTGCCAATTACGCATAAAGAGTCCCAGCACATCGTGTCCTTGTGCTTTGAGTAGGTATGCCGCTACCGAGGAGTCAACCCCGCCACTAAGTCCAACTACTATTCGCATAAAAAAAGTCGTATATTTTGACAAATATACGACTTTTCTATAAAAGATTATTACTGTCCGGTAAAACTTTTCTCGCAACTAAGATAGGGCTAATCCACCTT
>JAVVSB010000028.1:0-26262 GCA_036654415.1 Mucinivorans sp. | reverse complement strand
AAGAGCTCAATTTTTCCGACCAATCATTCTTTGGAAAATACTTTTTGTTACACACAGGAGTGCGTCCGAGTGAGTATCGGAAAAGATAGAAAAACAAACAGACATAGTTATGATGTCTGTTTATGAGGAAAGATTCATTTTTATCTCTTCGACGTCTTCAATCGAAACCTTGCGAAATTCTTTCATTGCCTTTTTAATTTCCAGCGATGCTTTACGAGCCTGTGTGCCAGCTGCTCTATTTCCAGTTGACACCTGAGCCGTAGCGTCAATTTTGAAAGCCATAAAAGCGGCTTCAACTTTTTCGATAATTCAAGATACGAAACCGGGCTACATGAACCATTACATCCGAATAGTGTCTTTTGCCGAAAAAGGTCTGTTTTTGCCACGAGATTACCCTCTTTGGCTCAAAATCTGCATGGTTAATCAAACTAATACGCTATGTTACTGTTGTTTGCGACATACTTCTATGTATATCTCAAAAAGGGACTGCCTCAGCAATTGGTTTGTTCACTTTTTTATGGTTTTTGGTGTAGGAATACCCCCGCTCCGTTGCGCGAAATAAGGGCGTAGTAGATAAGCAATCCTTGGATATTGTACCCCTGGGGGGTGAAGTGTATTTTGTCACGTTGCATCATCGACGCCTCGTTCCACTTGACCACCGAGCCACTACCGCCGCAGGCCTCAAAGAGGTCCAGCACAGCTATGCCATGGTCTTGGCCGTAGTCTTTTATGGTTTTGGCTACACGTGCTATGTTTCGGTTGACCTCGCGGCTACGTCTTTTTGAGCGCATATTTTCGACTGGTGTGGTCAGTAGTATGGGCACCGTGGGGTTTGCCCTTCGAAGTCCACTAATAAAAGAGTCGATTTCATTGTAGAAAACCTCGTCAATAAAGTTACCCCCTGCGGCCTCGTTGGTTCCCAGTGACACTATAATTAGGTTAGCTTGTAGAGCCACACTTTGTGTGGCAATCTCGGGGTATGCTCCCCAGTGTAGGTAGCAAGCCGAGTTGACCCCCAAGGAGTGGTAGAGTACCCCTGAGTGGCCGTTTTCGAGCGAAAAGCCGTAGATGCCGCCCGTGGATAAGTCGCCTTTAGCATAGGTATAGAGTTCTAGGGAGTCGGAGGCCTCTTTTAGGTCAATGCTGGTTGAGTAACAGTTATAAATATCCGAAAAGGCCTCGGTGTCGAGCAGCTCCTCTTTGGCTGTGACCATCGGGGCGAGTGAGTCATGCAATACCACTACACGATTAAAACGGTAATCTTGATTGGGATATTCGGGCACCACAAAACTCCGCAGGGTGAAAAAGTAGCCTGCCCGTGGCCCTTTCAGGGTTATGCCTGTGACTCCAGGTGGGCAGCATGGGCTACGCTCGATAATTGAGGCGCGTTCAAAAATAGTGTTGCTGCGAATGCTGTAATCGCGTGGTTCGTTGCTACTCATAAGGCGGTATGGTACAATTGTGCCGCGCCCTGCATTACCGTATTGGTTTTGCAGACGGTGCATCACTGTTTCACTCAGGTGTCCAGCCTGAATGTGCGAGTCGCCATAGTGTACCACCGAGCAGTGCACGGCTAGCGAGTCGACCTGAGGCCCACCCAAGAGCTCCAATGTGCTGCGAAAAGAGTCCATGGACCCCGTGGGGTCGATGATGGTGTCGGATAGTAAATTAAGGAATGGGTATTGAAAAAGCAGTGCCGAGTCAGCTTCGCGGTTTTGATTCACCACGGCCAAACTATCCCACTGCGAGGCTACGCGCGCCCCGCAACTGCTCATTAAAACCAATAGACATAAGGTATATCTTATGATGGGGTATTGCAAAATTTGCTATTTTAATGGTGGTTTGCCTAAAGAAAAATAAATTTGGACGAGTGAAAATAATCACTCCAATAGTGGCAAATTTATAAATTTTTTTGTAGATTTGTAGCTCATTATGCAAATTGTTCCAAAAATAGTTAATGCGGTGTTTGCCGCTCGGTTGCGCGAAATAGAGTTTTTTCGGAGGCAAGGCGTTGCTGTGCAGCAGTCTCAGCTTCAATATATTCTCTCCAGTAACACCTCAATAGAGTATTTTGCGGGCCACGCCATCACCAACTACGAGCTCTTCAAAAAGAGTCTGCCTGTGGTCACCTACGAGGAGTTTTCGCCTTGGATTGAGCGCGTGCGGCAGGGGCAGGTCAACCTTTTAAGTCGTGATGCGACTCGTTTTTTTGCCAAGAGTTCTGGCACCACTAACAGTCAAAGTAAATATATACCCATCAATGGCACTTCTCTCTCCAAAAACCATATGCAGGGGGGGCGCGATGTGCTGGCTGTCTTTTCTGACAATTTTCCACGGAGTAGGGCCTTGGGAGGCAAATCTTTGACCCTGGGGGGTGCGCACCGCATCGAGGGGCTTGGGAGGCTGGTCACGGGCGACCTTTCTGCCATCCTTATCGAGAATACCCCTTGGTATTTTGCCTCCAAACGTATCCCCTGCAAGAAGATAGCCCTTGAGGGAAATTTTCAGCGCAAGGTGGAGCTAATTTGCCAGCACTGCCTGCATCAAGATGTCACCAACTTTGCGGGGGTCCCCTCGTGGAACTTGGTGCTGATGAATCGTATTCTTGAATACAGTTCCAAGAACTCTCTGCTCGATGTGTGGCCCAATCTTAGCCTTTTTGTGCATGGAGGTATTTCATTTACTCCGTATCGCTCAGAGTATGAACGCATTATTCCTTCTTCTGATATGGTTTATATGGAGACCTATAATGCTTCTGAGGGGTTCTTTGCTTTGGCCGATGACCCCTCGGATAGCAGTATGTTGTTGATGTTGGACATAGGTGTTTTTTACGAGTTTCGGGATATGGTCTCGGGCGAGGTGCTTCCGCTGGAGGGGGTGGTCGTGGGTCGCAACTACGCCATGATTATCACAACCGTTGGAGGGTTGTGGCGTTATATGATTGGCGACACGGTGGTCTTTAGTTCGGTTAGCCCCTATAAGATTCGTATTTCGGGGCGTACCAAACACTATATTAATGCCTTTGGCGAGGAGCTTATTGTGGATAATGCTGAGCATGCTTTGCAGCGGGCTTGCCAAGGGTGTGGGGTGTCGATTGTGGAGTACACGGCCGCCCCTGTTTTTATGGAGGCTGGGGGTAAAGGTAGCCATGAGTGGTTTATCGAATTTGTGACCCCTCCCCAAGATGAGGCTCTCTTTATCCGGCTTCTCGACGAGACTCTCATTGAGCTTAATTCCGACTATGCGGCCAAACGTTTTTGTAACTCCACTTTGCTCGCTCCGAGTCTAAGGGTTGCCCCCAAGGGTACCTTCTATCGTTGGATGCACAGTCGCGGCAAGGTTGGCGGGCAGAATAAGGTGCCGCGCCTATTCAATACACGGGAGTATGTTGAGCAGTTGCAAGAGTTTGTTTCACCCACTTCTAATACGGTAGAGTAATGATAATAGCCATCGCGGGAAATATTGGTAGCGGCAAGAGCTTTTTGGCCGAGTTGCTGAGCGATAAACTTGGCTGGGAGGCCTATTCCGATAATTCTGAGAATCCCTATATTGGTGATTTTTATGATGATATGTCGCGTTGGTCGTTCAATCTTCAGATATATTTTTTGGGTCGTCGTTTGCGCCAGATGAGCCAAATTATCTCAAGTGGCAAAAATGCCATTGTCGATAGAACCATTGACGAGGATGCCGAGGTCTTTGCCCGCAATCTGCACGAGTTCGGTATCTTGGAACCACGCGATTGGCACGCCTACAAGCAGCTCTATGACTACACGGCGGGGGCTTTGCCTCAGGCTGATATATTGATTTATCTACGTGCGAGTTCAAATACCTTGGTGCGTCACATTAGCCGTCGTGGGCGTGATTACGAGTCTTCGATTGACCAACACTATCTGGACAATCTGAATATCCTTTACGAGCAGTGGATAGCATCCTACAGTGGCCGCATAGTGGTGGTCGATGTTGATGAGGATGATTTTGTGGAGGATGCCCCCACCCGCGAGCGAGTGTTAAATGAAATTTGCAGCCAAATTTAACTAGTTTTTTTAATGCCTACGGCTTTACCACCCATTTTTTGTCAAGATATTCTCTTGCGCTACGAAACAGGGGCCGCTCTTTTGGCCTCACTGGACACAGTCTCCCCCACATCCATAAGGGTTAACCCCCAAAAACATTACTCAGCACCTTCGGCCGATAGGGTGGAGTGGTATGATGATGGTTTTTATCTTGCCTCTCGTCCCAAGTTTACCCTCGACCCATGCCTGCACGGTGGGGCCTATTATGTTCAGGAGGCAAGTTCCATGTTGGTGGGGTGGATGGCTCGCAAACTCGACTTTCGGGCTCTTCGGGTGCTTGATTTGTGTGCTGCTCCTGGAGGTAAGAGTACGTTGCTCGCCTCTGAGGTTGGTCCCCAGGGGGTGGTGGTGGCCAACGAGCCTATCCGTGGGCGCGTGGGGGCGTTGAGTGAAAATATTCAGAAGTGGGGTACTGGCAATGTTGCTGTAACCTCGGCCGACAGCCAAGCTTTTGGGCAGAGTGGCCTCAGCTTTGATGTGGTTTTGGTCGATGCCCCCTGCTCTGGCGAGGGGATGTTCCGTAAGGAACCCCTATCGCGCGAACAGTGGTCAACTGAAAATGTGGCACTTTGCACGGCTCGTGGTCGTCGCATAGTGGCTCAGGTATGGAATGCCTTGGCCGAAGGTGGGGTGCTTATCTACTCCACCTGCACGCTAAATGAGAGCGAAGATGAGCAGACGGTGTCTTGGATTTGTCAGGAGTTGGGGGCTGAGGTCATTGATTTTGAGGATATCCCCTCTGGGGTGATTAATACGGGGTATGGGCTCAAGTGTTTGCCTCATTTGGTGCGTGGCGAGGGCTTTTTTGTGGCTGCGCTGCGCAAAACATCTTCGGTGCCCTTTATGGCTGGCGTCAAGACGCAACGTTTGGAGAGCCTTAATGCGGCCCAGGTGGTCCAGTGTAGCAAGTGGGTAGAGGGGCCCCACCGTTTTGCCCTTGGCGGAGGCAAAATCTATGCCTTTAGTGAGGTTCTGCTGACAGTGGTGGAGCGTCTGCGTGGCTTAGGATTGGTTTATAGTGGGGTGCAGATGGGTGACTTTATCCATGCGGATTTAAAACCAGCCCCAGCCTTGGCTCTCTACACAGGGCTTGTCGGGGTGCGTCCCATTTCTGAACTCTCCCTAGAGGAGGCTTTGGCCTATTTACGTATGGGGAATCTCGATAGCTCTAAATATGCTTTGGGACTTACACTTGTGAGCTATAATGGGGTGGCTTTGGGGTGGGCCAAGGCGTTAGAACGCAGGGTTAACAACATGTATCCCAACGGGTGGCGTATCTATAATTTGTAGATACGGCTGTGGGTTATGGCTTTGTCTACGATTCTCCAAAACGAAAGCACCACCAAAATGAGGGCCACACCATAGACCACAGTATGCAGGGTCTCGTCTGCCAAAAAGTAATCAATCAAAATCTCTTGGTCACCAAAGAGTAGATAGGTTAGGTAGGTGAGCCCGTTGAAGAGCACATGCACGGAAATGGTGGTCGAGAGCGAGCCACTCCAGTAGTATACCCCACCAAATATTAGTCCCCATGCGGCTGCGCTTATGGCCTGTGTGGGCTCCACATATACAGCTCCACTTAGTATGGCAGCCACCACAATGGCCCATAGCGGCCCCATGGTGCGCTCTAAATTATACTGTACCGTGCCGCGAAAGATAAACTCTTGCATCATAGGCACCACCACCACCGAGGTCACCATGGGCCATAGCCCGCCCTGCATAAGCTCAATCAAGAGGCCACTTTCTGGAGGGGCATACAAATTAATCAACGGGTCAATTATGATATTCATACTCACTAGCAGCAGCACCCCCCAGACAATGAATGTGGGGTTGAACCACCCCTTGCGTACCACCAACAAGTGGGTCTTGTAGAGCTTAAAGAGCAGCCCTAGTCCTTTGCATAATAGTAGTGTGGCTGTGGAGCTTAGCAGATAGACCACAAAGATATCGACACCCACTGGTAGCTCTGCCCCCCAAATCATGGCTGCTGGATAGTAGACCCAACGCAGAGCCTCAATCATAAAAAGAGTCACCCCCACCGCCCCCAGCAGCGGGATAATCCAGCCGAAAACGCGCTTGGTCTTGGATATGTTTTTTGGAGTCATCTTATCTCTCAATTTCAATATCGAGTGCGTAAACCAAGGCCATGGCTTCAGGGAAAGAGAATTTAGCTTTTGTAACCACGGTGTTACATACGTTTATTGAGTAGTTTTTTGCACTGCTAAGGTCAGCTTCCGTTAAGTTAGTGGCCTGGAAGGCAGCATCAGTTAGGTCGCATCCGCTCAGCTGGCATCCATGCATATCGGCCTGTTCAAAGGCTGCCTCTTTGAGCGAGCAGTCCAAAAACTTTGCCCCCGTAAGGTTCATACCAATAAACATAGAGAAGTCCATTGCACACCCCTTGAAAGAGAGGTTAAAGATACTCTTCTTCTTGGTTCTTGGCAGTGGCCACATTGCTTGGCTCCAATCCACACCAATCATCTTGCACCCGATAAAATCACAACGTTCCCAACGGCAATGTGGCACCTTTATCATGGTCAAAGCACAATCCGTAAAGGTGCACTCCACAAAGGTACACTCCTGGAGTGTGGTTCCGCTGAAGTCGCATCGCAGGAACTCACAATCGTAGAATTGCTTGTCTTGCAGAAGTATATCCTTTGCCATTATCCCCTCAATGGAGCTCTGCTCCCACTGCATGGTCGGGCCCTGAATATCTACTATCATTGGTTATATATTTTACGAAATAGTGTTATGGTCTGCATGGCGGCCACGGTGTCATGCACGCGTAGAATCTGCGCCCCACCCTCTAGGGCTTTTAGGTGCGCCACCGAGGTGGCCACGAGTGCCTCTTGGGGCTCTATATTAAGGCTCCGATATAGGAAGCTCTTACGCGAGAGCCCAGCCAATAGCGGCTTGCCCAACACTGAAAGTTCGCCAAAACGGCGCAGTAGTTCAAAATTATGGTCCACGTTTTTGGCAAATCCAAAACATGGGTCCACCACAAAATCCTTAATAGAGCACCTTTGGGCCATCTCCATCCGTTCCACAAAAAATGTTAACAACTCCTCTATCAGCTCTTTGTACACAGCGTGCGAGGCCATAGTTTGCGGAGTCCCTTTAATGTGGCCGCAAATATAGGGTAGCCCTAATTGGCCAACGGTGGCCATCATCTGGGGGTCCATCGTGCCACCGCTCACGTCGTTGACTATCACCGCTCCCCACCGTTGCACAATTTTCTGGATAACTTCGCTACGAAAGGTATCTACCGATAGGGGCATATCGGGTAACTGCTTTCGAATGAGCCCTATGGCCTGCGATAACCTCTCTATCTCCACCTTGGCGGGCACATCTACTGCTCCAGGGCGGGTGGAGTAACCCCCTAGGTCGAGTATTGTGGCCCCTGCGGCGGCGGCCTCTGTGGCTGCTTTTATTATCTGTTCGGAGCTACTCAGGCGGCTTTGGGCATAGAATGAATCTGTTGTCAGATTCATAATGGTCATGACCACAGGATGGCCCAAATCCACCAAATGGCCCCCTATATTCAAAGTTGTAATCATAAGTTTAGTATTCTCTTTGGCACACAAAGTCGGCAAATTCAATTAAGGCCTCGCGTGTTGGTGAATGGGGGTACTGATTTAGTATTTCGAGGGCCTCGTTGTGAAATTCGTGCATGGTTATATCGCAGTGCATCATGGCATCGCTTGATAGGACAAAATCTACTAGCCACTCCACGCTGCTTTCGTGGCGTAGGGCCTGGCGCATATGTGAGAGCACTTCGGGGCGCATACGCGCATGTTGTTCGAGGGCAAAAATCAGTGGTAGTGTAATTTTTCGCTCTCGCAGGTCATTGCCCCTCAATTTGCCTGTTGAGACAGCGAAGTCGAGCATGTCGTCCTTGACCTGAAAAGCCATACCCAGCACCATGCCCAAACGGTGCATATTTTCTTGTTGCATCGGCTGAGCATAGATGGCCCCCACAGCGGCTGAGGCTGCCATTAGGTTAGCCGTCTTGAGGGTTATAACTGAAAAATATTCGTCGCGGTCAATATCCAGTAGTTGAGCATGTTGAGCCTGACGCAACTCCCCCTCTACCAAGAGTTCCATTGTGTGTGCAGCGTAACTGATGGCCTCGATACAATTGTTTTCGACACCAACACTTACCCCCTTGCTCATCAAAAAGTCGCCCACCAAGACGGCCCCTTTTGAGCGTAGCAGAGCGTTGAGGGTGGCCCTTCCGCGCCGAGTGTAGGCCTCGTCCAGCACATCGTCGTGCACCAAAGAGGCGTTATGTGTGAGCTCCATGATTAGTGCTCCCGTTATTATCTTTTGGTCAATGGTCCCGTGTAGTTGCCCCACAAGCAGAGTGAGCAGGGGTCTACACCGTTTGCCCTCTAGGCTGAGCAGATGGCCACACACCTGTTTTAGTATTGGGTGTTGGCTACTGACTGTCTGGCGCAGTAACTTCTCAAAATCCTGCATCTGCTGCTTGACTGGGATGGCTATGTTTTTTAGTGAGCTCATCTGTTTTTTGAATCTATCAGTATTGTCACAGGCCCGTTGGCCACCATTTTAATAAACATAGTGGCTCCAAATGTGCCGCAGGCCACCTCTTGGGAGCACTCGACGGATAGCTGTTCAAGGAACAACTCGTATAGGGGCAATGCCTGTTCGGGGCGTGCAGCGTTGATGTAGCTTGGGCGGTTGCCACGCGAGCAGTCGGCGTGCAGGGTAAATTGACTCACCACCATCACCTGCCCCTGACTCTGTTTAATGTCAAGGTTCATCACTCCCGATGGGTCGTCAAAGATGCGTAGTCGGGCTATCTTACGGCACAGATACTCCACGTCGGATTGGGTGTCGGCGTGCTCTATTCCAAGTAGAATCACCATTCCAGGGCCAATGGCGGCTTTTTGTTTATGCTCAATGGTGACTGAGGCCTCGTCGGTTCGTTGTATTAGTGCACGCATGAAAATATTAGTATTAATGGGAACAAAATTAACAATTTTTTTCTACTTTTGTTCTGTACATATGAAAACTTCAGACTTATACCAACTTTTCACCCTTTGTGGTGAAATCTCCACCGATTCGCGGCACGGACGGGGGCTTTTTTTTGCCTTGCGCGGCGATAGGTTCGATGGCAACGATTTTGCTGCTGCGGCTCTGGATAGTGGGGCACGCTATGCTGTGGTAGACAGGCCAGAGGTCGCTCATGACGAGCGTTATATCGTGGTTGAGGATTCGCTTCAAGCCATGCAGGATTTGGCCCTATACCATCGTCAGCGGCTTGATATACCCATTGTGGCCCTCACTGGCAGCAACGGCAAGACAACCACTAAGGAGCTTATCACCAGAGTACTCTCCACCAAAATGGTGGTGGGGGCCACAAAGGGCAATTTCAATAACCATATCGGGGTGCCGCTTACCCTGCTTAGTTTCGATGGTTCCACCCAGATTGGAGTGGTTGAGATGGGGGCCAACCACCCTGGCGAAATTGCAGCTCTGTGTGCCATAGCTCGTCCCAATTATGGGCTGATAACCAACATTGGTCTAGCCCATCTCGATGGTTTTGGCTCGCCCGAGGGGGTACGTCTGGCCAAGGGCGAACTTTTCGACTTTTTGCTCGAGAACTCTGGCACGGCACTCTGCAACGCTCAGGACTCTGTGGTCTGTTCCATGGTGCATGAGCGTCAGGGGCTTAAGAATATGATTTTTGATAAGCCTCTTGAGGCTGTGGATGGGACCGACAGCTTCCTGAAATTTAGTTTTGACAATCATCAATATAGTACCTATCTTGTGGGGCACTATAACATATCCAACATATTGCTTGCTTTGGCTGTGGGTCGCTTTTTTGGGGTCGATAGCTCGCAGGCACTGGAGGCCATTTGCACCTACGAACCTGCCAACCACCGTTCGCAGGTGGTGCATACCAGTGGTAACACCCTCTATGTGGATGCCTACAATGCCAACCCATCGAGCATGAGGGCCTCGATTGAGAATTTTGCGCGTCTTGCTTTGGACCACAAATGTGTGATTTTGGGCGATATGTTTGAGCTCGGGCTCTATGCCGCCAGCGAGCACCAGGCTTTGGTTGATTGGGCGGCCTCACAGGGTTTTGAGCAGCTCTTTTTGGTGGGAGAAAATTTTGGTCGCACCAACTCTGCCTACCCTAAGTTTGCTGATAGGGAGGCCCTGTGCGAGTTTTTACTCAAGAGACCCCTGAGGGGTAAAAATATATTATTGAAGGGCTCCCATTCTGTAGCCTTGGAGCGTGTTATAGAAGTATTATAAATTTCTAAACTTAAAGAAGTGCCATGATTACTAAAGAAGATGTTGAAAAATGGGTTGTGGAGCTTAACGCTCTGAGTACGGCTCAGCTGACTGCCTCCGAAAAAAAAGAGCAGCAGAAGTACGCCACGCTGATTGCAGAGCCCAAGGATAAGATTTTTATGAGCAAAATGCTCGACCAGACTTGCCAGATTCGTCAGCAAAATCAATTGGCTCTACGTGTTAAAATCTTGCTTGATGAGTATGGCGTTCCTAGCTTCTTTGCCCCAAGCGATAGGTTTCTCTTGCAGATGTATCGGTGGGTGGGTTATCGTTTTGCGTGGGTGGCTGTGCCCATCATCAAGGCACGCTTGCGTCTCGACACAGCGGGCATTATTATTGACGAGCAGCGTCCACCTCTAACACGCCATTTGGCCGAACGTTATAAGGCTGGTATAGGCCAGAATGTCAACCTCTTGGGCGAGGTTGTGGTGGGCAATGCCGAGGCTGACCACCGTTACCACCACTATCTTGAGGCCTTGGAACAGCCCGATATTAACTATATCTCGGTCAAGATTTCGGGTATTTATGCCCAGCTTCACCCACTCAATTTTGCCCATTCACGTCGTGAGCTTATCCGCCGTATGGCCACTCTCTACCAAAAAGCCATCGACTTTCCCTATATCGACTCTCAGGGTGTTCACTCGCCAAAGTTTATCAACTTGGATATGGAGGAGTATAAGGATGCTCACCTCACTTTGGATGTCTTTATGTCTACTCTGTCGCATCCTGAGTTCAAAAATCTCACGGCTGGCATTGCGGTGCAGGCCTACCTGCCCGATGCTTGGCACCTTCAGAGCGAACTTCTTAAGTTTGCCCACGAGCGCGTGGCCACGGGTGGTGCTCCGCTTAAGATGCGCCTGGTCAAGGGTGCCAATCTTCAGATGGAGACCGTTATCAGTTCACTCAAGGGTTGGCCCAACCCTGTGCGCGAAACCAAAACCGAAGTCGACGCCAACTACCTCCATATTCTGGATAGGGCCTTGTTGGTCGAGAATGCTGCGGTGCTCAATGTGGGGATTGCCTCGCACAATCTCTACTCCATAGCCTACGCCCATCTGCTCTCTGTGCAGAATGGGTGTCAGGATGATGTTACTTTCGAGATGTTGGAGGGGATGGCTCCGCACCTATGGCGCGCTATGAGTAAGTTGGGCAAACGGGTCATACTCTACACCCCAGTGGTGAGTGAGGCCAATTTTCTCAATGCTGTCTCCTATTTGGTTCGGCGGTTGGATGAAAATACGGGTAAAGAAAATTTCCTGAGCTACTCCTTCAACCTTCGTCCCGACACTCGAGAGTGGGCTTTTCTGCAAAAGCAGTTCGAGGTGGCCTATGAGCTCAAGGACAAGGTCTCTTCAGAGGTGAAGCGTATACAGGATAGAAACGCCCCCTATCAGGATAAATTCCCGACTGTTTTTGTCAACGAACCCGACACTAATTTTGACTTAAAGGCCAACCAAGATTGGGCCTTGGGTATTGTCGAACGGTGGCGTTTCACTGCCGACCACACCCCCATACTTATCCCTACTCAGATAGGAGCAGAACAGATTATAAATGACAAACGGCGTCAATATGTTGACCGTTGCCAAGAGGGTGTCTACCCATATGAGATGTCTATGGCTACCGCAGACCAGGTTGACCAGGTGCTCTCCATAGCTCAGGCCGACCCGTCGGCTTGGCGCGAGAGTACTGTGGCTTATCGTCGTGATGTGCTCCATCGAGCGGCCAATTTATTGGCTGCTCGTCGTGGTGATTTAATAGGTTCAATGTGCGCCACTACGGCAAAAACCATCACCGAGGGTGATGTGGAGGTGAGTGAGGCCATCGATTTTACACGCTTCTATCCACTTAGTATGGAGCGTTTTGCTGCTCTTAATTCGGTTACCCTTACCCCTAAGGGTACCATCTTGGTCCTTTCGCCTTGGAACTTTCCTTTGGCCATTCCTGTGGGTGGGGTAGCAGCGGCTCTGAGTGGGGGCAACACCGTGATTTTAAAGCCTTCGACCTTGGCGGCCCCTGTGGCCTGGGAGGCTGCCAAATGTTTCTGGGATGCTGGTGTGCCGCGTGAGGCTTTACAGGTGATTATCACCGATGGGCGCGAGCCGCTCGATAGACTGACTGGCTCACCAGTTATCAAACATATTATTATGACTGGGGGTACCGACACGGCTCAGCGCATCAGCATCCAACACCCCAACACTCCGCTTTCGGCCGAGACTGGGGGTAAGAATGCCATGATTTTAACCCAAAGTGGCGACCGCGACAAGGCTATTTTGAATGTTGTGGCCTCGGCTTTTGGCAATGCGGGGCAGAAATGTTCGGCCTGTTCGCTCTTTTTGGTGGATAAAGATATTTATGACGACCCCGATTTTGCATCTAAGCTCAAGGATGCCACCCACAGTGTGCCAACGGGTAGTGTGTGGCAGATTGGCCATATTGTGGGGCCTATGATTTCGGGTGAGAACGACAAACTCACCCACGCCATTGAGCACCTTGAGGATGGTGAGAGCTGGTTGGTGGCCCCTGAGTGGAAAGATGAATATACGTTGCGGCCTACGGTCAAGTGGGGGGTCGAACCCACGAGTTACACCTTCCGTACCGAGCTCTTTGCCCCATTGCTTTCGGTGGTCTCCATCGACTCTTTGGAGGAGGGTATTGACTTGGTTAATTCACTGGATTATGGCCTGACCAGCGGGTTACAGTCGCTCGACGAACAGCAGCAAAAACTCTGGAGAGACAATATTATGGCTGGGAACCTCTATATTAATCGTGGTATCACGGGGGCCATTGTCTCTCGTCAACCCTTTGGGGGCATGAAGCTTTCGGCCTTTGGTGGAGGGCTTAAGGCTGGCGGGGTCAACTATGTGAGTTGCTTTGTCAATGCCACTCCCAGCGGGGCAAACCAGCACGAGAATTACGCTGAGGTTTTTCGTCGCGAATTCAGCGAGCCACGAGATGTGAGTAACATATATGGCGAGCAGAATATCTTGCGTTACCTTCCCTTGGGCAGCATGGTTTTACGGGTCTTTGCTCAGGACAGATTAGAGGATATAAAGTTGGTGGCTCAGGCGGCCATTACATGCCATACACCTTTGGTTATCAGTGCCGACGAGACATCTAAGCTTTCCGAGCAGTTGGGCATGTTGGGTTGTGATGTGCGTATGGAGAGTTTTGAAAGTTTTATCCGTTCCTTGGGCGATTATGAGCGTATTCGTACCCTTTCAGCCGATATTCCTATCGAACTTTATCGTGCGGCTTCGGTTTTGTGTCGCTATATTGTCACTGCACCTGTGGTGTGCCAGGGGCGGTTGGAACTACTCCACTATCTACGCGAGCAGACCATCACCAATGAGTATCATCGTTATGGCAGCATAACCGAATTCCCAAAGATAGGATAGAGTCCTCTTCTAGATAAAAAGCAGAGTATTACGCCAAACCAAAAGTGGCGCAATACTCTGCTTTTTACTTGCTAAAGAGCTCTGCTACTCCTTACAGGTGGCTATGGCCACCAACTGACCTTGGGCATCAACCATAAGAAGGTTACTGCCTTCGATTTTGAGCAATACCACACTGGTCAGGGCTCGTGTCAGGGCGGTTTCGGCCACCATCTCCGATTCTGGACACATACGCATCGAGGCTCCTACATTGTGGATATTGATATTTTGCTTTTTGTCTTTACTTAAAGTGTAGGCCGCAAAAAAATTGTTGCATGGAGCCGCACCGTAAATGGTTTTGTCTTGGGCGTTGAAAGTGAGCGATATGCCACTCTTGGGAAACTCTTTGCCACCAATCTCAATTACGCGCCATACAGCATTTTCTAGGTTGCCCACCACGGGGCTACCCTGACGGCAGGCGCAGCAGCTGCTAAGGAGTACACACAGGAGCGATATACTTAGTGAGGTTAAAATTTTTGTTCTCATTGTCAATGGTAATAATTTTTGTACTTTTGTGTTTTGACAAAGGTAAACAATAATTTTAAATGACAATAATCATGAAGCGTATTATCAATTCCAAGAATGCTCCTGCTGCTGTTGGTCCCTACTGCCAGGCTGTTGAGGCTGCTGGTACACTCTATATCTCAGGCCAGCTTCCCATTAACCCCGCCACGGGCACCGTGCCCCAGGGAGTTGAGGCTCAGAGTGAACAGTGTCTTAGAAACATAGAGGCCATCCTCATTGAGGCTGGTTACTCCAAAGGCGATGTAGTTAAGTCCACCGTTTTGCTTAATGATATGGGTGATTTTGCGGCCATGAATGGGGTTTACGGCAAATTTTATGCTGAGCCCTATCCAGCTCGTGTAGCCTATCAGGTGGCCAAGTTGCCTCTTGGAGTGATGGTCGAAATAGAGACCATAGCTGTAAAATAGCGTAGAGCTATAAGTTGTGAAGATAAAGTCTTGTATAGCCCTGTTGCTACTTGCTCTTTTTTTGGGGTGCTCCTCTGGGGCTGGGGAGTTAATGGTGGCATCGCCTGGTATTGCCTTGCGCACGTTGGCCACTTGCGATGAACAGGGGCGGGTGAGTTATGCCGTTTTCTGGGGTATTGACACCGTGGTGGCACCTTCACGTGTGGGGCTTGTGTTCCAGGGTGACACCTTGCTGAGTGGCTTTGCAATCGAGAGCTTTGAAAAATATGGAGCCGACAGTCTGTGGGATGCCCGCATGGGGGTGCGCGATAGCCATGCTGGGATGCGGTTGAGGTTGCTTCACAGCCCATCGCAGTGTCGCGCCACTTTTGATGTAAGGGCTATGGCCCGTGGTGTGGCTGTACGTATGGAGCAGACATCTTGTGAGCAAGTCCTAGAGTGCCGTGTGCAGCAGGTTGCTGGGCTACACACGGCCACCGAGACTATTCGGCCGCACTTCTGTCCGAGCGACACTTTGGCCTGGCAGGTGGTTTTGATAGCTCCCACCACAGAGTCGTTGGCTCAATGCCCAATAAGCAAGATACTAAGTGGCGAGCCACAAATCCAATAAAAAAGATGAAGAAAATCAATATTATAACGCTTGGTTGTGCCAAAAACACAGTCGATTCTGAACATTTAGCAGGGCAGTTGGCCCCTGGGTGGCAGGTTGCTTTTGACGATGACTCCACCGAGGCTAAGGTGGTGGTGGTCAACACATGTGGCTTTATTTTGGATGCTCAACAGGAGTCCATAGACACCATCCTACGCTTGGCCGAGGCCAAAAAGGCGGGGCTTATTGAACGTATCTTTGTGATGGGTTGCCTTTCAGAGCGATATAAAGAGGAACTCAGAGCCGAAATCTCGGAAGTTGATGAATATTTTGGGGTCAATAACCTTAGCGATATTTTGTTAAGCTTGGGTGCTATTTATGACCCCAAGCGGGCGACGGCCCGTCAGATAGCCACTCCGAGCCACTACGCCTACCTCAAAATTTCTGAGGGGTGTAATTGGGGTTGTGGCTACTGTGCCATTCCGCTTATTCGTGGGCCTCACCGTTCGGTGCCCATGGATACTCTCTTGAGCGAGGCCCGTGAGTTGGCCGCCTCTGGGGTGCGCGAGCTGTTGGTCATTGCTCAGGATACAACCTACTATGGTATGGACCTATATGGCGAGCGTCGTCTGGCCGACCTTCTTCGTGGTCTTTGCGCCATTGAGGGTCTGGAGTGGGTGCGGCTACATTACGCCTATCCAGCTGCCTTCCCTGGTGATGTGGTTGAGGTGTTGCGTGACGAGCCTAAGATGTGTAAATATTTGGATATTCCTCTTCAGCATATTGCCGATGGTCAGCTTCGCTCTATGCGTCGTGGCCTCAATGGGCAGCAGAGTCGCGACTTGGTGGCCCTGCTTCGTCATCAGATACCCTCACTGGCTCTGCGTACCACCATGTTAGTGGGCTATCCTGGTGAGAGTGAGGCTGATTTTCAGGAGCTTATGGATTTTGTGCGTGAGGCCCGTTTCGACCGTTTGGGGGTCTTTCCCTACTCCGAGCAAGAGGGCACCTATTCGGCCCAATCTCTTGCTGATGACGTTCCACAAGAGGTTAAGGAGCAGCGTGCTGAAAAACTCATGGAGCTCCAACGCTCCATCTCCAACCAGTGTGCCTTGAATAAGGTGGGCGGTATAGAACGGGTGATAATCGACCGCCAAGAGGGGTCGTACTATGTGGGGCGTACCCAATATGATTCGCCCGAGGTCGATGGCGAATGTTTTGTCCAAAGTTCTGAGCCTCTGGTGGTGGGCCAATTTTGTCAGGCCATCATTACCAAAGCCGATGATTATGACCTCTATGGCGTTGCACTTTTATAGAGTTATGTTTAAAGTAGTTTTAGCCGCCCTGATGCTCCTTTTTGTGGGGTGTGACAGTGGACCACGTATGATTCCCCAAGAGCAGTTGGAGGCGATACTCACCGAATCCTTGCTCACAGATGCTGCTTTGAACAGCGACAGTCGTTATGGCTCTTCGGTTGACACGGTGGATTACTACACCCCTATCTTGTCACAGCGTGGTTTCACCATTGCCGATTTGGATTTTACCATGCAGCAGATGGCCTCGCGGCGAAGTAACCCCCTGAGCAACCTCTTCGACAAGGTGGCCGCCAACATCAACGATATGGCACTGCGTGCTGCCGAACGCTACCAGGGTAAGGTGCGTTTCGACAGTCTGGCCTTCTCTTTTTCGAGCGACACTCTCTACCGAAAGGATACTTTACGGAAAGGTAAAATTAGTGGGTATAAGTTTCTGCTCAAAAAGCCCATTGTGGGTAGCTACACCCTTAAGCTGGATTATCGTAGTACCGAGGATTACAATGTGGGTAATAAGTCTGTTCGGGTGAGTCTTGGCTCAAAGGATTCTCTGCCCCGCATCTCCAACGTCTCTTGGCTTGCGCGTTCAACCCAAAAGCAAACCCCCTTTACCTACTCCATCGAGGTTACAACCTTGGGCTATGACTCTCTGTTTTACCAGTTTGCCCAGCAGGATTTTGGTAGTAAAATAGCTATGGACTCTGATAGCTCGTACATTAAAAACGTGATGGTGGTCTACACCATCCCACGTGATAGTGCGCGTGCGGTCTACTATTACCATATCGCCCCTTTTATTGAACCTATTGTACAAAAATATGAACACCGATTCTTCTTCAAGAACGATAGCTTGCCCATTCCTTTTAGACGCTAAGGGCTATTTTAGGCGGAACGCAGTTGTAAAGGTCGACCCCCAAGGGGTGGTACTCTCCGTTGACAGTGAAGTTAACCAAATTGACTCCCTGCCTTGTACGGAGTATTACAATGGCATTTTGTCCGCAGGTATGGTTAATGCCCATTGCCATTTGGAACTCTCTTATTTTAAGGGTGTTATGCCTCAAGGGCTTGGTCTGGTGGAGTTTGTACGTCAGGTTATCACCCACCGCAATGACTACACCACGGTCCAAAAGATAGAGGCCCTACGTGCCGAGCAACGTCTAATGTGGCTCAGCGGTACTCAGGCTGTGGGCGACATCAGCAACGACCCATTCTCTTTTGAAACTAAAAAAGAGAGTCCCATCAGTTATTACACTTTTTCTGAATATTTCGGTACCCCATCCAAGGAGAAGGCTCTCGATGAGTTTAGCCGCCAGACAGCCGATAATTTTGCTATGGCCTCGGCCCTGGGTATACCCATTAGCCACACTCCTCACTCCACCTATTTGGTTAGTGATGCCCTCTTCCGTATGGCGTGTAACTCCTCTCGAGCCTCTATACACTTTATGGAGACCCTCTCGGAGGTCGATTTTTTTGAGGCTCGCGGTGGCATGTACGACTTTATGGTTGGTGGCGGTATGCAGGTTGATTTCCTTAATTATGGCAGTCACAGTCGTCGTTTGGTTGAGAGTCTGCCCGCTGAGTTGCCACTGCTGCTGGTTCATAATACACAAATTCAGCGTAGCGATGTAGAGCTGATTATGAGCCACTTCCATGATGTAACCTTTGTACTCTGTCCGCGTAGCAACTACTATATTGAACGTGGTTTTCCACCTGCTCAGATGCTCTACCAGATGGGGGCTCGTGTGGCTTTGGGCACCGATTCGCTCAGTTCCAACACCTCATTGTTGATGGCCTCCGAGGTGGAATGGTTGGCACGCCATAATCCAGATTTGCCTCTGGAGGTGATACTTAGTTGGGCCACACGTGGCGGAGCTCAAGCTCTAGCCATGCCACTTGGGCAGGTGGAGATTGGCTCCAATAACGGCCTTGTCCTTTTCGAGGGGGTTGACTTCCGAACCATGCGCCCCTTAGAGGCGTTTTCCTGTCGCCGCTTGATTTAAGCGTGCCCTATTGTTGGAAATACCACACCTTGTTTTCGGTGCGCATGGAGTCCATTACGTGGGATAGCTGTGCCGCTTTTTGTGGAAATTCAACCGCCACTGAGCGTAACTCTTTTGGGTCGCGAGCCAAGTTGTATAGTTCGTAATGGGGTGCTTTGTAGACCCCTAGCCTGATTAGTTTCCATTGTCCACCCTCCAAGACGGCCTGTTTGCCACCCTGTTCGTGAAATTCCCAATATAGATATTGGTGTTCCTTTTGCCTACCCTCTCCCTTAAGGGTTGGTAGGTATGATATGCCATCCGTGTTGAGGGGAGTGTCTGCCCCTGTGAGTTCACATATTGTGGGCAGAAAATCCCAGTAGGCACCCACGTGATAGCTCACCGACCCTGCACCAATAAGATTTGGGCAGCAGGCCACCATTGGGGTGCGAATTCCACCCTCGTACAGGTCGCGTTTTGTGCCCCGATAGAGGCTGTTACTGCCAAAATAGGAGGGGTCGTGCCCCCCTTCGCTATGAGTGCCGTTGTCCGAGGTGAATATAATAAGTGTCTTTTCGTAAATTCCCAGTGCTTTGAGTTGCTTTACCACTCGTCCAACCGTGTTGTCCACGCGGGTTATCATGGCTCCGTAGGCTGCGCGTGGGGTGGGCTGAGCGGCATAGCCACCCGTGTAGGGCTTTTCGGTGAATTTGCCTAGCCAAGGTTTTATCTCCTGTTCGGGTACCAGTAGGTCGGCATGTGGTAGTGTGGTGGCTATGTAGAGAAAAAATGGTTTCGTGCTATTGCGGTCAATAAAATCTAGCCCCTTTTGCACAATCAGTTCATCGGCATATGTTTTGCCGCCTAACTCCACACGAGTGTCGTTCTCCCACAGGCATGCAGGATAGGCTCTGTGAGCGTCAATATGGGTTTGGTAGCCGTAGAAGTAGTCGAACCCCTGCTTTAGAGGGCTTCCCTGGTCGGTGGTGCTGCCCAGCCCCCATTTGCCCACCACGGCAGTGGAGTAGCCACGGGTTTTGAAAATTTCAGCCACAGTTAGCTCCTCTTTGGGTAGTGGATAGTCTTTGATGGAACCATCTTTTTCTCGTAGCCCCACAAAGTTGCAGCGGATGGCCGCGTGTCCCGTGTGCTTGCCCGTGAGTAGGGCCGCACGTGAGGGGGCACTCACCGTCGAACCGCTATAGTGTTGCATAAATTGCATACCATGGGCACTTAGCGAGTCTATATTGGGTGTGGGGATGGTGCGTTGTCCATAGCACCCTACGTCACCTATGCCCATGTCGTCGGCAAGGATAAAGACCACGTTTATCTTGGCTTGGTTGCTGTTTTGGGCGGCTGTAGTCAACGGCACCAGCCCCAGTAGTAGGAGTTTGTTCATACTACAAAGATAAAAAAATTTCTACCTTTGTAGAAACAAACTTTCATCCACAATGATACGCAGCACCCTAAAAATACTCCTTGAACACGGTAGTCAATATATAAAATCGCCCGAGAGTGTCACTCTGCCCGAGATTTTTCGTGGTGTGCCAGTGTTGAAAAATAGCGTTGAGAGCTATTCTAGGGAGCAACTTGCTCGTGCCGCAGAGCTCTGCCCCACGGGGGCTCTTATGTCCGACCCCTTTTCGTTGGATATGGGGCGTTGCTTGTTTTGTGGTGAGTGTCAACGGATTGCACCCTCTCAGATTGTCTTTACCAATGAGCATCGTATGTGGGCATTTTCGCGTGAGGATTTGGTGGTGAGCCCAGACCACCCCTTTGTGCTGCGAGGCTTAGAAAAGCCTCATCGTATGTTTGCCAACTCGCTGCACCTCAGAGAGCTTTGCGCTGGAGGCGATGGCTCTTCGGAGGCTGAGTTGGATGCTGCTGGGAATGTGAATTTTGATATGAGGCGTTGGGGTATTGATTTTACGGCCTCGCCTCGCCATTGTGATGCTCTAGTGGTTACGGGCCCCATTACGCGGGCTATGTCGGGACCTTTAGAGGCCACTTTTGCAGCCATTCCCCAGCCTCGGTTGTTGATTGTCGTGGGTAGTGATGCCATTTCTGGCGGCCTCTTTGCCGATTCACCTCAAATCGACCGCTCACCGCTTACTCGCCACACCCCAGAGCTTTATATCCCAGGGAATCCACCTCATCCGCTGACCTTTATCGGCGGTCTGAGAGCGTTGGTTGGCAAATAAGTGGACTTATATTAATTTTTAGAAGTCACTTTACTTCAGAGGCAACCTCTTGTCGCCCACCATGGCCACCACAAAGGCGTCACGGTATTTGCCCTTGGCCAAAATCTCAACACAGGCCTGCTCGGCTTGAGCTTTGCTACGGTAGTTGCCCTGGTAGTAGGCTGTCTTACCTCCAGCCATACGCTGTTCGTAGACATCTTTGTAAACCTTATACATCTTAGAATCAGGCTTCTTGGTTATGGCAAAGAGCACGCGATAGACCACTTCAGAAGGGTCGAAAGAGCTCTCTTGCTGCTCTACATATCCGCGGTAGAGGGCATCCAGCTCACTATCTTGGCTGTAGACCTGTTCCTGGTTTTGTTTTGAGGCGTCCAGTGTGGCGGCCCGCTCGATTAGCTCCTGAGCTAGTGCCTCGCGCTGTTGTTTTTGTCGCTGAGAGGCTATTTCGGGGCTCTTTATGCTCTCTGGGATGGCATCTATCTGTCGTTGGATAATGGCCTTTTGTTCAATTAGTGGGGCCATCAGTTTATTCATCTTGCGTTGCTTCGAGGCCGAGGCTCCAGCGGGCAAACTGTTTTGTAGATTGGTTATAGCACTCTCTACATTCTCTTTTGCTTTGAGTAGCGAGTTGTAGAAATTGACATCGGCTCGGCCTTGGGTGGTCGGGCGGACTGTGGTGTTGTTGTCGCCAACGGCTTTTTTGCCGCGTGTGACCTGAGCCTGGAGTGCTGGAGCGCAAAGAAGCAGCGTCAAGGTTAAAATTATTATTTTCATAGCTTCGTAATTTTGATACAAATATAAGAAATTTATTCCACTTAGAGGCTGTTTTAATTTGTTTTCAAAATTTTTCGTACTGCTATTTCTGAGGCTCTTTTTTCGATGATTTGCCGAGATGGTAGTGGACTACGGCTCAAAAATCAGCGGAAAAAGAGTGCAAAAAGGGTGGTAATAAAATGGTGGAAAGAGATTAAAACAGCTTCTTAGAATGAAATCGTAACAGCTTCTAAAAAAAGTTATACGAGATGTCATTTTTCTACTATATACGTGCGCTATATGTACAAAGAATTTTGTAACTTTGTAACTCATAAGTGAACTTTTAATAAACAAAATATCAACAACTATGGCAGAAAAAACAAAATTGATGGCCGAGTTTCCTCCAGTCTCTTCTGAGAAATGGATGGAGGTCATCACCGCCGACCTTAAGGGGGCGGACTACGACAAACGTCTGGTATGGCGTACGCTTGAGGGCTTTTCGGTGCAGCCTTTTTATCGCGCTCAAGACCTTACACACCTTAAACACATGGGTGGTAAGGCAGGTGAATTCCCTTATGTGAATGGTGCCAAATCGTGTGGTAATTGGCTTGTGCGTCAAACCATTGTGGTGGAGGATGTGGCCGAGGCCAACAAGCAGGCCCTTGAGGTGCTCTGTAAAGGGGTCGACTCTTTGGGGTTGGTCATCAACAATAAGGAGTTTAGCTCCACTGAGCTTGACGCTCTGCTTTCGGGCATCGAGCTTAAGGCTGTGGAGTTGGCCTTCTCGGGGTGCGGAGTGGCTGGTGTAGCCTCACTCTTTATTGACAAAATTACTCGCGAGGGGTATGAGGCCGACCAGGTGAGGGCCACCTTTGGCATCGACCCTCTTAAACGGGCTTCGATGAAGGGGTCATTTTGTGCCGATGGCAAATGTTTTGACAAGATTGCCTCTCTAATTAAAAAGGGCGAAAAGTTCACCCGTCTTCGTTTTATTAGTGCCAGTGGGGTGCTCTTTAACTCTTGCGGTTCCAATGCTGTTCAGGAGTTGGCCTTTGCCCTTAGTGCGGCCCACGAATATTGCGCTCAGATGCTCTCGCGCGGTCTAACCATCGACCAGGTGGCTCCTTCCATCAAGTTCAATATGGCCATTGGTCCCAACTATTTCCTTGAGATTGCTAAGTTCCGTGCTGCTCGCCTGTTGTGGGCCAATATCACCAAGGCCTATAAGCCTACCCGCAGTTGCAGTAGCAAGATGAGGGTGCACGCCACCACATCGGAGTGGAACATGACTGTATATGATGCCTATGTGAATGTTTTGCGAGGCACCACCGAGGCTATGTCGGCAGCCTTGGCGGGGGTTGACTCCATCGAGGTTATGCCTTTTAACCATCCTTGGCAGGCGGCTACCGATTTTTCATCGCGTATTGCTCGTAATGCTCAGCTACTGCTCAAAGAGGAGGCTCACATGAATCAGGTAGTTGACCCTGCTGCTGGCTCTTATTATGTTGAGAATCTAACCGATATGGTTTCAAGTGCAGCTTGGGATTTGTTCAAAGAGGTTGAAGAAAAAGGTGGTTATATTGAGGCTCTTAAACAGGGCTTTATCCAAAAGACAGTTCTGGCCACTTCGGCTCAAAAAGATAAGAATATCTCCACCCGTCGTGATACTCTTTTGGGTACTAACCAGTATCCTAATTTTGGAGAGGTCGTATCGGAGGATGTGCCTAAGGAGGTTGCTCTACGTTGCCAGGGTAAGGCCAAGTGCTGCTGTGCGGAGTCTACGGAGGAGTTCGAGACCCTAAAGCCCTATCGTGGTGCCATGGCCTTCGAGGCTCTTCGTATGGATGTTGACCGTTCGGGGCGCAATCCTCGTGCCTTTATGCTCACCTGTGGGGCTTTGGCTTTTGCACGTGCCCGTGCTCAGTTTGCCTGCAACTTCTTTGGTTGCGCTGGTATTCGTTGTTTGGATAACACCTACTTCGAGACCGTGGCTCAGGGTGTGGACGAGGCTTTGGCCTCTAAGTCCGAGATTGTGGTTATCTGCTCTTCGGACGATGATTACGCCACTCTGGCCATCGAAGCGTATAATGCTCTTAAGGGCCATGCCATTGTGGTTGTGGCTGGCGAGCCTGCTTGTCGGGCCGAGTTGGAGGCCGCTGGCATTAGCCACTTCATTAGCGTCAAGGCCAATGTGCTTGACACCCTTAAGTCTTACATTAAAGAATTAGGAATTTAATTAAGGAGCAACCCTAAAAAATTCATAATTCATAATTCTTAATTACAAAAAATGAGAGCAAATTTTTCAGAAATAAATTTCAAGGGTGAACCCACCGCTGCTTGTGGTTGTTCGTCCAAAAAAGGCTGCGAAAATTCGGTGTGGATGTCCCCCGAGCTTATCGCTGTCAAAGGTGAATATTCGGCCAAGGATTTGGAGGGTATGGAGCACCTAAACTATGCCGCTGGTCTTGCGCCTTTCTTGCGCGGTCCCTATTCAACAATGTATGTTATGCGTCCTTGGACGGTTCGTCAGTATGCAGGTTTTTCCACTGCGGCCGAGTCCAACGCCTTCTACAAACGAAACTTAGCTTCAGGTCAGAAGGGGCTTTCGGTGGCCTTTGACCTTGCCACTCACCGTGGTTACGATGCTGACCATGTTCGTGTGGTGGGTGACGTGGGTAAGGCGGGTGTCTCTATCTGTTCGGTTGAGGATATGAAGGTCCTCTTCGACGGCATCCCCCTAGACAAGATGTCGGTCTCGATGACCATGAATGGAGCCGTAATGCCTATTTTGGCCTTCTACGTTGTGGCAGGTTTGGAACAGGGTGCAACCTTAGAACAGCTTAGCGGTACCATCCAGAATGATATTTTGAAGGAGTTTATGGTTCGTAATACCTACATCTATCCTCCAAAATTCTCGATGAAGATTATTGCCGATATCTTTGAGTACACCTCTAAGAATATGCCTAAGTTCAACTCCATCTCCATCTCGGGTTACCATATGCAGGAGGCTGGGGCCACTTGCGATATTGAGTTGGCCTACACTTTGGCCGACGGGTTAGAGTATCTACGTGCGGGGGTCAATGCTGGTATGCCAATCGACTCGTTTGCACCACGTTTGAGCTTCTTCTGGGCCATTGGTATGAACCATTTTATGGAGATTGCCAAGATGCGTGCCGCCCGTATGTTGTGGGCTAAGATAGTAAAACAGTTCAACCCCAAGTCGGCCAAGTCGCTGGCTCTACGTACACACTGCCAGACTTCGGGATGGTCGCTCACCGAGCAGGACCCCTACAACAACATCTCTCGTACAGCCATCGAGGCCATGGCTGCTGCCTTGGGTCATACTCAGTCGCTACACACCAATGCTCTGGACGAGGCCATTGCCTTGCCAACTGACTTCTCGGCTCGTATTGCCCGTAACACTCAGATTTATATCCAGCAGGAGACCAACATTTGCAAGGCTGTTGACCCATGGGCTGGCTCCTACTATATCGAGAGCCTAACCAACGAGATTGCTCACAAGGCTTGGGCCTTGATTGAGGAGGTTGAAAAGTTGGGTGGGATGGCCGCTGCCATCGAGACAGGTATCCCTAAGATGCGTATCGAAGAGGCTGCCGCACGTACTCAGGCTAAGATTGACGCTGGTGAGCAGACTATTGTGGGTATCAATAAATACCGTTTAGAAAAAGAGGACCCAATTGATATTTTGGATGTCGACAATACAGCGGTTCGTATCTCTCAGATTGAACGTCTCAATGCCCTTAAGGCTGCCCGTAATCAATCTGATGTGGACAAGGCTCTTGCAGCCATTACCGAATGTGTCAAGACAGGCCAAGGCAATCTATTGGCTTTGGCCATCGAGGCTGCCAAGGTTCGCGCCACGCTGGGCGAAATTTCTGACGCTTGCGAGGTTATCGTTGGTCGCTATTCGGCCACTATTCGTACAATTTCAGGTATCTACTCTTCGGCTGTGAAAAATAACGAAAAATTTGAAAAGGCTCAGGCCATGGCCGCCGACTTCGCCAAGCGTGAAGGTCGCCAGCCACGTATTATGATTGCCAAGTTGGGCCAAGACGGCCACGACCGTGGTGCCAAAGTTGTGTCGACTGGCTATGCCGATATAGGTTTTGACGTGGACATGGGTCCTCTGTTCCAGACTCCAGCCGAGGCTGCCAAACAGGCTGTTGAAAACGACGTGCATGTTGTGGGGGTAAGCTCTTTGGCTGCTGGTCATAAGACTTTGGTGCCTCAGATATTGGCCGAACTTAAGAAGTTGGGCCGTCCCGACATCGTAGTCATCGTTGGTGGGGTTATTCCAGCTCAGGATTACGAGGCTCTTTACAAGGCAGGTGCAGCGGCCATCTTTGGTCCTGGCACACCAGTTACTGATGCCGCCATCAAGATTCTTGAGATTCTCTCGGCCGAGTAATCGTCCTTATCTATAAAGAGCAAGCCCTCTGCAACCTTAGTTGCAGAGGGCTTGCTCTTTATAGATAATTGTTGGGTTTCTCAGCAGTGGACTAGCTCATAAAGCTGGAGCTTACTTTGTCGTCCTTTAACAAGTCACTTTCAGCGAAACATTTTTTTGAATGAGCGTTTCGCTGATTATTTTTTATTGCTGTCCGGTAAAACTCAAATTGCCATAATTTATCATGCGAGAATGCCGT
>JAVVSB010000027.1:0-26515 GCA_036654415.1 Mucinivorans sp. | reverse complement strand
AAATCCCACCTTTTTTTGGTGAGGGGCTGAGTTGTGTACATGCCATATTATGACCTGTGTCTTTGGATATTGTCGCCTCCATTTGAGGTGACCCGTGAGAGTAGGTGACACTCGCGTCTGAACTGTAGTGTAAAGTCAAATTCACGCCTAGGGATACTCCTTAAATCGAGCAACTATTTTTGTACATCACCTCAAAAAGGGCTCTATTTGATAAGTAGTGAGCGCACCACGCGCGAGCCGATGGCGTCGTTGATTTGTGAGATAAAGTAACGGCGACGCATATGTACCTCCGAACGGACTGCCGAAGAGCTCAGCGTGACATGGAGCACCCCTTGGCGGATATATACATCCTCGGTGTAGCGTGCCACAGTGGGGCCCACCACATCGGACCATAGTTCCACCGCACGCCCTTCGACCACACCACCTAAGAGTTGTCGTTGGGCGAAATATTCACTCAGTAATTCACCTATCGTCTGTGGTTCTGTGCGTTTCATTGTGGCTTGTCTTCAACAGTGACAACGCCAGCGCATACCGAAAAAAGGCGATGCGTAGTGGTTATATTACTCAATATACGGTCCAAACGTACTTTATTACTGTCGGTTATAAAAATCTGGCCAAAGACATCGCTACTCACTATATGTAGTAGATTTTCAACGCGTTTGCCATCCAACTTGTCGAATATATCGTCAAGCAGGAGTATGGGGCGTAACCCATCTGTACGTTGAGCGATAAGTTCACTCTGGGCCAATTTAAGGGCAATAAGCATAGATTTTTGCTGACCCTGAGAGCCATATCGGCGAATAGGCAGCCCCTCAATTGTCATCACTAGGTCATCGCGATGCACCCCCACTGTGGTGTGACCCATTATACGGTCGCGCTCAAAAGAGCGATGTAGAAGCTCCTGCATGGAGTATTCGGCAAGCGAAGAGTTGTAGTTTATCGACACGGCTTCGCTATCGGCCGATAGGGCGCCATAGTAACGTTCAACCACAGGAGCTAACCGCTCCACAAAATCACACCTCTCGCGATAGATGCTCTGGGCCACCTCGCTGAGCTGCATATCAATAATATCAATCACATCGTCAAAACCAATGCTATCTTTGAGTAGACGATTACGCTCTGCCAGTAGCGAATTATAACGCATAATATCGGCCAAATAGGTAGGCGAGTTTTGACATAAAAATGTATCCATATATCGGCGACGCTCTTGTCCGCTCTCGACAATAAGTCCCGAGTCTGTGGGCGAACTGACCACCAAAGGCAACAGCCCAATATGTTCTGCCATGCGCTCCACCTCCTTGCCGTCGCGTTTCAACTTCTTGCCTCGGCCTGCCTTGAACGAGCACACCACTTCGTGGTGCATCTGCTCGCCCAGGCAGTAGTTGCCTTGGAGCACAAAGAATGGACTCTCGTGGCGCACACATTGGTTGTCGCTCATGCCCCAACCGCTTTTTGTGAGTGAAAGAAAGTATATGGCATCCAGCAAATTGGTTTTGCCCGAACCATTGAGCCCCACAAAGGCATTAATGGAGGGGCAAAACGATAATTCGGCCTGCTCGCAATTCTTGAAATTGACTATGGATAATGTTTTTAAATACATAATAAAGACAAAAGTAATGAATTTCTTTGTTGTTTTACTAAAAATGATTACTTTTGTGGCCTTGATAAAAATTAAAAACACCAAAAATACAGCAATGGCTAACAACAACAAACCGGTAGAAAAAGACCCTGAAGTAGCAATTGAACAGGCACTCTCCCACAGTGAACAATTCCTTCAAAAGAACGGCAAACTACTTATAGCCATCCTAGTGGCCATCATTTTAGTTGTGGGTGGTTATTTTGCTTACGAGCACCTATACAAGGCTCCACGTGCCGAATCGGCTAGTGCTTCGATGTTCCAGGCTCAGGATGCTTTTGCTCGCGATTCGTTCGCCTTGGCACTCAAGGGTAATGACTCTTTCGCTGGTTTTGAGGAGATTATCTCTTCTTACAGTGGCACTGCTCAGTCTAATATTGCCAAACATTATGCTGGTATATGCTACCTTTACATGGGTGAGTTCCAGAAAGCAATTGACTCTTTCAACTCTTTTAGCGCTGTTGAGGGGGCTATGGGGCAGATTATAACTTCACAGAATTTTGGTCTCATGGGCGATGCTTACGTAGAGTTGGGTGATATGACTAACGGTCTTGCTTTTTACGAAAAGGCAGCCTCATATAGTGACAACATTGACACCACACCTGCTTATCTGTTTAAAGCAGCCATGGTTAATAGCTCTATTGGTAACAACGCCAAAGCCAAAGAGCTTTTTGAAACCATCAAAAATAATTTTCCTCGTTCGCTATACGCCCGTGACATCGATAAATATATAGCTGTTGCAGCGCAAAAGCTATAAATTAAAGGGCTAATGACGACAAAAAAGAAGAACCTTTCGTACCAAGCATCACCAGTACCTTCGGCCGCAGATATGTCCTTTGGGATTGTGGTGGCCGAGTGGAATCCCGAGGTTACCCATGCACTCCTAGATGGGGCTCTTGAGCGCCTTCGTCAGTCAGGCTGTCCCGAAGATAATATTTCGGTAAAATGGGTTCCTGGCTCTTTTGAGCTTGCTTTGGGAGCTCACTTCTTTACTGAATATACCAATGTAGATGCTGTGATTGTCTTGGGTTGTGTGGTTCAGGGCGAGACCCGTCACTTTGACTTTTTGTGTCAAGGGGTCACCCAGGGCATTATCGAGTTGCAACTCAGCACGGGGCTTCCCATCGTGTTTGGTGTACTCACCACGTTGACTATGGAGCAAGCTATGGAGCGAGCAGGTGGTCAGCATGGCAATAAAGGTGATGAGGCTGCGGCCACGGCCATAAAGATGGTCTCTCTTCAAAATCAGATGTATCGCGACCGCGTCATAGACTTTGACAAGGATAGCGATAGCGCCGATGATTTTATTTTACCAACTTTTTTGCCAACAACTTTGAATAATTAATTTTTTTTATTACCTTTGCATTCGCTTTTAGCAAAGTATATATTGGCTGTTGTAGCTCAGTGGTAGAGCACTTCCTTGGTAAGGAAGAGGTCTCGGGTTCAATCCCCGATAACAGCTCATTTAGTCTTAAACAGGCTGTCATTCCGCGGAAATAGCTCAGTTGGTAGAGCATCAGCTTCCCAAGCTGAGGGTCGCGAGTTCGAGTCTCGTTTTCCGCTCACAAACAGGAGGTTAGAGAAATCTAATCTCCTGTTTTTTTGACATATATGTAGATTCTCGCAATACTAGATACGAAGCGTGGGGGCCTGGTCTCGTAAGAAGTGGTGAAAGTTGGCTTAATGGTCAAAATGGTGCGTGAAATCTCTATAACAGTTTAGTTTTATTATATTTGCTTCATTAATAGCACTGAGATGATTAAATGGTGCTCTTTTACTTGCGTAACAATATTCTAGGGAGTAGCATATAATAAGGATTATTTCGTTGTAAAATACATTTATGGTGCCATTATCCTTCTACAGGGGCTTTTTTGTGTCTTAGAGGCTGTTTTAATTTGTTTTCAAAATTTTCTTACTGCTATTTTTGAGGCTATTTTTTCGATGATTTGCCGAGATAGTAGTGGACTACAGCTCAAAAATCAGCGGAAAAAGAGTACAAAAAGGGTGGTAATAAAATGCTGGAAAGAAATTAAAACAGCGTCTTAGTCACAGCCCATAAAGAGAGCAGGGGTGCCGCTTCTAAAAAAGCGCGACACCCCTGCTTTGAGTAATAGAATTTAGAATTAGAATGCTTTAGCGATTCCGATAAAGTTTTCTGCCTGTAGTGCAGCTCCACCAATCAGGCCACCATCTACATCCTCTTTCGAGAAAATTTCAACCGCGTTCGATGGTTTGCAGCTACCTCCGTATAGGATAGGGCACTGCTCAGCGGCGGCTTTGCCGAACTTCTCGGCCAGTACCGAACGGATATATTTGTGTATATCTTGAGCTTGTTGAGCTGTAGCTGTAAGTCCTGTACCGATTGCCCAAACTGGTTCGTAGGCTATGATTAGCTTACTGAACTGTTCGGCCGTCAGGTTGAAGACAACCTCCGATAGTTGAGCGTAGCAAACCTGATTTTGTTTACCAGCTTCGCGTTCCTCTTTCTTTTCGCCCACGCAATAGATTGGAGCCATGCCATTGGCATATACCAAAGCCATTTTTTTGTTTAGTATGGCTGAATCTTCGTGGTAGTATTGGCGACGTTCTGAGTGGCCAAGAATTACATATTTGACACCCATTGATGCAATCATTTCGGCCGAAACTTCACCCGTGTAAGCACCTTTAGCCTCGTCAGCGCAGTTTTGAGCTGCCACCTCAATTGAGGTGCCTTCGGCTGCTTTGCTTACTGAGCAAATATGTGTAAAAGGTACGCCAACGATAAGTTCCACGCTCTTTTTTGCCTCACCTTTAAGGGCGGCAACGCCTTTTAATAATTCAACACCCTCTTGAGGTGTGGTGTTCATTTTCCAGTTTCCTGCAACGATTTGTCTTCTCATTTTTTTTCGATTTATTTAATTGGTTTATACTTTGTGTTTGTGTTGTAGAACATAAAGCTCCACTGGTCGGCCTGCTCTTCAATAATTTTTGAGGTGGGCTTACCTGCACCGTGGCCGGCGTTACTTTCAATGCGGATTAATATCGGTTTGTCGCATGATTGGTACTTTTGCATGGTGGCGGCAAACTTAAAGGAGTGTGCTGGCACCACACGGTCGTCGTGGTCGGCTGTGGTGATTAATGTGGCTGGGTAGCAGCTTCCCTCTTTAATGTTGTGTAGAGGCGAATATTTGTAGATATATTTAAACTGCTCTGCCACATCGCTCGAGCCATATTCCACTGCCCAACCCCATCCGATGGTGAACTTGTGGAAGCGTAGCATATCCATTACCCCCACTGCAGGGAAGCAGACGGCATATAGGCCTGGACGTTGGGTCATACAGGCTCCCACCAGCAGTCCGCCGTTCGAGCCTCCTGCAATGGCCAACTTCTCTTTCGATGTATACTTTTCGGCAATCAGATATTCGGCTGCTGCTATGAAGTCATCAAATACATTTTGCTTATTGGCCAACATACCACCTTTGTGCCACTGTTCGCCATATTCGTTACCACCACGAATGTTGGCAATGGCCACTACGCCACCTTGTTCGAGTAGTGCAATACGCGTTGGCGAGAAACCTGGTGTCATAGGGATACTAAAACCTCCGTAGGCGTATAGGTAGGTTGGGTTGGTACCGTCCAGTTTCAACCCTTTTTTATAGACGATAAACATTGGTACTTTAGTACCGTCTTTCGAGGTGAAGAATTTTTGGTCAACCTCAAACTGTGTCACATCAAAGTTAACTTTTGTTTGGGTATACATCTCTGATTTACCACTTGCTATATCATAGCGGTACGAGGTTGGAGGCACATTGAAACTTGAGTAGCCATAAAATATCTCGGTGTACTCTTTCTTGCCGCTGAATCCACCTGCCGTGCCTATACCTGGCAACTCAATTTGGCGGATTTGGGTGCCGTCCATGGCGTATTGGTAGAAGCGCGAGCTGGCATCTTTCAGATAACCCACAAATAGGTTACCCCCTGCTGTTGTCGCACTCTGCATCAAGTCTTGACTCTCTGGTATCACCACGCTGCTTTCCGAGGTGTTATTTAAGTTCACCTTTACTATTTTGCAATTTGCAGCCTCTTGGTTGGTCATTACATAGGCGTAATCTTCTACCACATCCACAATGTCATACTCGTTTGCAAACCCAGGATACAGGGTTTTGAATGCCCCCTTGTCGTCGGCTTTTTTATAGAGAATCTCCTGTCCGTAGGTACCCTCCGAGGCTACGATGAATAACCATTTAAAATCGTCTGATATGGCAGCCGAGAAGTAACGTAGGGCATGAATTGGGTCTTGGTAAACCAGCACATCTGCACTTTGGTCTGTACCCAATTTATGGTAATATACTTTTTGGAACTCATTTACTGCCGATAGTTTGCTCCCCTTTGGCTCATCGTAGGCTGAGTAGTAGAACCCGTCTTTACTCCATGAGGCTCCCGAGAATTTGACCCATTTAATCACATCTTTTTGTATTTGACGTGAAGCCACCTCCATAACGCGTATTTCGACCCAGTCCGAACCAGCCGAAGAGACCGCATAGGCCAACCATTTGCCATCCAGTGAAAAACTAACACTCGAAAGTGCCACCGTGCCGTCCTGGCTTAGGGTGTTGGGGTCCAAGAAGACTTCAGCCTTTGCCTCTAAACCTTTTTGGTAGTAGAGTACGCTCTGATTTTGAAGTCCGTCATTTTTGTAGAAAAAGTAGTAGTCACCCTCGCGGAATGGTGTCGATATTTTTTGGTAATCGAATAGGGTAGTGAGCCTTTCGCGGATGGCCTCTCGACATGGTATTTGCGCGAGATAGTCTTCGCTAATTTCGTTTTCAGCCTTTACCCATTGGGCAGTCTCTGCTGCGTTGTCGTCCTCCATCCAGCGATATGGATCTGCCACTTTGGTGCCGTGGTAATCTTCTACCACCGATGAGTCCATACGGGCCACGGGATAGGGCTTGATTTTGATTTTAGTGGTTGCGCCACAAGCGGCCAACATTACTGTCATTGTAAGTAGTAGGATTTGTTTCATGAACATATTATTTTAAGTGACAAAGTTACCGATTATTTTTTAAAATTAGTGGTGTGGTTCAGCTTAAAATCTGAAAGGCGCTCCCCCAGCATGGCGAATTGCTCTTTTGAGTTCATCCGCGAGCAGCAGGCGCGGATGCCTTGCTGTTCTGACCCAGTGGTGGTCAGGGTTATAGAACTTATTCCGTAATATAGTAGTTCGCGCATCAGCTCTCCGCTACTCATGTTTGGGAAACCGATTGTAAAGAAAAAGCCATCTCCCACCTGTTGCTCTACGTCTTTGTCGTAAACCACATAGAAACCATTCTCTATAAAGAGCTCTTTCATTAGGTGTGCCCTGCGGGCATACTCCGAGGTTTGCGCTACAAAGTTAAGTTGCCCATCGCTTGCTGCGTTCATCATTGCGGCTAGGGCAAACTGGGTCGTGTGGGTGGCTCCCGAGGTTATCATATAGAGTATGGCAGCGGTGAGTGTATCGCCGAAATGGCCCGATGTACCATATCGCTCACCCAACAGTGGGTAGTTGCGTCCAAAGAGTTTGTCCGAGACACCCAGAACGGCTATACGTTGTCCAGCATAGGAGAAAATTTTGGAACCAGAGAGCATTATTATGTAGTTTTCGGTGTAACGTGCTACTGTGCTGGCAAAAGGCTTTTCAAATGGACGTGCTAGGTCAATCCTAAAGTCCATACAGAAGTAGGCCAAATCCTCTACCACTACCACATCGTATTTTGTGGCCGCCTGGCCTATAATCTCCAACTCCTGCTCTTCAAGGCAAATCCAAGCTGGATTATTAGGGTTGGAATAGACTATTGTGCTTATCTGTCCGCCTTGGAGTAGGCTCTCCAGTTTTTCTTTTAGCTTTTCGCCCCGCCATTTATAGATGTCGAACTGTTGCCACGAGGCCCCTATAATTTTGAGTTGCGACTTTTGAATTGGGAATCCAGGGTCGATAAAGAGCACCTGATTCTTTTTTTTGTCTAATTGTGTACATGCTATAAAGGCCCCAAAGGAGCCCTGCACCGACCCTACCACTGGTAGGCAACTCTTTGCTGAAATGGATATATCCAAAAAAGCCTTTATAAAGCGCTCACTTGCCTCTTTTAACTCTTTTACCCCTGCTGCAGCGGGGTATATTGAGGCGCACCCACTATTTAAAGCCACCTTTTCGGCCTCTATTCCTATTTGGCAAGCTTCGAGTCCTGGGACCCCCTGGTCCATGCGTATAAAAGGCTTACCCGTGAGCTGCTCAAGCCGTCCACATAGTAACACAACCTCACCAATAGTAGCCGAGGCTAAATCAGTGATACCCAGTTCTTTGACTACTTGGGCTACAAGTTTTCTTTCGTAAACCATTTTTTTTCTATTTTATTTATTTATCCTGTTTGGCCATATGTTGACCTAAGGCCAGCGCACGAAGGTTCTGCTCTACTACTTTAGAGCCTTTGGCTCCAAATACATCTTGGATACCTTGTTCCAGTTCGTTAAAGTCGATACCCAGCACCAGTGAAGTGGCCCCCAGTAGTATCATATTGGCCGACCGCTCCAACTTGTGTTCTGCGGCCAATTCATCCACGTTGAGTAGAATAGTATTGCCACGCCCATTTAGTGCCCCTATGATGGCCTCTTGGTCGGGGTATGAGGGGATATTGCAGAATGGGGCTGAGTTGGCCACTACCCACCCCTCTGCGGCCAGGTAGGGTACATAACGTAGTGCCTCCATTGGCTCCAAGGCTATAATTAGGTCGGCCGTACCTCGGGCTATTAGGTCCGAATGTATGGGTTTTGAACTGATTCTTAGGTTCGACTGCACATCGCCACCTCGTTGACTCATACCGTGTACTTCGGCCTGTTTGATATAGAGGTTGGCCCTAAGGGCCGCTTGACCTATAATTGCTGCTATGGAGAGTATGCCTTGCCCCCCCACACCCGATAGTATAATGTTCTTGTTCATTATTGCTTATGTTTTTTCTTGAGGGTTTGGATGCACTCGCGGCGTGGTATTATCACCGATACACCATGGTATTCAATCTCTTGATGTATAACCTGACTTATCTCTTCCATGTTTTTAGCTAGTGGCACCACCACCTTTAGGTGATCGGCCTCAACCCCCAACCCCAGACAAATCTGTTCCAGGCGATAGGTGCCTGCCGAATCTTGCCCGCCAGTCATGGCTGTGGTTAGGTTATCCGAAATTATCACTGTTATATCGGCCTTGGAATTTACTGCATCCAACAGGCCTGTCATCCCGCTGTGGGTGAAGGTCGAGTCACCAATAACGGCTACCGATGGCCAAAGTCCAGCATCGGCAGCCCCCTTAGCCATGGTTATCGAGGCTCCCATATCCACACAGCTGTGTATGGCCCTTAGCGGAGGTAATGCCCCCAGAGTGTAGCATCCTATATCACTAAATATACGATAGTTGGTGTAGGCCAATACCACTTGATTGAGTACTTGATAGACATCTCTGTGTCCACATCCCATGCACAGAGCTGGCGGACGTGATACTACAAGAGTGCTTGCTGGGTGGATATTATGAGGCACCATCCCCAAGGCCTTTCTTACATTGTCTGGTGTCAATTCACCCATACGTGGTAACTGTCCGCTTAGGCGGCCCTTGATGGTTATGGGTGTTGGTAGCAGACCGCGAAGTTGTTGTTCCACAAAGGGCTGCCCATCTTCTAAAACCAAAATAGAGTCACACTCTGCCCCCAGACGTGTTATCATCTGTTTGGGTAATGGGTATTGACCTATGTGTACCAAGGGATAGGGGCAGGTGGTGTCGAAATTTTCAAGTAGATAATTCTTTGCTATCCCGCAACTGATAATCCCCATCGACTTATCTCTTCCTTCGGTGTATGTATTGTATTGGCTCAAGGCCTCCACCTTGGCTTGTGTAGCGAGTAAATCAGCGTAGCGACGGCGTGCATTCACTGGCAGTAGAATCCAGTCAGCAGGGCTTTTGGGAAAGTTGAGCTCTCCTCTCTCTGTTTCTGGCTCTCCCAGTGTAATCACGGCTCTAGAGTGAGCCATACGGGTAGTTAGACGCATGAGCACAGGCAGGGCCACGCGCTCCGATAGTTCAAAAGCATACCTCATCATATCATAGGCTTGCTGTTGCGAGTCTGGCTCTAGGGTAGGTATAAAAGCAAATTGCCCATAGAAACGGCTGTCTTGTTCGTTCTGTGATGAGTGCATCGATGGGTCATCGGCCACCACCACTACTAATCCACCGTTGACCCCTGTAATAGCCGAGTTGATAAAGGCATCGGCTGCCACATTTAGCCCTACGTGCTTCATACACACTAGGGCTCTTCGCCCCACGTAGCTTACCCCCAAAGCTGCCTCCATGGCCGTCTTTTCGTTGGTGCACCAACGAGTGTGCACCCCTTGGGGGGCGTGCTGTTGGATATATTCGGTAATTTCGGTCGAGGGAGTGCCAGGATAGGCATAAACGCCTGTAATTGCGGCATCTAAAGCTCCTTGAGCCACAGCCCCATCACCGAGTAATAAAAGTTTTCTTGTAGCCATATCTATTTTGTTTGGACAGCAAATTTAAGAATTTAATACCAATTTAAACAGTCTCTTAGAGTAGTTTCCGCTTGAGCGTCATCACCAGGTAGTGTGGCAGATGGTTAATTAGGGGTATGAATAATCGATTTATCACCCCTGGCACTATTTGCATACGCCCCCTAAATAGCGCACCAATAGCCTGTCTCACTAACTTTTCTGGAGGCATCATTATCCCCAACTTTACGGCTATGTGGCGTAACTTTGGCGATAGGTTATAGAGTGGAGTATCCACCGCTCCAGGGCAGACTACAGTAACCGCCACACCGCTATCACGTAGTTCGTAGTGTAGCGAACGGCTCCAGTTGCGGATGTAGGCCTTTGTGGCGGCGTAGGTCCCAATACCAGGCAGAGGCATCCAGGCCGAAAGCGAACTCATGTTGAGTATATACCCCTTGTGTCGTGCCACCATGTCTAGGGCGAAGAGCTCACAGAGCTTAGTCACGGTCACAATATGTAGATATATCATGGCCTCCACCTTGGCTGGCGAGGTTTTTAGATGCTCTTTGAAAAAGAAAAAGCCAGCATTGTTAATTAATACTTCCACTTGTAGCCCCTCACAAAATTTCCATACCACCTCCGAGGCTTGTGCGGTAGCCAAATCCACACAGAGAGTTTTGTGCTGTCCCTGGAAAGTTGAGGCCACAGAGTCTAATTGCTCTTGCTGATTGCTAACCAAAACAACGCTATACCCTGCCTCAGATAGTGCCTTGGCGTAACACAGTCCTATGCCCGAGCTGGCTCCAGTTACTACTGCCCACATCGTTCTATCTCCTCCTTAAGCCTCTTTGGTAACTCGCACACTTGGCTGTGGCAACGCATATCCTGGCTGTACATTCGCGCAATGCAGTAGTTCGAGTGGGTGCACCCGCATGATAGTTCGCCATTGGCCATCCGATTTACAAAGTCAGGCTCCCTGACCAGTGCGCGTGCCATGGCCACAGCCTCGAAGCCAAGCCCCAATACTTTGTCAATTGTTTCACGTGAGCTCACTCCACCCACATATATAAGCGGTAACTTTAGCTCTTTACGAAATTGTAGTGCATCTTCCAGGAAGTAGGCCTCTTTATAGGGTACTGATGGAATCATCCACCGTCCCACCATCTTTATCCCTGTGCGTAGCCAAAAGCTTGGCATATAGTGGATCATTGTCTTCAGAGGCATAGCCCCTCTCATTACATACATGGGGGCTGAGCTTACAAATCCACCACTTAGCACCAGGGCATGTGCCCCCAAACGCTCAAGCTCTTTGGCAATGAGTATCCCCTCGTTAATCTCTATACCTCCACGCACGCCATCGCGCATATTGGTCTTTACAATCACGGCTATATCGTCTTGGGCGGCCTGCATTACCTGATGCATGACTAGCTGCATAAAGCGCATACGGTTCTCCAACGAGCCCCCATACTCATCCTTGCGATGGTTGGTTGTTGGCGACAGGAATTGGCTTATCAGATAACCGTGGCCAGCGTGAATCTCCACCGCGTCGAAGCCTGATAAGCGAGCCAGTCGTACAGCTTGGCCAAAGGCTTCAGCCACCTCTATAATTTCGTCGTGGCGCATTCCACGCACTAGAGTAGGGGAGTAGATGTTCAGACCACTACTGGCCGAGATTGGCATCTGCCCCGCGGTATGGCGATTGGACATATTGCCACAGTGGCCCAATTGTATCGAGGCTGCTGCACCGTATGAGTGGATAGCTGTGGTGAGCTTTTGTAGTTCGGGAACTATCTCGGGGCGCATCCATAGCTGTTTTTCAAATGATAGTCCGCTGCGGGTAACCGAAGCATAGGCCACCGTGGTCATGCCTATACCTCCTTTGGCCACTGAGGTGTGGTAGTCAAAAAGTTGCTCTGAGGGGGCATTCCCTGGGCACATACTTTCAAATGCCGCCGCCCGTATGGTGCGGTTACGTAAGGTCAAGGGACCTATTTTAACTGGTGTAAATAACATTATATTTAGTATATAAATGGGATAATACGTTTAAGTTTACGTTGTTCCACGCTCTGTCCAAACTCCTGTTCATAACGGTTGAAGATGGCGTGAGCTCTGGGGGCTAAATTGGCAAAAGTCCAGATGGCAAATACAGCACCAGATAGCGACCAAGTCATCACAGCAAATCCTGTCCACTCCACAAACTCTCCAAAGTAGTTGGCCGAGGTCACGTAGTTAAACATTCCTCCACTTGGTAGGTAGTGGTTGGTGTCTCCAGGGGCACGTAGGTTACGTATGATGCGGTCACTTTGAATATTGGTTGTCATTCCAAAGATAAACATGGCGAGCCCTATCCAAAACTGTGGAGTGTAGAGCCACTCTTCCGTGTACATATCGGCAGGGGCTAGCCAGAAAATCCACCCCCCCTGCATCAAAGCATTGAGTACGTTAAAGGCCACCCCCATAGTTACAATGCCCAGAGGCATCTTACTGTGTCCACGCATGAGCAGTGGAAAGATAAAAGAACGTTGGAAATAGTGTACTTCAAAGAGCGTAAAGAAGATTAGGGGCACCGTATCCATGGCCCTTGGTGAGTTGACCCACAGTAGAGCCATAACCACAAAAACAGGTGCTTCCATTAGCATCCACCCTACACGATTGGCCACTGGAGCCCCCCATTTGCGGTCAAAAAACAGACCGTATCCAGCCTTTATGTAATATAGACAGACAAAAACAAGTACGGCTGTGGCAGTCATGCCAATCAAAAGCCAATTGAAAGCACTCTCCATTAGTATTCAAATTTAATATTATCAATCCATAAAATATTGCCTTCGGCACCCACAAATGCGCCATGATAGCCAGCCACAAACATCAATATCACGTGCGTTGGTGTTTCGGTGCCATCGCCCCACTCATTTTCATTAATGGCTACAATTTTACCTTTGCTATTGCGGGCATTAAAGGCATTTTGCCCTTGAATCAAATTCATATAGCTTTTGTATTTGGGGCTTTCCCGTGCATCACCGTAGATAAACTCTTGGCTAAAATTATTAACCCACGATGGCTGATTCTTATTGAAACGATAACGTATTGTCGCTATCCGTTTGGCATATATATTCCCCTGTTTATCTTCAGTTCTTTTTTGCAGATAGGCAAATACTTCTGGGCAATCGTCGCCTGCATAACGCTTTATGCTACTCATGCCCGTGGCGCGGGTGATGAGCCCCGATGGTGAGATAAAGGTCTTGTAATCAAACATTATACCCTTTGGGTGTCGACTAAATGGCATCCCCATGTCTATCTTTGCATATGGCCCGTTGATACTTGTTATGGGTTCAAAGGCCGTGCCCAAGTAGATGGCTCCCGAGATGAGGACCTCGATATTAATCATCCCCAACACCTTGCAACTCTCCATCATCGAGACCAACTTTGCTGCCTGTCCATCCGACCGCCTATCTGGAAAGGTGGAGTTGCTGGTTTTTGTTATGCCTATAACTTTGGCCATCACATTCGATGAGCCCCATGGCGATACCGTGGCTTGGTATATTACTTTACCTTCAATGTGTGCCTTGGGTGCTATGGCCCAGACTGTTTTTGTCTGTCCCCCAATTATTGCCGACTCTTCGATTGTTCTCTCCATCCAATTTTCAAAATCACCAAAAGCGATGGCCTCGGTGTGGCTTTGAGCTGAGCAAAATGGCAGGACAAAGAGTGCAAAGATTATTAAAGATATATTTTTCATTACCTTGGCACAATAGCTTTTAGAGCACCCTGCAACCGTGCTGACAAATTGGTGAGGCGTAGACATCGGCCTCAATTGATAGTTTCTCAAAGTGCTCCTCCATCACTCGGCATACATCTGTTGCCACCGCAATCGAGTCACATAGGGCGAAGACCGATGGTCCCGACCCCGATATATTTGCCCCCAATGCCCCATGGGCCATAATGGTATCCTTGAGTTCGTCGTACTTGGGTATAAAGCCTTTGCGGTAAGGTTCTGCGACGTTGTCGTGCAGTGAGCGGCCTACTAGTGCCGCGTCGCCGTGCAACATACCAGCCACTAATGCCCCCACATTGGCCCATTGGCGTATAGCCGATTGTAGAGCCATCTCATGTGGCAGTACAGCGCGAGCATCTTTTGTTCGCACCTCAAAATGAGGGTGCACCACGGCTACAAAAATAGGAGCTTTATTCTCCAAACGCACTAAATCAAGCGGATGGTAGTCGCGAATCAACACCACTCCGCCCATCAGGCATGGAGCCACATTATCGGCATGCGTCGAACCACTGGCCAATTTTTCGCCCTCAAGAGCGAAATTTACCAGTTCGGTATCGTTGAATATGTTACCCAACAGGGCATTGTAGGCGTAGACTGCGGCCACGGCTGCAGCAGCACTTGAACCAATACCACTACCTGGAATAATCTTTTGAAGTATCTTTACCTCCACCCCGCGCCTCTCTCCTGCGGCATCCATAATAGCATAGAGGGCTGGGGTCATAAGGTTATCTTCATTCTTTTCAGGCAGGTTTACCCCGCTTAGGTTGATGTATTTTATCTGCGAATCCGAGGTTAGTGTCATTCTGACAATATCACCTATCCCCTCAAAGGCAAAGCCCATGGCATCAAATCCGCACGCTATATTGGCCACAGTGGCCGGAGCAAAAACTGTTACTGCTTTCATTGTCTATTATTTAGGTTGCAAAATTATGCAAAAAAGCTGGACAATCAAATAATATTGAGTATATTTGTGCTGTGGGACCTTATTCCAAACTTATGAAATCTTATTTGATTAATCGTGAACTCTCGTGGTTGAGCTTCAACGATAGGGTAATGCAGGAGGCTCGTGACCATTCGGTTCCTCTTATTCAGCGGCTTCGTTTTTTGGGGATTTTCTCCAATAACCTGGACGAATTTTACAAAGTACGTGTGGCCTCGTTGCGTCGCCAAGCTGCTGTAGGGCTTAGTGCCAAGAAAATTCTTTCGGGGCAACTCACTCCGGTGCAATTGCTTGAACAGATTCACTGCCGCGTGCAAGAGCTTCAGCATACCTTCGATAACACCTATGCTGACCTGTGTGGGCAGATGGAGCAGCTAGGTATTTTTATCCGTAATGAGCAGCAGTTAACCCCAGAGCAGAAACATTTCGTTAGAGATTATTTTGCCGAGACAGTGAGCCCGTCTATCGTGCCACTTATTGTGACCCGTAGTGGGCGATTGCCTCTGCTTACCGATGATAGTATCTATCTGGCCGTTGAAATGTGCCATGGTAAAAAGCGACAATACTCCATTCTCGAGATTCCTCTTAGCAAGACTATTCCACGTTTCACTCTGCTACCTTGTCCCCAGGGGCAGACCCATGTGATTTTTGTGGACGATGTGATACGTCTCTGTCTGGAGGATATCTATTTTATGTTTGATTATCAGACTATTGCTGCCTACACCTTCAAACTTACACGTGATGCCGAAATCTCTTTTGACGACGACATCAGTAAGAGTATGCTTGAAAAGATGGAGCAGAGCTTGGCCCTACGTACCTTGGGGCACCCCGTTCGTTTTGTCTACGACCGTGCCATGCCTTGCGAGCTCTTAAAACTATTGTTGGGCAAGTTGGGGCTCAAGTCGGAGGAAAATATAAGTGCTGGAGGTCGTTACCATCAGATGCGTGATTTGGTTAAGTTTCCTCGTGTCTTTCCAACTTTGGAGTACACCATTCCCTCTCAGGTGCAGCATCCTGATATTAAACCCTTTACTAGCCTTCTTAGTGCTATCCGCTTGGGGGATATTTTACTAGCCTACCCCTACCATAATTTTAACCATTTTATTGATTTTCTGCGTGAGGCAGCCATCGACCCCAAGGTCGAGGAGATTTATATTACCCTCTATCGTGTTGCCGAGCGTAGTAAGGTGATTAATGCCTTGATTAATGCGGCCCGTAATGGTAAACAGGTGGTGGTGCTCATTGAGCTATTGGCGCGCTTCGACGAACAAAATAATATTCAGTGGACCGATGTGCTTCAAGGGGCAGGGGTGCGTGTCATCAATGGTGTTGAGGGGCTCAAGGTTCATAGCAAGTTGGCACTGGTGCGTCGCCGTGAAAAGGGGCAGTTTGTAGGGTACACTTATATTGGTACTGGCAATATGAATGAGGCCACAGCCCATATTTATAGTGATTTAGGTCTACTTACCGCCCATGCTGGTATAGCTCAGGATGCCATGATGGTTTTTGATTTCTTACTCAAGAACCATCGCCGTTTTGACCCTAAGTATCTTTTGGTTTCGCCTTACAGTATGCGTAAACCTCTTACTCGGCTTATCGAGCGCGAGATAGCCAATGCTCGTGCTGGTAAAATAGCCTATATCCATCTCAAACTCAATAATTTGGTCGACCCCGAGATTATTGCTTTGCTATATAAAGCCTCGCAGGCTGGGGTGGTCATCAAACTCATCGTCCGTTCTGCTTGTTGCATTGATATTGGGGTTGATGGCCTGAGCGATAACATCAGCGGCACATCCATTGTGGATATGTATCTTGAGCACGCGCGTGTGGCCATTTTTGCCAATGGAGGTTCCGAAAAATGTTATATCATGAGTGCCGACTGGATGGTTCGCAATTTAGACCGGCGTGTTGAAGTTGCCGCGCCCATTTTTGATGCTACCATTATTAAGGTCCTTCACCAATACTTTGATATTCAATGGAGAGATAATGTCAAGGCGCGTGATTTGAGTTCCAAAGATATTAATACATACGTAACCAATAATCATCCTGCATGTCGTTCTCAGATGGCACTCTATGAATTTTTTGAGACCATAGCCACCACCCACACTGTCAAAGTTAAATAGAATGTTGGTGGAAGGGCCGTCTTTTAATGTTTATACTCATCCATCACCGACAGCACATCGCCCATCATTACATTAAACGACTGTTTGTTTCTGGAGTTGATGGGGTCGCTGGGGATTGAAGGAATCTTCAGGGGGTCTATATAACGTCCATTTTGTTTGATTCTGAAATCCAGGTGTGGTCCTGTCGAGGCCCCTGTGGTTCCCACATAGGCAATCACCTGTCCTTGTACCACGCGACTGCCAGTCGAAATGCCTTTGGCGTAACCTCTGAGGTGTAGATAGCCAGATTCTAGCCCTTGGGCGTGGCGCACCCAGATGGTGTTACCGCCTCCTGCCATATCCCAATAGCGGCGCGATACGATGCCGTTGGCCACAGCCAACACAGATGTACCCTGTGGGGCAGCGTAATCCACACCGTTGTGTGGGCGGCGAATACGTGTAATGGGGTGTACCCTCATACCGAATTTAGAGCTCACGCGCGCTTTGAAACTTAGTGGCGCACGCAGGAAAGCCTTGCGCAGGTTCTGACCTTTGTCGTCCCAATAGCCCCAATCTGACCCCTGTTGAAAACGGATGGCCATATATTTCTTACCCATGTGGGTAAACTCCACGCCGTAGATGTTACCAATGCCTATACGTGTGGTATCTATATATTTCTCTTCGTATAGCACACGGAAGCTATCTCCCTTGGCCAGGGCAAAGAAGTCGATGGTTGACTCATATATTCCAGCTAATTTGTTGGTTAGCTCTGGGCTCAGTCCTCCTCTGTCTATGGTGGCCGAGAGTGAACCGTCGATAACCTGTTCTGAGTAGCGTTCCCTCACCTGAACCTCTTTATGTTCTTTATGTACATAGAGTGAGTCGTGGCAGCTAAAAATAATAAAGTCTGTGTTGTTACGCTCGTAGACCAAGTATTCCAGACAGATAGTAGAGTCGGCACTCAAGGTCGTAAAGGCAGCATATTGGTTCCCAGCACGCATATCTTTGGGATTGAATTTTCCTTTGCCCAAATCCAGTAGCTTGTTGACCGTTTGGATGCTTACTCCGTATTTGCCGTTGAGTAGTTTTGAAAATGTCTGCCCACTTTGCAATTCGGCCATCTCCACGTCGTAGTCGGTGGCATCCAACCCATACATAATTTTTGACCGTTCGGCCATCACCACCGCCTCCAATTGCGAGGCCACCTCCAACGGAGGTAGCTCTTGCTGCGATGGTGCTTCGTTGTTCCCTTGGTGCGAACATTTTTTGACCAACATAATGGTACCTAAAATCAGGATAACGATAATAAGTGTCCCCAGTGTGGTTTTTAGTATTGTGCTTTTATCTATTACAATCATGATTTTTCTGTCTCTTGTGCCTTTTGTTTGCCGTAGAGTGTACGTATTATACCATCCACTACGCCCATTTTAGGAACGATAACTTCATTAATTTTAGTGCTTTTCATCACCATCAAAAAGATATTGAGCGCAGGGATTATAACGTCAGCGCGGTGAGGGTTCAATCTTAGGCTGTGAATACGTTGTTCCATGGTGAAGGAATCAATATAGTCGTATAAAATTTTCATCTGGGCAAAGGTCATAGTCTCTTTCTCCTTTTTGTTGAGCAGTTTAAAGACCTTCGATATATTACCACCCGAGCCCACTACCGCGGTTGGGGTGTATTGCAGGGTCTGGAATTTAAGCCATTTCTTAATATCCGATGGTGTGCGCTGCTCCATTGTGCCCGCTAGCATACGTACCGTACCGATGGGGAACGAGCGTGAGGCTACATTGTCCCCATTGGCAAAGATAGTGAGTTCGGTGGAGCCACCGCCCACATCCACAAACAGGTAACACCCTTTGTTGCCAACCACCTCGGCCAGGCCACTGTTCATTATTATTTCTGCCTCATCCTGCCCGCTGATAATCTCTATATTAACCCCTGAATTCTCGCGAATATACTTCACCACTTGTGGTCCATTTATAGCCTCGCGCATGGCTGAGGTGGCGCAGGCGCGATATTGCTGTACATCGAAGGCCCGCATTAAGTGGTAAAATCCCTGCATTATTTCTAGTAGGTGAGCCTGCCGCTCAAGCGAAATCATGTGTTCCGTGGCAAAGACATCAGCCCCCAAACGTAGAGGCACACGCACCCATGTGACCTTTTTAAAGACCGTTTCGTTTTGGTACTGCTCGACATTGGTAATGAGCAAGCGTACAGCATTAGAGCCTATATCGATGGCTGCCAGGGGCGTAATTTTTAACATCTTTTATGATAGCCAGAGGTTAGAAATATTCAAAATTTCACTCAAAGTTAAAACTTTATGGTGAAAATATCAAATACAGAAGGTAAAATAATTATTTTACCTTCTGTATTTGTGCCTAAGAAGCTGTTTTAATTTCTTTTCAGCGTTTTATTACCACCCTTTTTGTACTCTTTTCCCGCTGATTTTTGAGCTGTAGTCCACTACTATCTCGGTAAATCATCGATGAAAATAGCCTCAAAATAGCAGTAATAAAATTTTGAAAACAAATTAAAACATCCTCTAAAAGAGTGGTTCAGGTGAAATTTATTCATCCTGAGTTCCTTTTTTTTTCTTTGGTGTTCGTCCGCTTTTACGCAGAGCCTCGCTTAGTAGATAGGCTATCTGTCCGTTGACGCTACGGAATTCATCCGCCGCCCACTTTTCGATAGCCTCCATCTGTTGTTGCTCAAGGCGTAAAGCAAAATTCTTTGTTTTAGCCTCTTTTTCCACGGTTATCTAGTGATTTAGGGTGCCTGTGTTTACAACTGGTTGAGCCTGCTCGTCGGAGCAGAGTACTACCAATAGGTTCGAGACCATGGCAGCTTTTTTGTCCTCATCCAGTTCCACAATATTTTCTGTTGACAGTTTGGCCAAGGCCATTTTCACCATGCTTACAGCCCCCTCCACAATCTTTTCGCGTGCTGAGATAATGGCCGATGCCTGTTGGCGACGTAACATCACGGCTGCAATTTCTGGAGCATAGGCCAGGTAATTTAGCCTTGCTTCCACCACTTCAATACCTGCCAACGACAGACGATTGTTGAGCTCCAGCTCTAACCTTTCGGCTACCTGTTGCCCACCCGAGCGTAGGGTTATCTGCTCCTCGGCGTCGTTGTTGTCGTAACTATATTCACTGGCTATATTACGCAGTGCTGAGTCGCTCTGGATTGATACAAAATTTTGAAAGGCACTCATTCTAAGTCCCAAAACCTGTTTGTTGGCCGAATTACCCAAAGACGAAGAATCAATGTCGAACATAGATTTATAGCTGTCTGTCACTTTCCATACCAGCACTAAGCCAATCATCACTGGATTACCATCTTTGTCATTAACCTTAATAGGCTCTACATCCAAGTTCCGGGCCCTTGCCGTGAGTTTACATTTGTTATAAAATGGATTGACCCAGAAGAATCCATTGTCGCGAATGGTCCCCTTGTATTTACCAAAGAAAATCATCACACGCATGTCGTTGGGCTCAATCATTATAAAACCCGCTGTGCATATCACGATTATACAGATGACACAAGCGGCTAGAGCTCCGTAGACAGAGTTTAAGTGCCATACTGTTATTAGCCAAATAGGTAAGGCTAAAGCAAGTATTAATGCAAAGAGCACTAAAAAGCCATTGAGTTTAAGTCCTGAAAATTGTTTTTCCATAATTTTAATGATATTAAATTGATATTGTTTTAATACTGCAAATGTAGAAAATGTTTTTTTACTTTCCAAATTTTTTTTAACTTTGTTTCAATCAAAATCACTAATATGAAACAACTAATATTTTTCTCCTCTTTGCTTCTCTGCTTTCTGAGCAGTGGGGCGCAGACCCGTCTGGCTTCGATTTTTTCGAACAACATGGTTCTGCAACAGAATGATTCCGTCACTTTTTGGGGTACGGCTATGCCCACCAGCCAGGTGAGCATCATAGCTTCTTGGTCGCCACGTGACACTGTACGCACTTCGGCCAATGAAAATGGCCGTTGGAGTGTTAAGATGAAGACTCCTAAGGCCGACTTAGTGGCCCATACAGTGCGCTGTAACGAGCTTAAACTTAGCAATGTAATGCTAGGTGAGGTGTGGCTCTGCTCGGGTCAAAGTAATATGCAATGGAGCGTAAACGAAGCCGTTCTCAATGGTGAAAAAGAGGCTTTGTCGGCCACCTACCCCAATATTCGCATCTATCAGGTGCCACTTGTGGGTGCTGATACCCCTCAGGAGTATCTCGAAGCTTCTTGGACCACTTGTACTCCCGAGACGATGCGTCGCGCTTCAGCTTTGGGCTACTTCTTTTCGCGGGCCCTGTTCCACGAACTTAATGTGCCAATTGGAATGATATCTTCAGCTTGGGGCGGCACCTCGGCCGAAGCTTGGGTTCCGCAGGATGCTTTTGATGAGCAGATGTTGGCCAATTTGTGTACCGACAAGAATCCATGGCGCCCAGTGGCCCCTGGCAAAACTTACAACCAGATGATTCACCCCTTTATTAATTTTGCGCTCGCTGGTGTCATTTGGTATCAAGGCGAGACTAATCGTCCTTGGGCAGCTTATTACGACAAATTAATGCAACGACTCATCACCTCTTGGCGTGCACGCTTTGCCCGAGAACTGCCTTTTTATTTCGTTCAGATAGCACCTTTCAACTACACAGGGGGTAAAGATACTTTTGCGGCCCAGCTACGTGAGGCTCAGCAGATGACTGCCGATGCCCTACCTCGAACAGGCATGGTTATAGTGTCGGATTTGGTTGATAATATCAATAACATCCATCCGCTTAATAAACAACAGGTGGGACTTCGTTTAGCCAATTATGCCTTGGCGGAGTGTTATGGCCGTAATGACATCAAAAATTATAAGAGCCCAACCTATAAGTCTATGTCTGTCAAAGGTAATAAAGTAACCCTTGAGTTCAATAACTCTACATCGCTGCACTGCTCATCTGACAAAATAGAGGGCTTTACCATTGCTGGTACCGATGGTACGTTTGTGATGGCCGAGGCTTCCATTAACGGCTCCACGGTTGAGGTTTGGGCTAAGGATGTTAAGCGACCTGTGGCTGTGCGCTACTGTTTTGATGATTACACCTTTGGGAATCTGAAAAATGTGGCCGATTTGCCTGTGGCACCATTCCGCACCGATAAAAATTTATAGCTCTATAGGATAGTGGCGCAGAGCGTGGCTCCCATCTGGTAAAAAGTTAATGGCAATGAGTTCCAACTGTACTTGTAGTTGGGGCTCGTTGCCATTATTAAGTAGCATTAAATATTGCTGGGCAGCACACAACATACGCTCTTTCTTAGCCATGGAAAAGGCCGCTTGCGGTGAAAAATCGCCACTTGTGATTTCGTTGTTACGCGCCTTAACCTCCACAAAACTCAGGGTGTTTGCTTTGCGAGCTATTATGTCTATTTCGCCAAGACACCCTCTACCACGCCCAGCCCACCAGTTACACTCGACAATGGTGTAACCCTGGTGTTCAAGATATGCCTGAGCCAGTCTCTCGGCATGGTTGCCAAAATCAATATGTGATGCCAATGCTTAGAGTGTGGTTGTGGTGATAATTTGGCAAGCTGTGTTTTGCAAAGCCTCCAAACACACTTCAATGTTGGTGGGGCGAATTACCACACGTGCTGTGTCGCCCTCCGCAAAGGCGTACATATACTCAATAAAGACAGATTGTGCGGCCAAGTGGTCCAGTATTTGCGATAGTGAGCCAGCTGTGTTAGCACAGCTTAACGCCACTACTTGAGTGCGTGAAACGGCTATATGAGCCGCACGTAGCAGCTCCGAGGCTCGTTCTACGTCCGAGACTACCATCCTCAATATTCCGAAATCCGAAGACTCGGCCAGGCAGAAAGCCTGAAGATTGATACCATTGTCACCTAAAATACGGGTGATTTGATTGATGCGTCCAGCTCTGTTTTCTACAAAGGCCGAAAGTTGTGTAATGGTCATGGTTATAGTAATTTTCTTTTGTCGATAACTCTTTGTGATTTGCCCTCCACGCGGGCAATGGTCTGTGGCTCCACTATCTTTACATCAGCATTGAGCCCCAGAACACTTTGTAGTCTGTGGCTTAGTTTTGAGCGTAGTTCCATAATGCGGTTTATTTCGTCGGAGTAGTACTCCTCGCGCATTTCTACTTGAATTTGCAGGCTGTCCAGCGTGCCAACTCGGTCCACAATCAACAGATAGTATGGTTCAAACTGCTCCATCTCCAAGATTACGCTCTCCACCTGCGAGGGGAATACATTCACCCCACGGATGATAAGCATATCGTCTGAGCGGCCCATAATACGTCCCATGCGCACATTGGTACGTCCACACGCACAAGGCGAGTAGTCCAGCGAACTCAAATCTTTGGTACGGTAACGTAGTAGTGGCAACCCCTCTTTTGTCAGAGTCGTAAAGACCAGCTCGCCTTGTTCACCCTCTGGCATTGGCTTCAGGGTCACAGGGTCTATAATCTCGGGGTAGAAATGGTCTTCAATAATGTGAGAACCATTTTTACATTCGCATTCATGCGATACCCCAGGGCCCATAATTTCGCTCAGCCCATAAATGTTGTAGGCCTTAATATCCAGCTTGCGCTCTATCTCTTTACGCATATTCTCTGTCCACGGTTCGCCACCGAATATACCCAGCCGGAGGCGGAATTCATCGAGCGAATATTTCGATTTGGCTATTGATTCACCCAAAAACAGCGCATAGGACGGGGTGCAGGCCAGAGCCGTGGGGCCAAAGTCGTGCATAAGTTGAATTTGCTTGGCTGTGTTGCCGCTACCCATAGGGATAACTGTTGCTCCCAAATTCTCGACCCCATAGTGCATCCCCAATCCGCCAGTAAAGAGTCCATAGCCGTAGGCCACCGAAAAAATATCGTGTTGGTCGGCTCCAAATGCGCTTAGGCAACGAGCTATCATTTCGGCCCACACTGCCAGGTCATGGCGTGTGTAACCAACCACCGTTGGGTTACCCGTGGTGCCTGACGAGGCGTGCAGTCGTATTATCTGGCTCATGGGTACAGCAAATAGACCGTATGGGTAGTTATCACGCAGGTCTTGTTTGGTTGTGAAGGGGAGCTTTATTATATCCTCAATGGTGCGAATGTCATCGGGAGTAATTCCTGCCGTCTGCATTTTATTGCGGTAAAAAGGGACGTTGTGGTACACTCTGTGTACGCTCTGGCGTAGCCGCTCGCCCTGGAGTTTCAACATCTGCTCACGTGGCATACACTCCTTGGTCTGATTCCAAATCATAGTAAAATATCGTTAAAGTTAAGTAGTGTCAAATAATATTGGATGATTTCTAAAAACATCACATTCATTACTCTACACTACTTATGCCTCAAGCAGAGGCATTAAAATCTTGGTGATAAGAGGAGTCTCTATCAAAAATCCATCGTGGCCATAGTCTGAATGTATCTCCATGTATTTTGCCTCAGGAATGAGGGCCGCATATTGCTCTATATATTTGGCCTCGAAGAGTATATCGGAGTCAATGCTAACGCAGACGGTGCGTGATTGAATCTGTCCCAAAGCTTGCGCTAAAGAGCCACGTCCACGCGAAACATCGTGGCTATCCAATGTGTAGAGCATTCTAAGATAACACTCTGTGTCATAACGAATTTGTAGTTTTTTGCCTTGATACTCCTGATATGAGCCGACACTTTGAGTTGTCTGTGTTGAGTTATAAGTCGATGAGTTACGATAGAAGAGGAGTGATAGCGCGCGAGCGGCCTCCAGGTTACCTGTGGCTCGAATCATCATGCGCTGTGTGTGCGAGTTAGCCACAATCCATGGCGATATTTGGGCAAATGTAGCCACCAGTGCCAAATTCTTAATCCTTTTAGGCTCCATAATGGCCCACTCCATAGCCTGCATACCACCTGTACTGCCACCTATCATTAGACGCACCTGGTTGATTCCTAGCTCTGCTGCTAGTAGTGTAAAGGCGCGCACATTGTCGCGAATGGTGAACTCTGGGCAGTTGGGGGTGTTTAGTGGCGAAGATGAGCCGTAGCAAGAGCCTAGTTTATTGGCGCACACCACAAACCACCGCTTGGGGTCGAGCAGTCCACCCTCCACCACCGTACCAGGCCACCAGTCGGCCACATCTGAGTTGGCCGTCAAGGCGTGACATACCCATATGACATTGTCGCGCTCAGCATTTAGTGTGCCGTAAGTGTGGTAAGCTAAAAGCACGCTCTCTAAGCGTGCTCCTGATTCTGTTATAAAAGGGGTGTGGCTTCGAAATTCTTTCAGTGCATGGCCACTATATTCTTTGTAATCCATCGGTCTATTTTACCACTTTTAGACGGTCGCCTGTGTCCTCAGCCACCATTCTCTTCCATTGCTCTGAGTAGCCTTTTTGTTCGGGACCAGTAGGAATGTTGTAGTTGTTGCCGTTGTCTACGAAGATTCCTTCAGCTGACTCTTTCTTGGTGTTGCCGTCAATAAATTTCACCAGCAGATATTTGTCTAAATCTACCCATGTTTTATAGAGTGCGGTGGCTGTGTTGCACGAGTAGTCTGTCAAGAAGGCTATGGCCAGTTCTGGATTTTTTTCATAGAGCATTTTGGCTGCCATGTCTATGGCTGGCTGTTCATCGAAACATCTGTTTTCAAAGCGGTCCATGGCACGCTTAACGTCTTTGAAGAGTTCATCATAGCGTAAGTATGTAAAGTTGGCCACGCGGTTCTGAATCCAAAACGAGCTTTCGGCCCATTCTGTCATGTGTCCGTTACCCTCTTTGTAGGCTTCTGGCACGCGGGTAATGCCGCAGTAGAAGGGTGTTAAAGGTGAAGTTGCTGTATCGTCGGTTCCGAACCAAAAGACCCCACCCACAGGGTCAGGTAGCCATGAGCGACATTCGCCTACAAACCACCAACCAGTCTGCTGAGTGGCAATGGCGCGTTCGTTGAGGTAGGTGCAACCATCCACTTCAAACTCCATAGGTCTCCATCTGTATGGCATCTTGTGAGGGCCAGCCCCCATGTCGTTGTGCATATCCATTGGTGTATCTTCGTAGTGGTTGCGCATCATCTGGGCCACCTCTTTTACATCAACCTTATGGTTGGCCATCACCCACAGTGGCATACGGTTTTTTGCGTTGTGGCCCATGGCGTAATCCATGTATTTTTCCATCGAAGGGTCCACTTGGCGAAACACGCTCCAAACGCGAGCCTCGCAGGCACGCATGCCGCTAAAGTCAAGCGGGCAATAGGTATCCGAGAAGCTAAAATCTTTGTCAGCCCCTTTATAGAGTCCTTCGGCCTTGGCAAAGCTAATCACATCTGGCGCATAGATGCAATTTTCAGGGTCATTGAGTGGGAATTGGGTAATACGTGCCTGGTTGGCGTGAGCCGAAATGGCTCCATCAGGCAACCTAAGGGCCACCCAAACGGCACCTTTATTTAAGTTTTTGCCATCTTTTATTTTTGACCCTTTGCCTATAATCTCAAGGAACCACACTTCGTTGGGGTCGGCAATGCTAATGCTCTCGCCACTAGAGGCGTAACCATCTTTGGAG
>JAVVSB010000026.1:0-26538 GCA_036654415.1 Mucinivorans sp. | reverse complement strand
TGGTCACAGGGTATATATGTGTGATTATGAGCAGTGTATCTCAATCTACAAGGCCATCTACGTTTCGGATGTGGCCCACCGCAGCTCGCGACTAATTTTTGTGGAACACGGCGGCGAAATTGTAGCCTCGGTGGTAATCAATTTCCCTAACCCTCTTTTAAAGGAGAGGGGGCAAGAGGGGCTCTCGGCTTATAGCGAATTTGACTTTTCGCACAAGATTTTCGGTAAATTAAGAGAGTCTATCGAGCTATGTCAGTGGTATTTACCTAGTGAGTATGACTCCGCAACCGAGCTCCTTACCCTTATGTGGCAATCCATCGGCAAGCTCACCAAGCAGGGCGATGGCTACAACCACATACTGACGATGGTTGATGTGCCAGATTGGTATAATTCGATGTCCAAGATATTGATTGTTAAGTTTTTGCGGCACTATATGTGGGACGAGGCCGATTCGTCGCTCATCACTCCGCGCCACAGGATTCTGGGGCTGCATCGCCGCGGATTGGACTCTTCGCTAGCCGTGGCAGTGGATAGTGGCGATTTGCTTCAAAAGATACTCTCGGACATTGAACAAAAAGAGCATAAGCCACTCTCTCTGTTGCAGTTCCTCATTGGCCATGGAGCTCTGGGAGCCTCATTTAACACCAATTCGGAGTTTGAAGAGTCACTCCATCTTCTCTTTTTTATTGACACTAAATCCAAATTGTTCCACGTGGAACAATAGTAATGATATGAGAAAATATAGAGGTGAGATACCTAGCAATCACACTCCGAATAGGCTCGTAGGTCAGATAAACAGCGACTTTCTTGAGGCCCGCAACGCCCTGATGCCCGACAACAGAACGGTGGTCTACGTCGAGGGTTACGAAGATATTGGCTTTTGGCGTAATATTTTTGACAGGTTCACCACCAAGGAGCGTAAATTCGAGATTATGACCCCCGCCAGAGGCGACCTAGCCAAGGGTAAAAAGGTGGTGCTTAGCTTTATAGAGCAGTCGGGTAGCGAACTACTGCTATGCGTGGACTCTGATTTTGACTACCTTTTTGGCGATTATAGCGCGCAAAGTAGGCAGGTTAATGAGTCTGAATTTGTGATTCAAACCTACGCTTACGCCATCGAGAACCTGCTGGGGTGGCCCCCAGCGGTGGCTTGGGTGGATACAAACCCCAAAAAACACGACTCTCAAATTTTTGATTTCGAGGAGTTTATGGCCGATTACTCAACAAGAATTTACCCTCTGTTTTTATGGTACTTATGGGCGGCAAAAAAGAATATGCCAGAGATTTTTTCGCTCAGCGATTTTCGTAATGCTGTAAGGCTTAATTACCTGAACATCAACGACAACGGCCGTCAAACATTGGAGTGGCTCGAGCGCGTGGTACAGCGGCGCATGGTGATGCTACGCGGGCGTAACCCAAAGGCCTGCCCCCAGGTGGAGCTGCTGGGGCAAGAGATGGCCCAACGTGGTGTCACCCCCGCCACCACCCACCTCTATATGCAGGGCCACGCGCTGCTCGAGGGGGTGGTGACGGTGATTTTGCAGAGCGTCTGTGAGCGCATGCGCGACATTATGGTCGAGCGCATCAACTCCAGCCAGCGTACGGGACTCTCGCTCAAAAACGAGCTGAGCTACTACAACAATTCGCTTCAGGATATAGAGACCCTGCTAAGCTCCAACCTAGGCTATATGGCCTCGGCGCAGTACGGAATGATAGCGCAGCGAATCACAACAATTTTAAATAGGTCTGTCAAAACCACTTAAAATAAAAGGTTATCATGATGCAGAAAGAGCAATTTATGCAAGAGGCTATCGACCTCTCGAAGCAGAGCGTCAGAGAGGGGGGTGGCCCCTTTGGAGCACTCATCGCAAAGGGTGATAAAATCATCGCTAAGGCCTATAATTCAGTGACTTTAACCAACGACCCAACGGCTCATGCCGAGGTCAACGCCATCCGCCAGGCGTGCCACACAATGGGAACTTTTTCGCTGAAGGGGTGCGTGCTATATAGCTCGTGCGAACCATGCCCCATGTGTCTAGGTGCGGCATATTGGGCTGGAATAGAGAAAATCTACTTCGGCAATAGTCGCACCGAGGCCAAAGCGGTTAATTTCGACGACTCCTTTATCTATGACCAGATACCACTCAACCCCCAAAATCGCACCATCCCTTCCGAACAACTACTTGCCTGTGAGGCTATTGAGGCATTCCATATGTGGCAGGAGAAAGAGGATAAAGTAGAATATTAGGGCCCGCCCGCAGTCTACTGAACCGCAGATAAGGAGTTTGAGATACTCCAGGAACAGGAACGACGAAAAATCTAAGAGGCTGTTTTAATTTTCAGGGTTCACTAAAGTGAGGCGGCCAAGTTGTCGAAAGGCTCTTTAAGTATATCATCGACCCCGCAGTAGCAGGGGGCCCCACTGTCGCCCCCTGCGGCCATCTGCTCGGTTAGGGGTATGGTGGCCAACATGGGTAGTCCAGTTTGTAGGGCTACCAGCTCCACGTTGTCGCGGCCAAAGATATAGTAGCGTTTTTGGGGGTCATCCTCGGGCACAAAATAGGCCATATTGGCCACTATGCCACGAACGGGAACAGCCAGGGCTGGAGCGCGGAACATGGCTATCCCGCGCACCACATCGGCCAGGGCCACCATCTGCGGAGTGGTGACTATAATAGCCTCATCTACTTTGAGTTCAGCCATCACACTAAGGTGTACATCGCCTGTGCCAGGGGGCAGGTCAATAAGCAGGAAATCCAGCTCTCCCCAGGCGGTCTGGTGAATAAGTTGCCTCAGGGCGTTGGTGGCCATGGGGCCGCGCCAGACTAGGGCATCGGAGGCCTTGATGAAGTGGCCGATGGAGATATGTTTCACACCATAAGCCTCGGCAGGTAGAATTCGGTCTTTGGACCCCTCGGCTAGCAGAGGTTCATAACCCTCGGTACCAAACATTTTGGGGATTGAGGGGCCATAAATATCGGCATCCAGCACACCCACCTTGAAGCCGCGAGCCACCAGAGCCAGAGCCAGGTTCACCGTCACAGAACTCTTGCCTACACCCCCCTTGCCTGAGGCTACGGCCACCACGCGGGCCACCTGAGCTGTCGAACTATTCTCGCGCAAGGCCGCCTGGGCCTGAGCCTGGCTACTCACGGGCGGTTTTTCGCGCACGGTGATGGTGGGGGTTATGGCTGTGGCCTGAAAAACGGCCCTCTCGGCCTTATGGCGCAGCGAGGCGGCTTGTGGGTCGTTAGCCTTGGTCAACAGCAGTGTGAAGCTAATTTTGCCATCTCCTTGGCTTATATTTTGCACCATCCCCATTTGGACAATAGTTTGTCCGCTTTCGGGGTGGATAATTTGTGAGAGAATCTCTTCGATGGATACCATAATTTTTTTATAAAATGCTGAGGTGCCAAAGGCATCTGGGCAGAGGTTTTAGGTGGATTTTTTCGAGAAAACCACGTGTATTACAAATTTAAAACTTCCAAAGATACAAAAACTCTCCAAAAAAACGAAATGGTATCGACTTTAGGCCTACTTGACGTGGCAAAATAGGGAGAAGATGATATCAAAAGTGGAGAGGTGCTACGCAGCACCTCTCCACTTTGTAAGAGCCCCCCCCAACAAAAGAGCTAAAATTCGCTTTTTTGGAGAGTTTTTGTATCTTTGTGAGTGTGGATTTCCACCATGACTCTTGGAGACAAGAGCCCAAGAGCACCGAATATTTAAGATAACCAAAAGATATAACCATGAAACTTATTAAGGGCATAGAGATTGAGGGGCTCTTCGGCATGGAGGGCTCCCTAAGTTGGGAACTGCGTACAGGGGTCAACGTGCTCTCGGGAGGCAACGGTTGCGGCAAAAGTACACTGCTGCACTCGGTGGGCGAACTGCTCACCCACGGGCTGTTGAGCCCCCCGCTGGGGTCACTGAGCCGCACGGTAAAAATCCTCTTCGAGGACTCGACAACCCTGAGCTCCACAACCCCTTTTGACCCCACACCCTACGCCAGTGGTGTGATAACAAACTTTCTGGAACCAATAACCCAGCCCCACATAAGTCAACAGAGCCCCAACTATGACCTCTTTTGCAACATAGTGGATTCGCTGTTCCTTCACTCGGGCAAGAAGATAGTCCGACAGGGCGGAGAGGAACTCTTTTTTGAACTCCAATGGATGGACATACGTCTGCCCCTGAGCGTGCTCTCATCGGGCGAAAGGCAGATAATCCACCTGCTGGAGTGCGCTGCCATGAGCCACCAAGGGGATATGATGATACTAGACGAACCCGAAATATCGCTCCACTTTGACTGGCAAAAAAGGGTGCTCGAGGATATACTCTCGCTGAGCCCCTCTCTCCAAATTTTGCTGGCCACACACTCTCCCGCCATCATCATTGACGGCTGGGTCGACCGCGTGATTCAATTCCGCACTCAGGAGTAAGAGAGCTTAAAGAGATATATTTAAATGGAAGAGCTCTTTGAACAGTATCTGCGGGCGGAACTTCGCCTTAGTCCCCACACCATACGGGCCTACACGAATGACCTACATGGCTTTGTGGAGCAGATGGGTGGGCAGGATGGTTTCGATGTTCAGAGGGTTAGTTCCGACGATGTCCGCACCTGGGTCATGGGGATGATGGAAGATGGACAGAGCGCGCGTAGCGTGAACCGCAAGGTTTGCGCCATACGTAAATTTTTTGGCTACGCCCAGCGCAGCCAACTGATAGAGGCCAACCCCGTGGCCCGTATCCACTCCTTACCGCAGGTCAAGCCTCTGCCACATTTTGTGCAACAGGGCATGATGGACCACCTGGTGGGGCTGCTCAGTAGTCCAGAGGCCGACTATGGGGATGAGCTGCCCGCAGTGGTGGTGTTGCTGCTCTACACCACAGGTATGCGCCGTGCCGAACTCTGCTCACTCCGCTGGAGCGATGTGGATTTAAATCAAGCCACCCTCAGGGTGATGGGTAAAGGCTCTAAAGAGCGGATAATCCCGCTCATAGAGCCCATGGTGGAGAGGCTCCGCTATTTTGGACAACTACAAAAAGAGAAAATTATTTGCAAAAATGAAAAAAATGTATTATTTTTAACCTGTCAAGCAGAAGCTATAACCCAGAGCCAGGTCTATGCCATAGTGCACCGTATGTTGCTCGCTGTGGGGATGCAGGGTCAGGCCTCGCCGCATATTTTGCGCCACACCTTTGCCACTCACCTTTTGGCCCACGCAGCCCCTATACGCTCCATACAAGAGCTCTTGGGCCACAGCTCGCTCAGCTCGACACAGATTTATACGCACAACACCATTGAGAACCTAAAAAGCCAATACACGGCAGCCCACCCACGGGCGCTGAAAAAATAACCAAAAAATTACAATTATGAACCTACAAATTCAATCTGTCCGCTTCGATGCCGACCAGAAACTAATCGACTACGTAGAGTCAAAGATGAATAAACTTGACCGTTTTGAAGATGGTATCACCTCATGCAGTGTGATTATGAAGTTGGACAAAGACCACGACAACGGCAACAAGGTGGTGACGGTGAGCCTCAGCGTGCCAGGCACGGAGCTGGTGGCCGAACGTCGTTCTCACACCTTTGAGCAGTCTGCCGACGAGGCCATTGATGCCCTACGCCAACAGATAGCCAAACGCAAAAAAGCCAATTAAGCCTCCACCATGGGTTACCAAGAACACAAGCAGTATCTGCTGGATTTGCGTTACCTGCGTATGGCTCGTATTTGGGCCGAGAATTCGTATTGCCAGCGGCGGCAGGTGGGAGCACTTATCGTGCGCGATAAGATGATTATCTCGGACGGTTACAACGGCACCCCATGTGGTTTCGAGAACATATGTGAAGACCCCGCCACGGGCAAGACCAAGGCCTATGTGCTACATGCCGAGGCCAACGCCATCACCAAAGTGGCTCGCTCGATGAGTAGCAGCAACGGGGCCACACTCTATGTCACCTCATCGCCCTGTATCGAGTGCGCCAAGTTGATAATTCAGGCTGGCATCTGCCGCGTGGTTTTTTTGGACGAGTACCACAGCAATGACGGCGTGGAGCTGCTCGAGAGGGCGGGCATAGAGGTGGTCTGCATTAGCCAAGAGAGCGAAGCTATTTAGAAACTGTTTAAGACAGCTGTTTAAAACAGCTGTCTTAATTTCTTTCCAGCATTGTATTACCACCCTTTTTGTACTCTTTTTTCGCTGATTTTAGAGTCGTGGCCACTACACTCTAGCCTTTAAAAGGCAACGAACTATAAGCAGGTGGAGAGGTGCCCCTCTTCGCCCTCACCATCCCCAAAATATAGCCACAAAAAAAAGCGGAGAGGCCTCTTAAAAAGACCCCTCCGCTTTGGGTAGTTAAAAATCCGAAGACTATAACTGAGGACCAGAAGCTACAAGCCCTGCACCTTCAGGCAAATATTGCTCGAAGTTGTTGATATACTTGGCAGCCAGAGATTTAGCCTTTTCTTCCCATACCTTGGTGTCAGCATATGTGTGACGAGGGTCAAGAATACCTTCCGAAACATTGGCCAAAGCCTTTGGTGCCACAAGGTTCAAAATAGGAATATTTATCTTGTCGGCCTTCTCAATTGAACCATCGATGATGGCGTCAATGATGGCGCGTGTATCCTTAATCGAGATACGTTTGCCTGTGCCGTTCCAACCTGTGTTAACCAAATAGGCTGTTGCCTTGTGCTGCTTCATCTTGTCAGCCAATACTTTAGCATAAAGTGTTGGGTGAACAGTGAGGAAAGCCTCGCCAAAGGCTGGCGAGAAAGATGGGGTAGGCTCGGTGATACCACGCTCGGTGCCAGCCAACTTGCTGGTGTAACCGCAAAGGAAGTGGTACTGTGCCGACTTTTCGTCCAAAATAGAGACTGGAGGCAACACACCGAAAGCATCGGCCGAAAGATAGATAATCTTATTGGCATGGCCTGCACGCGAAGGAAGAACTATCTTGCTGATGTGGAAAATAGGATACGAAACACGTGTGTTTTCGGTAACCGAACCGTCAGCGTAATCTGGGGTGCCGTCGGGCAGAACAGTCACATTCTCCAACAGAGCATTGCGCTGGATGGCGCGCCAGATATCAGGCTCGTTCTCCTTGCTTAGGTTGATGGTCTTGGCGTAGCAACCACCTTCGTAGTTGAACACACCGTTGTGGTCCCAACCATGTTCGTCGTCACCGATCAAGAAACGTTTAGGGTCAGCCGAAAGGGTAGTCTTACCTGTGCCCGAAAGGCCAAAGAAAAGAGCTACATCACCATCTTTACCTACGTTAGCCGAGCAGTGCATAGAGGCAATACCCTTAAGAGGCATATAGTAGTTCATCACACTGAATAGACCTTTTTTCATCTCACCACCGTACCAAGTACCGCCAATGACCTGCATCTTTTTGGTGAGGTTGAAGGCTACAAAGTTTTCAGAATTTAGACCCATAGCTTTCCAATCGGGATTCACGCATTTAGAGGCGTTCAAAACCACGAAATCAGGCTCGCCATAGTTGGCCAACTCGTAGTGAGAAGGGCGGATAAACATATTGGTGACAAAGTGAGCCTGCCATGCAACTTCCATAATGAAACGCACCTTCATGCGGGTGTCTTCGTTGGTGCCACAGAATGTATCAACTACATAGAGCTGCTCCTTGTTGGAGAGTTGTTTTTGGGCCAAAACTTCCAATTTGTCAAAAGTTTCGGGGGTCATCGAACGGTTGATTTTACCATCGAACCAGAAATGGTCTTTGGTCGAAGCGTCCAAGACGGTGTATTTGTCTTTAGGTGAACGTCCTGTGAAAACGCCTGTCTTAACGCTAACGGCGCCCGTTGAAGTTTGTGTACCTGCCTCAAAGCCTGTAAGCTCTGGATTGGTTTCATCAACAAAAAGTTGCTGATAAGAAGGGTTACAAATAACCTTCTTTACGCCGGTGATACCGTACTTTTCAAGATTTACTGACATAGTTATTATTTTTGTTTGGTTAATAAATACTCTTAATAGACTGCAAAGGTATAAAAAAAATTTCTTTGTGAAAAAAATAACAATGGATTTTTTACATCCACCCCCATTTTCTCCCCCAAAGTGGGTTTGACGGGGTGTTTAGTAGAACGTAAAAACAGTAAGAAAAATTGTCTATACTACTAATATAATAGCCAAAAGATACATATATATGATTTTGGAAGCTGTTTTTAATTTTTATTAAACAGCTTCTAAAAGCTCTATCACAAAGTGACTGCTAAAGGAGACGGACGGCGTAGAGACCTTGTAACGACTTCACCTGTGTTGTGGTATGAGGCCACCTCTGAACCACTTGGGAGGTTCAATTTATCCCACTGAGACTGGGTAATCTGTGTCTCCATCAACGACACCTTATCCCGGGCTATCTAGCCCCATAGCGTATGGCTCAAAGATAATGAAATTACACCCTCCCCGAACAAAAAAAAGCGAGGACGATAAAATTAATTATCGTCCTCGCTGGCTTATAAAAAGCAGCTTCTAGAAATAGACCTTAAAGCCTAAAGATAACTGCTTTGACCATAGAGCTCGTCCCTGCGTGGGTGGCAGCGTAAGTAACGCTAGAACCTGCTGGAACCAGTTTTTGAAGCTCATCCAAAGAGACTTTACCCAATGCCGAGGTTACTATGCCAGCAACATCACTATCAAGCTCTTTTAACTGCTCTTGACCGTCTTCGGTAGTGGTCTCCTTTGAGATGGCAATGGATGCACCAACTGGTAATTGTTTCGCCTTGAAAAGCGCAACGACAGCATCGAGTTGTGCCTGAGTAGCCTGCGCGCCAGTAACCTCCAATTGGAAATCGTATTTAAGCATAACTGTGCGCTTTGCGTCACTGCAGGAGAGCATAGTCATCACAACAGCAAGAAGTAATAATAGTTTTTTCATTTTGTTTTTGTTTTTGTTAATAATAATTAGGATGTTATATTTAGAAGCTGTTTAAAATTTATTCAAAAGTTTTGTTACGACCCTTATTTGCCACTATTTTCACCTGTAAAATTCTCATTTATCCTGGGTAAATTCCAGTTTTACTGGCAAAAATATGACCAAAATGAGTCATAATAAATTCAATGAACAAAATTTAAACCGTTTCTTAGGAAACCCATAACCAATTTATTTTAGGTGACTCCACTTAAAAATTGCTTTTTCTTCACTCGACCAATGAGCGCAAAATCCTAATTTACAATGAGCAAACTCCTATTCTGCGACCTGGTCAACCTTGAAAAACTAATTTTTAGAAGCGACCCCCTTAATAACTCAGTACAAAGATATAACATTTTTTTTTAAAATAGCTTTTCAGCGCACGCTTGGCCCAAAATTTGCACCCTAATTATTCAAAATAGTATCTCTGATAGCCCCTATTTTTTAGTCAGAACTATCTCAATAGTAGCAGCGGTGGCATGTATGGTGAGTTTATTGCCTTTTACATCAAAAGTAAGTTGACTAACGCCATTTAAGTTAGATAGAGTACCTGTTCGTGTACCTTCATTGAAAGAGTATAGCAAATCAGAGTCTTCTGATACAACTACTTCTTCACCAACTTTGACCCCAATCTTAAGATTACCTCCGTCGTTAGTAACAAACTTTAGCATATAAATTGAAGCGACTGGACCTGCCGACACGCTCCCCTCCCACGAAGTTCCAACTAGAGAGTTTGTACCTTCTTCTTTGTCTTTGTTACAAGAGCTCAGTCCTGTTAAAATAGCCAGCGAAAGCATGACCATAAGTATTTTTTTCATATTGTTTTGTTAAAAATTAATTATTAATAATAATACTCAAAATCATTAAAGTTGAAAACCACCACCAAAAAGAGAAGTCGTTTTTCTTTTTGTCTGATAACTTGGTGCAAAAGCATAATAATCTTATTTAAAAATAGCTCTTTTAGCACTCTTTTCCCCTTGAATTCACATAACTAATATACACTAAAAAACCAAAAGCCATGAGATACAATCTATTATCACAACTATCAATTGCGGCTCTAGGAGCACTCTTAGTCTCTTGCTCCGACATCTCCATCAACTTTTACCCTGATTTGGGCAATGGTGGGGTCACTCCCGAGAGCAATAAACCCACAGCTCTGGTAACTTTTAGTGCCTCTGTCGAAGGGCGCAACCTCTCGCGCTCGCTCTCGGCACTAGGCAAAAACACGCAAGTGCAGCTCTTTGCCTTTGGCTCCACTGTGACTCCACAGACAGGGGTAGCCACGGCCCAGGGTCTCTACCAGACCCTTACCGCGGGGGTACTGACAGGGGTCGGAGGCTACAAAATGTACCTTAGCAATGGGCTCTACAACTTCTATGGCGTTTCGGAGAGTCTCTCTCTGTCGGCCTTGACCTTCAACAATGGCCTCTCGGAGCCACTTTTCAACGGTGTGGACTACCTTTGGTGGACCCTCGCGGGGCACGATGTGAGTGCGAGCCAGGTCAACATTCCCATTGTGCTGCTCCACAGTGCTACTCAAGTGGTTTTTGATGTAGCAGCTGGAGAGGGCATCACCATCAACGAGCTCACCATGGCCCACATATGGGCCTCCAAGCCTGGGGCTGCCATGACGCTCTCCACGGGCATCATCACCCCCACAACCACCTATCATAGTCAGGTGAGCAAGATGGGCATCAATAGCCTTAGGGCACAATACATTATGTTACCCATTCGGAGCGCGGAGCCATTGCAGGTGAGTTTTGATGTTAGGGTCAACGGCGAGGCCACCTCGCGCAGCTACTCGGTGGCCCTACCACTACCCAACGGTGAGCTTGTTGCGGGCGACTCATACCGCTTCAAGGCCATCATCCAGGCCAACCATGTGGAGTTTCCGCAGGTGAGTGTACAGAGCTGGATTGATGTCGACCAGAGGGGCAAACCAATCTATGCTACACAATAATTGTCGTTTCGCCAAAGATTGATTACTTTTGTGGGCAATAGAGTAGATAACTTCTAAGAAGCTGTTTTTATCAAACTTTTTATTACTGCTATTTTTGAGGCTATTTTCATCGATGATTTGCCGAGATAGTAGTGGACTATAGCTCAAAAATCAGCGGAAAAAGGGTGGTAATAAAATGGTGGAAAGAGATTAAAAATAGCTTCTAATATAGACAACCACAAGAGTTTAGGTAGTGGATAAAAATTATTGCGCTGTTTTCGAGACTATTTTGGAACAGTTTTTTCGAGTTAAAGGCGAAGATTTAGCGGGCTAAATCAAGTTTTGAAGTCGAGAAACATCCCCGAAAGAGATACAAAAAGAAGATAGCAATGATTTTCTGACAATACTTAAATGCTTTTTTTCCCATCGAAATGATAAAAATACTTGACGGTGCTTTTGGTACCCAGATTCAGCTTCTTGGCCTTGGGGCCGACGATTTCGCAGGTCAACAATATATGGGGTGCAACGACTACCTCTGCCTGACTAGGCCAGAGGTGGTGGAGCGCATCCACCTAAGCTACCTGGAGGCGGGGGCGGATATTATCTCAACTAACAGCTTCAACGCCAACGCCATTTCGCTCAGGGAGTATGGTCTTCAAGATAGCTCCTTCGATATTTGCCGTGCTGCGGCCCAGATAGCGCGCCGTGCGGTGAACCACTTTGGGGGCAAGGCTCAGGTGGCGGGGTCGGTTGGCCCCACCTCGGTGTCGCTGACCCTGATGGCCTCCAAGGTGAGCTTCGATGAGTTGGCGGCCGCCTACGCCACACAGATTGACGGTCTAATCCAGGGCGGGGTTGATATAATCCTGCTGGAGACTTTTTTTGACACCCTCAACGCCAAGGCAGCCATCTATGCCCTGCGCCACACACTGCTCCAACGCGACTTCCCGCTGATGATTTCCTGCACCCTAGAGAATTCAGGCCGCACCCTAAGTGGCCAAAGTATCGAGGCTTTTTACCATAGCATCATCCACGGCAAGCCCATAAGTGTGGGTCTGAACTGCGGTTTTGGAGCCCAGCAGCTGCGCCCATTTGTGGAACGTTTGGCGCGGGTGGCCACCTGCGCTGTGTCGGCCCACCCCAATGCGGGGCTACCCAACTTAATGGGGGGCTACGACGAGAGCGGCGAGCAGATGGCCTCCGTCATGGAGGGCTATATGCAATCTGGACTGCTCAATATTGTGGGTGGGTGCTGCGGCACAGGGCCCGACTACATTCGCGCCCTGCGTGCGGTGGTGGGGAGATACAAGGAGCGTGAGATAGTGCCACAGAGTTACGTCACAACCCTTGCTGGTCTGGAGCCGCTCTATATCACACCCGAAAACAACTTTGTCAACATTGGCGAGCGGAGCAACGTGGCTGGCTCGGCCAAATTTGCGCGCCTTATCAGCACCGACTGTTTCGACGAGGCTCTCTCGGTGGCCATTGAGCAGGTGGAGTCGGGGGCTCAGGTGGTGGATGTCTGTATGGATGCCCCCATGATTGATGCCCAGACGGCCATGCGCGATTTTCTGATTCTTATGGGCTCCGAGCCGCGAGTGGCGCGGCAGCCTGTGATGATAGACTCCTCTGATTGGGATGTGCTGGAACAGGGCCTCAAAACCCAACAGGGCAAGCCTATTGTCAACTCCATTTCGCTCAAAGAGGGGGAGAGGGAGTTCCTGCGCCGCGCCACACTGCTGCGCGATTACGGGGCGGCAGCAGTGGTCATGCTCTTCGATGAACAGGGGCAGGCCGAGAGTTATGAGCGCAAAATAGAGGTGGCCGCACGTGGCTATAAGCTATTGGTAAATAGTGGTTTCCCTCCCCAGGATATAGTCTTTGACCCCAACATTTTGGCCATTGCCACGGGCATGAAAGAGCACACCAATTACGCTGTGGACTTTATTCGCGCCACAGAGTGGATTAAACATAACTGCCCCCATGCCAAGGTGAGTGGCGGGGTGAGCAACCTCTCCTTTGCCTTCCGCGGTAACAATGCCGTGCGCGAGGCCATGCACTCGGTTTTCCTCTACCACGCCATTGCTGCGGGCATGGATATGGGCATTGTGAACCCCGCCATGTTGCAGATTTACGACCAGATAGAGCCCGAACTTAGCGTTGCCGTCACCGATGTCATCTTTGCCCGCAACCTTGGCCCAGCCTCCGACTTTCTGCTAAGCTACCAGCAGAAAGTCGTGCATGGCCAGAGCGAGCAGAACCATAAAGAGACCACCCCCACCGAACGTATGGCCCAAGCCCTGATGGGGGGCTCCAGCACCACCCTAGAGGCCGACACAGAACTCTGCTTGGCCCAATATGGCTCGGCCCTAGAGGTTATTGACAAGGTTCTTATGCCCACCATGGGCCACATAGGCGAGCTCTTTGGACAGGGTAAGATGTTCCTGCCCCAGGTGGTTAAGTCAGCACGAGTGATGAAGCAGATAGTAGCCCTGATGCCCCTGGCCCCCGCCAAGGATAAACAGAGCAGTGGCGGCAAGCGGGTGGTGCTGGCCACGGTCAAGGGCGATGTGCACGATATAGGTAAAAACATTGTGGGCATAGTGCTCGAATGCAACGGTTTCCAGGTTATAGACCTGGGGGTGATGGTGCCTGTGGAGCGGATTGTGGAGGCCGTGGCCGAACATGAGCCTGTGGCGGTGGTGCTCTCTGGGCTTATCACACCTTCGCTCGAGCAGATGCGCGTTGTGGCCACGGAGTTCGAGAAGTTGGCCCTCAGGGTGCCCATCTGTGTGGGTGGAGCCACCACCTCGGCCCTACATACGGCCGTGGCCATAGCTCCGCTCTACGGGGGGTTGGTGGCCCACTCCTCGGATGCGGCAGGCTGTTCGCGCCTGCTGGGCAACATATGCGCGGGGGGTGTGACCTTTGAACACCAATACAAGGCCGAGCAAAAGATAATGCGCCAAAAATATGAGCAGCAGAAGGCCACGGTTCAAACCTTGGAGTATGCACGTCAGAGGGCTCCGCACCACGAAATCCACCCCAAGAGCCCCCATATTGGCAAACAAGTCTTGTTGGATTATCCACTCTCTAAGCTCATCGAACGCATAGATTGGAACTACTTCTTTCTGGAGTGGGACCTCCGTGGCCGCTACCCCGAAATCCTAAGCCACCCCACAAAGGGGGCCCACGCCCAAGAGCTATTCGATGATGCCCAGGCCATGCTCAAAGAGCTAAAGGCCTCGGCACGTGCCGTCTACGCCATAGTCAAGGCCCACGCCCAGCAGGAAGATATAGTGGTGGGCGACTGCAACTGTTGCCGCTTTACGCTCCACGTGGGGCGCAACCTGACCACCACCTTCGACAGCTTGGCCGACTATGTAGCCCCCAAAGATGGTTACCTCTCTCTGTTTGCCTTGACGGTTGAGAATCAGGGCCTTTATCAGGATGATTACGGCAAGTTGCTCTCTCAAATTTTGTGCGACCGCCTGGCCTCGGCCTTTGCCGACGAATTGCGGGATATGGTTAGCGAGCAGTTTGGCTGCCCCGTCTTCCAGGCTGGCATCGGCTACCCTATAGTGCCCAACCATGAGCTCAAGGCCCATGTTTTTGACTACCTGGCCGTCACCCCCACCATCGGCATCACCCTAAGCGAAACCTTCTCTATGAGCCCCACCAGTTCGGTGTGCGGCATCATGGTCTAGAGGAGCTGTTTCTTGTGTTATTTGATTATGCAAAGCACATACTATCATTGAATAAGAGAGGTCAATAAATCGTTATCTACTGTGTTTGGGATACATTGCTATCCACTAATAACCAATCTTTTAAGTCAAAAAAGTGACTTAAAAAAAGCACCTAAAACTTTCCCCGAACTGCTGGCGCATCTTCGCTTAAAAGTGGCATCTGACCTCTGTGCCACAACACTCAGCACAAAAAAAGAGACCTCTCATATCTTGCAAAAGATAAAAAGAGGCCTCCTATGATAGTGAAATATCCTACTTCTCTAGTAGAACTTATAACGCAAATCCTTTATCTTGGTCATCTCCATAAAAGCTGCATAAGAGAGCATAAAAGCACTCTGCTGCGACTCGGCCTTCAAACGCTCCTTCTCGACCTGAGCAACCACACCACTTGGAGTAGTACCCATAATCTGAGCTACATAGACCGCTGCATTACCCACAATAGGCTTGCTCAAACGTGTGGAATCCATACCACAAATACCCCCCGCAAAAGCTGGGTCAAGACCCACCTCTGGAGCCACAAAAGTGTTGAAATCTACATCCGTAGCTTCAACCACCGTCAACCCCTGCTGAGCGGCCAAAGCCTCAAGCGAAGTGGCACCTGCCATCTTCGAGGCCAACAACTCACCCTTCTTCTGCTGTACCAACATATTACGAACCTGTGCCTTAACCTGCTCTAAAGGAGCGATACCAGCATTGGTGACACCCTTAAGAGCGGCCACCACAAAGCTATCACCAAAGGTAAGCACCTTAGATACCTTCTCCTTGTCACCACTGTTGAATGCCCAGGTAATCATCTCACGCGAATCCTTCAACCCCTGAACCTCGGTCTGGTTCGACCCCACAGTGGCCGCACGAGGGCTCAGCGAGCTGTCGGCAGCAACCTTGCTAAAGAGTGCGTAATCGCCCGAGGCAGCACCCATAAACCGATTGGCACGCGAGTAGGCTACACTACGGGTGGCCTCACTTGGCTCAACGGTATACTTAACGGTGGCCAACTGTATTTTTGGCCCCATACCGATAAGGTTGTTGACCTTGATAATATGGATGGCCTGTGGCGTGGTGATAAGCTTAATATCACCCTGCTTAGCCTTAAGAAGCGGCTCCGAGAAAGACTCCTGCAAAGTTTGAGGGTCCATGGTGCCAATCAAGCCCCCCACCTTAGAGGTGGCGCCATCGGCCGAATATTGAGCGGCTAGCTCAGAAAACTTAGTGGCATCCTTGCCCAAAACTGCAAACAGACTGTCGGCCAATTTGCTATCCTTGGCGGCCACCACAATATGGCTTATAGTTATGCTGTCGGCCAGGGTGGCTTTGGCATTGACACGAGCGATGGTGTACTGGTCGTTTTCAAGGGTTGGCCCATAGACCATGGTGTCGTTGGCCGTGAAGGCAAACTCGGCAAGCGGACCAGTGAGCTCGCTCTGAGCGTAAAAACGTTCGTCGGCCTGCCCCTGAGTGTTGGCATGAGCAAAGGTCATAGGGTCAGCACTCAAGGCGAAATCCTTGGCCAGTGCACTGATATATTTGTCGGCATCTTGGTAGTCAATGGCCGAAGGCAGAGCGTCAAAAACCACATAATCAATATCGCGGCTGTCGGTCATGTTTTTGAACCTATTTTTGTGCTGCTCATAGTACTCTTTGATTTGGGCATCGTCCACCGTAATAAGGCTGTCGGAGGTGGCACTGTAACGCGAAGCCACAAAGCGAACTGCATATTTGTTTTCAAGCAGTGCAGTGGTGTTCTGAACCTCCAACGAGGTGATATAAGAGCCCTTGTCAACCAAGGCGCGGAACTTCTCTACGGCCGACTGTGCCGACACTTCGTCTTGGAGGTAACCCCAAAACATCTTCATACGTCCTGTCTGGTCCTTAGGAATATTGGCCACAAAAGAGCGAAGATACTCCTTGTCGAACATGCCAGTCTGCTGGTTGGTGAACATCTGAGCTATAATCATCGAGGGGCTGTTGCCATAGACCAGAGCCTGAAGCTCGGTTGGCGTCACAGTCAAGCCCAACTTCGAGAACGAAGGCAACAAAGCCGTTGAACGGATGAAGTTTTCCCATGCTTGATTTCTTAGGTTTTCTGTCTGCTCGGGGGTCGAAGCCTCGGAACCAGAGCTGATGGCCTGGATGGTGCCCAGGTATTCCACTTTTGAGGTGTAGTCCTCAATGGAGACTTTCTGCCCGTCAATTTCGGCCACAACACGGTCCCCACCGCCAAAAAGTGTACTTCCCGAGGTGAGCATATCGCCCAGCACGAAAGCCAAAAGAGCCAAACCAATTACAACCGCGACAACCACGCCGCCCTTGTCTCTAAGTGTTTGTAAAGATGCCATTATATGAGTTAAAAATTATTAAAATTACTACTTTAATGAGCCATGCCACGCATTTAAAGCTCACGCTTAGCGGGCAAAGGTAATAAAAAAATTGATTTCAGCAAAAAATTTACAATTTAACTCTCTCTTTTTTGAGCCATGTAAGAAGTTGTTTTGAATTGTTAACCATTCAAAACAACTCGTTATAGGTCAGTGCCCGAATAGCTCAGTTCGAAGCTTTTATTGCTCAGTGGGAAGTCCGAAATCTGCCCCCCGCGCATCGAGAGTGCCAGCAAGGGCCAGTTGTGCAACGAGGGGTCATATACTTTGTACTGCTCCAACTCCCCATGCCCATCCGTCAGAGCCAGATGGCAGATGGGGCCCACAACCCCCTCAACCAGAGAAAAGGTCATGGAGTCGGGCTCTAGGGCCCTGCCATAATCCATCGCACTACGGGGCCTCGAACCTCCTTTGGCTCTGAGCTCTTGAAGGGCCCCCTGGATGAACTTATAACTCTGACGAATCTCCATAAGGCGCACCTTTAGGCGGCTCACCATATCGCCCTGTTCAAAAACCACGGGGGTAAAATCCTTGATACTAAGGTTACTAAGCCCCTGCCGTGAGTCACGACCAATGGCTGTGCTACGGGCCACCACCCCCACCCCGCCCAGCAAGAGCACCTCACGCGGGGAGATGGTACAGACCTCCTCCAAACGCGAGAGTAGAGTTGGCATATTGAGTAGATTGTGACTCACCGAGAGCATCCGAGAGTTCACATCCCCCAAATTCTCTTGAACACGCTCCATAAGCTCTTGCCCCAGCGGATAGAAAGAGCCAAAAGGGCGAATGAGTGTGCGCCCAAAGCGGTTGCCACACCATAGCTGCATGGTGTTGATGACCACCGTGCGCAGTGCCTGGCAGGCCACCAACCCCAGTTGGTAGGCCACGTCACCTGAGAGGGCCGCCACACACCCCAAATGGCCTGCCATTCGCTCCATCTCCAAGGCCACCATACGCTCCAGTGTAAGTTCGTCTTGCACCGCGGCCCCCTGCTCCAAAAGTAGAGCCATGGCCAGGCTGTGGCCTATGGTGCTACCCGCGGCCACCTGTTCGGCCAGGCAGAGGCGGCGCAAATTATTCTTGCTGCTCACTATCAATGGTTCCACACCACGATGTTGATAACCCAAGGCACACTCTAGGTTGATAACCTTTTCGCCATGGCAGATAAACCGAAAAACCCCTGGCTCAATGACCCCAGCATGTACTGGCCCCACATTAACAAGGTGGTAGGCGGGGTTGGTGACCCGCTCAAATGGGTAGCTATCGGTTTGGCCACGCACAGGTTTGGGCCACGGATGGCCAATGAAGGTTACCGAGTGGCTATGGGTGATTTCGCGCTCAAAAAATTGCAGACTGGCATAGGTGGCACTTAGCGAGCTCTGAGGCTCCCCCTTGTCGGCCATAAAAGAGCTCAAAAAGAGAGTTTCGCCCGAGGCGATGACCATAATATACTGAAGCTTAGAACCTCTGGGGTGGGCAAAATAGGCCAAAGGGAAATTCTCACCCGCGAGCCCTGTTTTTAGAAATGCCTGAAAATGGTCAAAAGAGAGTATGGGGATACTATCCAGGGCAAAGGTACGTCGCTGCCCCCGCTGGAGGGTAAGGTGGCTATTTGGCATAAGAAATCACAGTTATAAGGTTCTCTAACTCAGGCCCCAGCCACACCCCACCCACCAAAGTGGCCGAAAGCACTAGCAGTAACACACCCGAAAAGAGCGGGTTACGACTCTCCATATCCACCAAAGTGAGGTCGGAAGGTCGATAAAGCATCACAAAAATCTTCATCAGCAACCAATACATCACCATCAACAGGGCCGCCACCACAGGTAGTATCAACCACCACTGGCCCTCGAAGGCCATCTGAGAGAGCATCATATACTCCGTACGGAAAAGCACCGAGGGGGGCATGGCCAACAGAGCTACCACCGCCGCCACCATCACCGCCCCACCCATGGGGTCGGCCCTCATCAGGTTACCTATCTTGCCCACCTTGTAACTGCCATACATACGTCCCACAACCGAAAGTTGCAGATAGATGACCCCCTTGATAAGGGTGTGAGCCATGGAGTGGAGCACAGCGGCCCATACCCCCACACCCCCCAACCCCAAACCCAGGGCCACCAGACCACTATTCTCGAGGGTCGAGAAGGCAAAAAGCCGTTTGAAATTACCCGTCCGCCCGATATAGACGGCCGCCAAAATCAACGAGATGACCCCCACGATAAGCAGTACACTGCGCACCCAAGCTATATGGCCAAAGAGGTGGTAACCCCTAATGAGCGACACATAGCCCGCCCCCACCAATGCCGAGGAGATAAAGGCCGAACAGGGGGCGGGGCTCTCGTGGTTGGCATCCACCCCCACGGTAAAGAGCGGGAAAAGCTCCAATTTGGTGCTATAACCCACCAAAAGGAAGATAAAAGCAAGCTTCATATAGAGCGGATTACCAACCATGACGGCCTGCGAAAGTGAGCTGTAGTTGAGCGAGCCCCCCTCGGGTATCGAGGTGCTTAGCAGCAGTATGCCCAGATAGGCGATGGCGATGCCCACAGAGCTCACAAAGAGGTACTTCCAGGTGGCCTCCAACGAGTGGCGGGTACGGCGGTGGTAGGTCAAGGCGGCCGTGGCGATGGTGGTGGCCTCCAAAAAAATCCACCCCACGGCTATGTTTTGGCTTAGGTAGACCCCAACCACCGAGAGCGAAAGGGAAATCAGAGCCGTGAAATATATCTTACAGTGACGCAAAGGGGCCCCACTAAGGTAGCCAAAACTACGCCAAGCCACCAGCAGCCCCACCACCGCCATCAGGCAGAAATAGGTAACTCCCAGAGCATCAAACTCAAAAAATGCCAACTCCACCTTGCCTATATGGTTCACCGCATAGGCCGCCAAAGCCCCTTGGGCCACAAAGTAGGCCAAGCCACTGGTGAGCACAAAGTCACGCCGAGGACTTATACAGACAAAGAGTATGGAGACGGCGGCAAGTAAAAATAGGCTAATTAACAATTGTATATGGTTTTGTATGGTGTCCTCGCAGGGGCAGTCCTGGGGGAGGTTAGTCCAGTGTGAGCTCCTCTATCAACCTATTGCAAGAGGCCATCTTGTCGATAATAAAGAGCACATAACGTATATCAACATTGATACAACGCTGCAAATCAGGTTCAAAAGCTATATCGCCACTCATGGCCTCCCAATTGCCATCAAAGGCTAGTCCAATAAGTTGTCCCTGACCATTGAGCACGGGCGAACCCGAATTACCACCCGTAATATCGTTGGTGGTGAGAAAAGCCACTGGCACAGTGCCATCGACAGCCCAACGGCCATAATCTTTCTGACTCCAAAGTTCGCGCAAGCGAGGCGACAACACAAAATCGGGATTTGTCTTGTCCTCTTTGGCCACCACCCCATCAAGGGTGGTCTGGTAGTGGTAGTGGACAGCATCGGCCGCCTTGTAAGGGGCTACCTTACCGTAGCTCATACGTATGGTGAAGTTGGCATCGGGGTAGAAGGCGCGCTCAGGCTCCATCTCCATCAGACCTGCAATATAGAGGCGGTGGCCCTGACTGTAAGCTTCGTTTGTGGCCATAAGGAGCTCTCTGGAGTGCTGACCTTGAGCGACCAGAGGCATGGCCAGCTGCGAAACGATAGGTTCACGGGAGAGCTTCTTAACCCCAGCGGGGTTGATAAGGGCCATAAAACGGTCCTTGTCTGTGAAAGGGCTCTTATCGAAATGGGCATCTATAAATTTATCGACCTGCCCACGCACCTGTTTGTCGAAATAGGGGAACAACTCACCCTGAGCCATGGAGTCGGCCAAGAGCGATAATAACTTCTTGGAGGCCAGGCGGTCAGTGGCGGCGTTATAGTCCTTGAAGAAGGAGTCGGCATACTCCTTCAAACCAGCGTAAAGTCTTTCGGGCTCCTTAGCGTGCTCTATCATCTGCCCAACCTGTGAGGCTAGAGTAAGCCACTCCGTACCTGAGAGCACCTCGCGAACCAACATATAACCACGCATGGAGAGACGCTGCTGCTTCATGGCCTGCTCGATAAGGGGTAGGGCCTGGCCATATTTGGCCACACGGTCGGGGCTCTGGGCCACCCACACGCTAAAGGCATCCTGCTGGGCCTGCTTGCGCGCACGAATATCCAGACGGAGCAGGCCACGGCTCTTGCCGATAGAATTTTTCCAGTAGTTGGAGCTGCCAGCATACTTGTTGGCATACTGAAGTCTAACCTTGGGGTCGGCACACATCTGCTCCCACCATATAGCCTGTTTGGCTCCACGCACATCGATGCGGATGGGGTTTTCAACCTCCAGTAGATTGTCTATCTCCCAGGTGGTCATATAGCGAGTTGTGGAGCCGGGGAAGCCAATGGTCATGGCTGGGTCGTTTTCCTTGATGCCACGGGTCGAAACGGTGAGGTGAGTCTTGGGTTTGTAGGGCACATTTTGCGCGCTATATGACTCTGTCGACTGGTTGTCTGGAGTGGCATAGATACGGAAAACCGAGAAGTCGCCCGTGTGACGAGGCCACATCCAGTTGTCGGTGTCGCCACCAAACTTGCCCACCGACTGGGGTGGAGCCCCCACAAAACGCACATCGCCAAAACGCTCCTGCACAAAGAGCAGGTATTGGTTGCCGCCAAACATGGGCACGATGCGAAATGAAATATTGGCATTCTGCTTGGGCTGCTCCTTGACCAAGGTCGAGATGATGGCACTCTCCACGCTGTCTCGTTCGTGCCCCGCCAGCCCCTTTAGGGCAGGCAAGATACGTGCACTCACATCCTCTATCTGGCGGATAAAGGTCACCGCTAGCCCCTCGGCTGGGAGCTCATCACCAAGGGTGGGGGCCCAATAGCCCTGGTTGAGGTAATCTTTTTCAAAGGTGGAGAGCTTCTGAATCGAGCCAAAACCACAGTGGTGGTTGGTGAAGACCAACCCCTGGTCCGAGACCACCTCGCCTGTGCAGCCACCACCAAAAATCACTATTGCATCCTTAAGTGACTGCTTGTTGGCCGAATATATATCTTCGGCCGACAGACGGAAACCCATCTGCTGCATCTGCTTAATATTGTATTTACCAATAAAAGGTAGTAACCACATACCTTCATCGGCACGAACCAAAGGGGTGGTCAGAATGGTGATTATTAATGCCAGAACTGCTTTTCGCATAGTTTTTTGTATTAAATGTTTCTATTATTATGACAAAATTAGATAAAATTTCTTAACTTTGCCTCTGTAATGGAAAGAAGATTTTTTTTAACCACTATGGAATTTTACACAACTCACTATGAAATTACCAGAATCAGTTAATATATTGTTGCTTGGCGGAGGCGGACGTGAATGTGCTTTTGCACGTAAAATAGCCCAAAGCCCCAAATTAGGCCGTCTTTTTATCGCCCCTGGCAACGGAGGCACCGATGGCTACGGCATGAATGTGGATATTAACCCTTTGGATTTTTCGGTCGTGGGTCAGTTTGTGGTCAACAACCACATAAACTTAGTGGTGGTGGGCCCCGAGGAGCCATTGGTTCGGGGTATCAAAGATTTCTTTATCGAGAACGAAGATATACGTCATATAGCTGTGCTTGGCCCCTCGGGGGCTGCGGCCGCCCTTGAGGGAAGCAAAGATTTTGCCAAGGATTTTATGGTGCGTCACAATATCCCCACTGCCCGCTACCTCACCGTCACGAGCGATACACTGGAGCAGGGGTATGAGTTCCTGGAGAGTCTCTCTTCGCCATACGTGCTCAAGGCCGACGGGTTGGCTGCGGGCAAAGGAGTGCTTATTATAGATGACTTGACTAAGGCCAAGGAGCAGTTGCGCGATATGATTGTAGGCAAAAAGTTCGGTGATGCTTCAGTCAAGGTGGTTATCGAGGAGTTTCTAAGCGGTATTGAGATGTCGGTTTTTGTGGCCACCGACTCGGTGGGTTACAAGATATTACCCTCGGCCAAGGACTACAAACGAGTGGGCCAGGGCGACACAGGGCTCAATACGGGCGGCATGGGAGCCGTCTCGCCAGTGCCCTTTGCCACAGAGGAGTTTATGGAGAAGGTACGCTTGCAGGTGGTGGAGCCAACCATTAATGGCATAATAGAAGATGCTCTTGATTACAAAGGTTTTGTCTTTATTGGCCTTATCAATTGCGATGGGCAGCCCAAGGTCATAGAGTACAACGTGCGTATGGGTGACCCCGAGACCGAGGTTATTTTGCCACGTATAACCTCCGATATTGTGGACCTTTTTGACGGCATTGTCAACCGGACACTCGACGAAAAGACCATCGAAATTACCCCCCAAACAGCCCTTACGGTGGTTTGTACATCGGGCGGTTACCCCGAATCCTACGCCAAGGGCTACCCCATTGAGGGGCTCAACACCTACTTCGGCATGGAGACCATGGTCTACCACAGCGGCACCGTCAAACGGCGCAATGTGGTGAGCACTGCTGGCGGACGTGTGTTGGCGGTCACGGCCCTGGGTGACAACATTGCGCAGGCCAGAGAGAGGGCTTACGCGGCAGTGAACCAAATTTCATACACCGATAAATATTCGCGCAGCGATATAGGTTGCGACTTGATGCTCCTCGAAAAGTAGAGCCATGGTAGAGGTGACACCATGCAAGATAAACTTGGGGCTCAATATCTTGGGCCTTAGGTCAGATGGTTATCACGAAATATCAACTATTATGTATCCAATCCGCGCACTAGCGGATGTGGTGGAGCTCCAAAAGAGCCAGGCTGCGGACAACGAATTCTCGCAGAGCGGCCTTGTGGTGGAGTGTCCCCCTTCTCAAAACATATGTATGCGTGCCCTGAGGCTTATGCAGCTGCGCTACGGCGTGGGGTGCGGCCGTATCCACCTGCACAAGCAGGTGCCTATGGGTGCTGGGCTGGGCGGAGGGTCGGCCAACGGGGTGGCGGTGATGAGTATGTGTAACAAAATGTGGTCTTTGGGGCTTAATGAGACTCAAATGGAGAGCCTCGCTGCCGAGATAGGCAGCGACACCCCCTTTTTTGTACACCCGCGCCCAACGTGGGCCCAGGGGCGTGGTGAGCGGCTCACCACGGTGGAACTCTGCTTAGAGGGCTACTACATTTATATGGTAAAACCTGACATAGGGGTCAGCACAGCCCAAGCCTATGCGGGCATCACCACCCACCAAAACGGACCAGAGTCGGTGGCCCAGATAGTGAGTCGCCCAGTGGAGCAGTGGCGCGGAAGACTTAAGAACGACTTCGAGGAGTCGGTCTTTGCACGGCTACCACTCTTGGGTCTGCTCAAAGAACAACTCTACGCCTCGGGGGCCATCTACAGCTCACTATCGGGGTCAGGCTCCACCGTCTACGGCCTCTTTCGGGAACCCCCCGTAGGGCTCCACTTCCCCTACTTCACCCACACCGAACGGCTCTAAAGAAAACACATTCGCTCCCCCCATCTGTCCAAAAGAGAACACCCTCTTGGCGACCTTGCCAAGAGGGTGTTCCTCTTTTACTTGTCATATATGCGACTGTGCTCTTTCTCGCGCTTTAGTATCACATTAACGAAGTCCTGATGTATGGTTGAATCCATCTTGGCTTTTTCTATCCACTCGGCCGAGCCATAGACCCCACATAGTCGATAGTCGAACGGTTTGAATCCTGTTTTACGAATGGCTTTGTTATTTTTGAATGTAAAGTCGCCATGGAGTGGGTCGCGGAACATGGGGTCGGCTAGTATCGAGCTCTTGTCGTCGTTTTGCTGCCATTTATCGAATGTCATGCCGCGGAATTTGACCGTGTCGGGACGCATATCCCAATAGATGTTGCTATCCATAAAGATATCTGCCTCGGCCCATGGTCCCGAAAGCATCACTCCGCAATCTCCCAACACTATATTGTGCGTAAAATCTAGCGAGCGATGCGGCTCAATGCGTGTGAACTGCAACTGTTGGTAGTGGCCAAAGGCGAAGATGTTGTTCCGAATTTTGTTGTTTTTGCCATAGTGCTGGTGGAATCCACCGCTTTTGCAGCCGTAGACCAGATTGTTTTCCATCACAATATCAGTGCTACCCTCGTCGGTATATAGACCCCATCCGCCGTAGTCGTACGAGTAGACGTCATGTATCACATTGTTGGAGACCCTAGTCCCAGGTGATTGGCCAAGGGTGTAAACGGCACCCATATCAGAGAGTTCGCCCCATCCTATATGATGTATGTGGTTGTACTCCACTACATTACCAACCGAAGGGCTCACCAAGGGACGAAAATCAGTGGAGCCATCGTCGAGCACCACCACCGACTTCTTATCTGTCGCATTGTAACCCCAGAACCACCCCACCGACACCCCAGAGTAGCGTATGTCAGCAATCTCGTTGTGTGTCACGCGGTTATTGGCAGCGTGCAGCATGGCAACACCCACCCCACAAGGAAATACGTATCCTGCATGGGTTATGATGTTGTTGTCCACAATATTACGCTGAGAGAGAGCCGTGGGCCATGCGGGCATCATCACATCGCCAATCTTGATACCGCCAGCACCTAGGTCGGCAATGTAACACCGCTCTATTTTATTATCTACACATCCGCGACGCAACCATATAGCGTATGCCCCTGTATGCTGGATATTGCAATTGCGAAATATCACCCCTTGGGCATAGTCGGCCATGATGGCGGCTTCGATGGTAGCGGCGGCTTGCATCGGTTCGTTGCCGTAGGTGGGCATGATGTATGAGCTTACCGCAAAGTTAATATCGGTAAATATCTTGTCGCACACAGGGGCGTTTTCGCGACCATTAATGACGATTAACTGTCTGAGTGTAGGTGCTATACACTGTATGTTCTCGATAGTTTCGCCCTTGCGCGGAATGTAGTATAACTCGCCGTTGGCTCTATCCAAAAACCATTCACCAGGGGCATCCAGTGCTCCAAGGTAGTTTTCGAGGATAAAACGACTCCCGCCACCGATACGGTTCCAGGGCTTCATGCCACAGCCCACAGTGAAGATACGACCTGAGTCGGGCACGGCAAAGGCCAACCCCTTGCGTGTCACGTCCCACTTGTGGTAGAACATCACCATAACACGCTCCATCTGCTCGTTGGTTAGCCCGCGCAGACTCTCTATTGTCGAGGGGTCAACATCTATCTGCTGAGTGGCAAAGGCTGCTAATCGATTGTCACCTGGTTGGTAAACGTTCTCTTTTGAGGAGAGAACTGCCATCCATTCGGTGTTGGGGGTGCGGGCGCGAGTGGCTCGGGTGCCGTTTATCCACAGCTGCTCAAAGTTAAAGTTTCCGCCCAGGACCTCAGGTATGGTGGTTCGGAAACGCCCCAGAGAGTCTCTCCACCACCCCTCTATCTTCGTGCCTCCATAGAATGTGGCCCTGGCTCCTGGAGTGCCGCGGAAGATAATGGGGTGGGTGTCGCTAGCGGTCAGTATCAGCGGTTGTTTCATAAAATAGTCGCCTGGCTCTATGTTGACATAGATGGTGTCATGCCCTGGAATATTCCGCGCCTGAAGGCAGGCGGCACTCAGGGTGGCCAGAGGCTCCGCAGCG